>JAPLSM010000042.1 GCA_026398635.1 Spirochaetota bacterium | reverse complement strand
ACCTTCCCCGGACCGGTGGCTACCTTGGGGGCACGATATCCGTTTTTCATCAGGGAATGCACATTGCTCCTCAGATACGGTAGTTCAGAAAACGGCACGGTAGAGAAGAAAGCCCACATCTACACGCGCGACGAGCACGGCCTCGAGCACCATCTCGTGGACCCCGACGCGCTGTGGGTGTGCCGGACACTTCGCCGGGCGCGCTTCCACGCCTATATCGTGGGCGGCGCGGTACGCGACCTGCTCGTCGGCCGCAAGCCAAAGGACTTCGACATCGCCACGGACGCCACCCCGCAGCAGCTGCGGCGCCTGTTCCGCACCGCGCGCCTCATCGGCCGGCGGTTCCGCATCGTGCACGTCTACTTCGGCCGGGACAAGTGGGTGGAAGTGACGACCTTCCGGGCCGAGATGCGGGAGGGTTCCGAGAACTTCTTCGGGACGATGGAGGAGGACGCGCGTCGGCGCGACTTCACGATCAACGCGCTCTATTACGAGCCGCTCGACGAGCAGATCGTGGACTACGTGGGCGGCCTCGACGATGTGCGGCGCAGGCGTCTGCGCACCCTGGGCAACGCCGAGGAGTCGTTCAACGAGGACCCGGTACGCATGATCCGGGCGTTGAAGTACGCCAGCTACACCGGGTTCCCCATCACGATGGGCATGGGGATGCTCATCAAGCGGCTGCGCCGGGGGCTGCTCGATTGCTCGCGCGAGCGGGTCACCGAAGAGGTGTACAAGATCCTCGCCTCGGGCAATGCCGCTGACATTCTCGAGCTGGCGTGGCGCTACCGGGTGACCGAGGTGCTGCTGCCGGCCGTGGACGCGAGCCTGCGGCCGACCGCCCGGAAACTCGCGGATTCATCGCTCGGCGTCCGGCTCGCGGCGCTCGACGACGAGACCCGTGCCGGCCGGCCCCTGGAGCGGGAGGCCCTGTTCTCATTCCTGTTCCGCGACCTGCTGCTGGCGGAGCGCGCGCGGTTCGTCGGCCCGGAGCCCGACATCGTCATCGCGCACTACCTCCGCACCGCCTCGGAGCCGTTGTTTCCCTCGCGCCGTGACCTGGCACGTGCCGCGCTGGATGTGTTGCAGGAGATCGGGGCGGAACTCGTGCCGCCGAAAAAGAAGCGCCACCGGCGGGGCGGCAGGCGTCGAGGACCCCGGCGCGACGTCGGGCAGTCTACTTCAGGCCCTCAAGCCTCTTGAGCAGGGCGTCGACCTTCTCCGCATAGAACCCGGGGTCGGCATCGCGCGCGAGCTTCAGGTACTTCGACGAGGTGTCGTACTTCCCGGCCGCGAAGGCGTTCACGCCCAACGCGTAGTTGATGAGGCCGGCGCCCGCGCCGGCGTCGTAGGCGCGCAGGTACCAGCCCTCGGCCTCCGCGTACTCCCGGCGTCCGTAGGCTACCAGGCCGAGATAGTAGAGGGCCGTGGAGCCCGCAGGGTCGAGGTCGACCGAGGCGAGCAGGGAAGCCTTCGCCATGTCCAGATCACCCTTCGCGTACAGTTCGGCTCCCTCCCGTGCCAGATCGGTGGAGTTCTTCATCCCTAGGATGTACGCCTTGAAGTCCTGGAAGACCTTCTCTGCCCCGAGCCAGCCGAAGACGCTCTTGCGCACGGCCTGCGAGTTTTCCTCGAGCGATGACGTCGCTTCGAGGGAGGAGACGGCGTCCCAGAGGATGCGGTTGTGCCCGCGGTCCGGCGAGCTCACGAGAAAGTGCACGAGCCCCCACGCCTCGGGGTAGAAGATGTCGAGCTTCGCCTGGGCCCTCTCCCGGGTGAACACCAGCAGGTCCGCGAGCGGCACGAGGGCCGTCTCCCCGCGCACGGCAGCGCGCAGCGGGTCGAGCCACGCGAGGTTCGGCCGGAACAGGCAGGAGGAGGTCTTCGCGTCCCATGCGGCGGCCTCGAGGTACGCGGCTACGCCCTCGCGGAGCCAGACGGGCGTGTTCACGATGTAGGACCGGGAGAGCTGCACCACGGCCTGGTGGATGAGCGATGCGGAGAAGGCTTTCTCCGCGCGCGGGAAGCACAACAGCTCCGATTTCTCGGGCTCGGGGTATGCGAGGAAAACGAAATCCGTGCGGGTTTGTGCGGCGATCGGTTTCAGGTAGGCGTTGAAGGCGACCTCGTCCCGAAAGAGGCGCACGCGCATCTTCGCGGGGAGGCGTTCGAGGTCGAAGTGGAAGATGTCGTTGGCGAGGCGCAGCACGGCTTCCATGCGCCGGGCCACCTCGTCGGCCTGGGACTGGGAGGTTTCGGCGCTGACCCGGTAGTGTGCAGACTCGGCCACGTAGAGCTTCGCTTCCTGCGCGGAGCTGGCGGCGCAGGCGAGGACGAGGAGGATGACGGCGATGGGTGTTCGCATGCGGCCCCCTGCTGTCCGATAGTAGTGCCGCCCGGAGGGGCTGTCAAACGCTTTTCAGGTCTCCGGTCGCGCAACGAGGGGCTTCTCCGCCGCGTCGGGCTTCGCCCTGGGCGCGAGCTGAGCCGATCCGTCGGTCGGCGCAGCCGCCGCGTCAGGCTTCGCCGCGGGCTTTAGCTTCGCCCTGGCCGGGCGGCTGTAGGGCGGGCGCACCACGGTCTTCTCGACGAGATGCGCGTCCTGCGGCCTGCGGCCGAAGCCCCGCCGGGTCCCCGCGATCAGCTCCTTCATGCTTTCGAAGAAGATGTGGGGGTAGGAGCGCTTGATCTCCACGGAAGGCACCGGGATGATGTGCTTGCCCTGCTCGGTCCGCACGCGCAGCGCGCGGGCGATCTCCTCACGGCTGGCCGCCTGCTCGATCGGGATGATCCGTACTATCGCCGGCAGTTCGAGGGTTGCCACGATCCGCTGAACCATCTTCAGGGAGGTGCCGATGACGAGGATGCGCCGGAAGCGCTCGGCGGCGAGCACGCGGCGCGCGTCCGCGACCTGGTCGGGATTCGCGAACACGGCCGTGCGCACGGCGCTGATGATGCCCTTCTCGCGCTTGGCCGACCGGCCCGCGATGATCGTGCCGTTCCTGATGATGAGACCGTCGTCGATGATGAGCTCGATGCCGTATCGTTGCGCGATCGCCCGGGCCTTGTAGCTCTTGCCGGTGCCGCTGCGGCCCACGAGCGCGTACACCTGGGGACCGCGCTGCAGCCAGGGCAGGAGTCGAGCGAGCAGTCCGGGGGAGCGGCCCCGCCGCGAATCGGCCACGCGTACCATCATACCCGCCAGCGCGGCCGCGGCAAGCGGGTCGCCCCCCGCGCGGTCTTCAGCCCGCGGCCGGCAGCGTCCGGCCGGCGTTCATCGGCCGGCGCAGGGCCCTGAGGTACCGTCGTTCCTTCCACTTCCAGCGCCGGTTGAGCCCGTGGGCGTAGACGCCGACGAGGAACCCGGCGAGCTTGCCGTGCAGCAGCCGGCCAAGCACCCGAGCCCACGAGTAGAAACGGGCATGGGCTCTGATCTGGGCGAGCTGAAGCTTCCAGGCCGTGAAGCCGGTGGGCCGGAACGTGACGTGGTGCGCGTCGTAGTCGTCCCAGTCCCGGTCGTTCAGCCGACCCTCGGCCGAGAGGCGCTCGAACAGCGCAGAGCCGGGCAGCGGGGTCAGCAGCAGGAACTGGACCGAGTCGATACGCTCCCGGATGGCGAAGTCCACGGTGGCGTGCACCGTGTCGGGGCTGTCGGCGTCGAACCCGAAGACGAACATGCCGTGTACGTGGACACCGCGCCGGTGCAGCTCGTGCACCGCGTGGCGCATCTCCTCGACCGACTGACCCTTGTGCATCTCCGCGAGTGCCCGCGGGTCCACGCTCTCGAAACCGATGAACACGGTGCTGCATCCGGCGCGGACCATCAGGTCCAGGAGGTCGGGGTCGCGGGCGACGTCCGCGCGCACCTGGGTTGACCAGTGGAAGCGGAAGTTCCGCTCGATCATGGCCTGGAGCAGCTCACGGGTGTGCCGGGAGTTGGCGGCGAAATTGTCGTCGTAAAAGAAGATGTTCTGGTTCGGCCGGTAGCGCTCGAGTTCGGCGATGACGTTCGCTGTGGAGCGGAACCGGTAGCGCTTGCCGAACATGCCCGTGACCGAGCAGAAGGAGCAGTCGTAGGGGCAGCCCCGGGAGGTCTGGACCGGCACGATCGAGCCTCCGAGCAGGAAGGCTCCCATCCTCCGGCGCCCCATGTCGAGGAGGCTGTAGTCGGGGAACGGCAGGCTGTCGAGGTCGTCGATGGGGCGTGCGGGGGCGTTGCGGACCACCATGCCCTCCCGGCGCCACACCAGCCCCGGCACCTCGTCCAGCGTCCGCTCGCCGTTCAGGGCCTCCACGAGCATCGGCAGCGACTGCTCGGCCTCGCCCACGAGGCAGTAGTCGCCGTGCGTGAGTGCCTCCTCCGGCTGGAAGCTCGCGTGGGGCCCCCCGAAGACCACCGGGATGCCCCGCCGACGCAGGTCGTCCGCCACGGCGTAGGATGCGGGCGCGGTGGCGGTGATGGTCGAGATGCCCGCGAGGTCGGTCTCGATGCGCCGGGCGAGGAGGGCGGCGCGGCTCAGGAACAGGGCCTCGGCGTCGAGGCCGCGGTCGTGCAGGATCGTCGCGAGGAGCGTGGCGCCGATCCGGGGAAGCTCGAATCGCGAGAAGATGTGGAGGTGTTCGCTTTTCACCTCGAGGATGCTCACCTTCCGTATCATACGTACCCCTCCTTGCAGCAATGCCGCTATGATGGCTTCTACAGAGCAAACTAACAGTATACGTACGATTTGTCAAGATTGTCGATTGCTACGCCTGGGCTATCGCCGCGTGCTTCGCACGTCGCTGGCTTGACAAACACAGTGGGCGGCGGGAGACTGCGCGCCGGTGGCCACCCTGCACGTCGTCGACCAACTCACCGGACTGTTCGCGCACCCCGTGTTCCTCTCCGCGTTCTCGAGCTGGTTCACCGCGCAGATCCTGAAGTCCCTCGTCGCGATGCTTCGTAACCGGCCGCGCACTGCCAAGGGCATTCTCCTCAACCTGTTCTGGACCACCGGCGGGATGCCGAGCAGCCACTCGGCAGTCGTGTCGGCGCTGGCCACGTCCGTGGGCTTCGTGCAGGGGGTGGACACGCCGCTGTTCATCGTGACGCTCTTCTACGCCATCATCATCTTCCGGGACGCCCTCGGCGTGCGCCGGGCGGCCGGGATGCAGGCGCGGGCCATCAACCAGCTCCTCCGGTACCTCGCCCGGGACCGGAAGCACCGGGTGAAGCCCGTCAAGGAGATCCACGGCCACACGGGTCCCGAGGTCATCGTGGGCGCGCTGATCGGCTTCTTCATCGCTGTCGCGTTCTGCAGCCTCTGACGGTCCGCGCTCATGCTGCGACGCATCGTGTTGGATCCCCGCAACCTGCCGTTCGTGCTCTCCGTGATATTGGCGCTGATGCTCGTGCCCGAGATCCCGTCCCCGGCGGTCCGTCCGACCTCGGGCTGGCGGGGTTGGTACGTGCTGCTCTACCGCGAGGCCGCGGCCCCTGCCGTGGAAGCGGCCCTGCAGGCAGCCGCTCCGGGATCGGTCAGCCGGGCCACCGCGATCGTCAGGATCGACGTCTTCTCCGAGATCGAGACGCTGCGGGTCGCCGCCCTGGAGGCCCGTCTCGACCCGCTCGACTCGCGCATGGATGCCTGGCTGTCAGGCGTGCCCAGGTATTTCCAGGCCTGGGACGGCGGTCGCAGGCTCGTCGCAGCCTACGTGCCGGCGACCCGCGGTCGGATAGCGGCCTGGCTGCGCTTCGCCCGGACGTTCGATGCTGACGGCGTGCCGCGGGGCAGCTGGCAGCTGCTCGAGCTCGAGCCTCTCGCGAGGATCTCCGTGCCGGTCGCTGCGCTCGGTTTCGCTCTTGCGGTAGCCTGGTGCCTGCGCCGGGAGACTCGTCGAGGCTTGCTGCTCGCGGCGGCCGGCATTTTCGCCTGGCTGCCAGGCCTCCTGAACGGCGGGCCGTCGGACCTGTGTTTCGTCTGCACTGCGCTGTACTTCTGGATGCCCCGCGCGGCTGACGGGGTACGGCACGCGCATGGCCGCCGGTCCTCCCCGCAGTCCGGGCGGGCCGGGATGCGCATCGGCGTGCTCCTCGGCGTCGCCGTCGCGGTCATCGCCACGGGTGATGCTGCCGTGTACCGGGCGACACGGATGGGCGCGAGCATGCTGTGCCTCGAGCTGCTGGCTGAGCTCGCCTGGCCGCTCCTGCAGCTGCGCTCCCCGTTGCGGCAGGGCAGGGGCCGGTTCGAGCCGGTGCCCATCCTGGCCCCGCCTCGGCGTACGGTGTTCGCTCCACTCGCAGCCGCCCTGGCGGCCGGGCTCCTCGTGACGGTGCCCGCGGGCTTGTCCCGGCTGCAGGTGCCGCTGCCGCGCCAGGTGTCCCTCGCAGGAGCCGGCAGCCGGACCGGCATCGAGGCAGCTGTTCGGGCCAGGGATGCAGGCCGGCTGCCGGGGTTGGCGGAAGCTGTCGGCCATGCCGCTTCGCTGCAGACAATCGCATTCGGTGCCGCCGAGGGCACCTCGCCCCTGCTTCCGGCCCGAGAGGAACGGGTGCGTCTGCGCGAGTATGCGGACGGGAGCGGCGGATCGCTCATCGAGGCGCCTCGCACCGTGGTGCGGTTCGATCCTGGCTGGCTCGACCTGGCTGTCGCCGGTTTCCGGTCCGGTACGGTCGAACGGCTGCTGATCGAACAGCGCCGGGCGGTGGAAGTCCGCTTCCGGGCTCCCTGGGCCGCGCTCCTCCAGGCGGTCCCGGCAGCGCTCGCATGCCTTGCCCTGCTTGGCGCGCCGCTCGTCGGGCCGGCAGCGCGGCGACTCTTGATGCGCCTCGGCCTTTGGGCGATAACTGAGCCAGCCCGCAGGCGCCGCACCCGATGACGCAACCCCTCACGTTCCCGCGGGGCGGGATTCATCTCCCGCCGCACAGCCAGGAGAGCCGACGTGCCCCCATCGTCAACGCGGCCATGCCGTCGGTGGCTGTGGTGCCGATGCGTCGGCGCGGGGGTTCGGCCGCTGTCTGCCTCGTCGCGCCCGGCGACCGGGTGGCGGAGGGGGAGCTGATCGGCCGCCCCCCCGATCAGAGTTCAGCGCCTGTCCACGCGTCGATCCCCGGCGCGGTGGTCGAGGTCCGCGAGGTCCTCCTGAGCGACGGCACGACCGGCCAGGCCGTCGTGATCGAGCTCGGCGGAACTTTCGCCCAGTCGGGCCGGCCTCGGCCCGTGCGCGATTGGACGCATCTTGGACCCTCGCAAATCCTCACAATCGTCGGGGAGGCGGGCGTTGCGCTCGACGGCCATTGCGAGCCGCTCGCCGTGCGGTTCGCCACGGCTCGGGGCCGGTCTCCACAGGTGCTCCTGGCGAATGCCGTGGAAAGCGAACCGTGGCTCGCCGCGGAGTTCCGGCAGCTGGCGGACCGGCCCGGGGATGTCGCCGAAGGCCTGCGGATCGCGCAGGCGGTGCTCGGGTGCCGGCGGGTCGTCCTGGCCGTGACCGGCGATGCTGCGCAGGCTGCGGACGCGGTCGCGGCCGCGTTCCGCGCGTCGGGAGGAACCCTCGAGGTGGCGGTCTTCGACGGACGCTACCCGCAGGAAGAGGAAACGCGTCTCGCGGCGGCGCTGCTCGGCCGGGAAGTGCCCCGCGGGGGCACCGCCCTGGACTTGGGCGCGGTGGTGACCTCCGTCTCCTCGTTCGCCGCGCTGCGCGATGCTGTGGTTCTTGGCAAGCCCTGCTTCGAACGCATCGTCACCGTGGCCGGCCCGGCGCTCGGGGCGCCCCGGAACCTCAAGGTTCGCGTCGGTACCCGTGCCGGAGAGCTGGTGGAGGAGGCCGGGGGCCTCGTGGCCCGGCCGGCCGCGGTCGTGTTCGGCGGCGCGATGCAGGGTCACGCTTTTCCGGGCAGCGCGGACTGGCAGGAGGTTCCCGTCACGCAGGAAGTCCCCGCGGTACTGCTTCTCGCCCGGGGCGACCTGGCTCGGGGCCGGCGGCGGCCCTGCCTGCGATGCGGTCGGTGTCTCGATGCCTGTCCCTGGGGGCTCGTGCCCGTGCGGCTGCACGAGATCGCAGAGTCCGGAGCGCTCGCACGGGCTTCAACGGAAGGGCTCGGGGAGTGCACGGGGTGCGGCTGCTGCTCGTACGCGTGCCCGTCGCGCATCCCCCTTGCGGCCGGGCTGCGCGAAGCCCGGGTCCGATCGGCCGGGGGTGCTGAGTGAGCCCGAGAGTCGCCGTCGCGGCCGCTCCGCACCTGCACGCGGGAATGCGCACGCCGGCTTTCGCCTTGATCGCGGCCGCCTGCCTGCTGCCGGCCGCAGGCTGGGGTGTGCTCTGCTACGGCCCAGCCGCGGCCACGGTGCTCGCCGCTGCCATCGGCTCGGCGCTCGTAACCGAGCTCGTGACGGCCGGCTTCAGACGCCGGTTCACGCTCGACGATGGCACCGCCTTCCTGACCGGATTGCTCGTCGGTCTTTCGATGCCGCCCGGATCCCCATGGTACGTGCCGGCCGCTGCAGCCGGCTTCGGCATCGCGGTGGTCAAGCAGGGGTTCGGTGGGTTGGGCAGGAACTGGATGAACCCCGCGCTCGCCGGCCGGGCTTTCGTCGCGCTGTCGTGGCCGGCGGCGATGTCCGCGTGGCTGCCGACGCGGTTCCTGTCCGCCGACGCCGTGTCCGCGGCCACGCCCCTGGCCGCCGCCGCGGCAGCGGGAGCATCCGCCGGGGGACCGTTCGCCGCGCTCACTGCCGCCGGCTACCCGTTCAGCCGTACCGACGATGCCGTGGTCTCGTGGCTGAACGCACACCTGCTGTCGCCGCTCGGCATGGCCGCGCCACGGGGACTGCTCGACATGCTCGCCGGCCTTCACGCGGGATGCATCGGCGAGGCGTCAGTGATCCTGCTCGCGGCCGGCGCCGCGGTACTGCTGTGGCGGCGCATCATCCGATGGGAGATACCCGCTGCCCTGTTCGGGGTCTTCGCGCTGCTCGCTTGGGCCCTGGGAGGGATCCCGGCGGGGGACGGCCTCTTCCGGGGCGGCGCGGTGTTCCACCTCTTCTCGGGCGGGATCGTGCTTGCGGGTTTTTACATGGCCACCGATCCCGTCACCTCGCCCATGACCCGGTGGGGGAGGATTGCGTTCGGAGCCATAATCGGCGCGCTCACCTTCCTCCTGCGGTTCCACGGCTCCGCGGTGGAGGGCATCGGCCTCGCGGTGCTGCTCAGCAATTGCCTCTCCCCGCTGCTGGACCGGTGGACCCGGCCCCGGAGGTCCGCATGATGAATCCGCAAGCTCCGCTGCCGTCCGCGGCTGCGCCGGTCCCTGACCGAACCGCCGGCCTGCCCGAGCTGATCGCCGCGATCGTCCCGTCGCTCGCGGCCGCGGTTACGGTGTCCGCTGCCCTATGGCTGTCCGCCGCAGCGATCGTGTCGCTGCTCGCGACGGCTCTCGTCGCCGCTCTCGTCGCCGACAGGATACCCCCCGCAGTGGGCTCGCTCGCGGTCCTCCTCGCCGGCGCCGTGCTCGCGTGCGGGGCCGACCTCGCGGCTTTGACCTGGCTGCCCTCGGTGAGCGCGGACCTCGGCATCTACCTCCCTCTCACCGTAGTCGTCATGTCGGGGCCCGTCGCGGCAGCCGTGCTGACGGACGCGCAGCCAAAAGACCGGACTCGGCGCGCCGCTGCACGAGCGATGGTCGCGGGTCTCGCGTTCCTCGGCGGTGCCGGCCTGACCGCACTCGTGCGCGAGGCACTCGGAGCCGGCACCTTCACGCTCCCCGGCGTCGCGGTTGGCTGGGTGTTCCGCCTGCCCGGACTTTCGAATGCGCCGGCCCGAAGCCTGCTCTCGCCGTTCGCCGGCCTGATCGCAGCCGGGTACCTTGCGGGTCTCGTCAGCTTCGTTGCGCGTCGGGGGGCTCGTCGCACGACGCCGGGAGACGCGGGATGAGCTGGCCGGGTATCCTTCTCACCTTTTCGCTGGTGGAGCACGTGCTGTTTGCTAGGATGCTCGGCCTCGATCCCGGAACCACCGAAGGGCTGGACCTGCGGCGTGCCGCAGCAGCCGGTCTCGCGTCCGCCCTGCTGGCGGTCTCTTCCGCAGCTGCCATGTGGGCCCTTCGCGTGCATGTGCTCGAGCCGCTCGGCGTGGCCTGGATGCAGACGCCCGCAATCATCCTTGCAACGGCCGGCATCGCCTCGCTTGCCCGGCTCGTCCTTCGCCGGGTGACGTCTCGCACCGCGGACCTGTTCGGCTCCGTACTCCGCCCGTCGGGCGCCTCTGTCGCCGCGCTCGGTACGGTGCTCGTCGTGGCCCGGTCGGGATTCGGGCTCACTGAGAGCCTGGTCGCCGGGCTCGCCGCCGGCGCCGGGTTGCTCGTCGCCCTGTCGATCCTCACAGGCATCGCGGACCGGCTCGGGCCGGGGGAGGCACCGTCGTCCATGAGCGGCATGCCGCGGGCGCTGGTCTCGGCCGGGCTGGCCGCGCTCGCCTTCACCGCCTTCGACCAGGTGTTCCTCGCCGGCCTGGTGCGGTAGGATTGACGCGATGAACCGCCTGGCCGTCATCATCGGGACGCACAGCCATCTTCCGTTGGGGCAGCCGGAAGCGGTGACCGAGGCCGTCTACCAGGAAGCCCTCCGGCCCTTCCTCAGCACACTCTACGCCTTCCCCGAGGTGCCGGCCGCGCTGCATTACAGCGGGCTGCTGCTCGAGTGGCTCGAGGAGCGCCACCCAGAGCTGGTGATGCTGATCGCCGAAATGGTGGGGCGGCGCCAGGTGGAGATCGTCGGCGGAGGGTACTACGACCCGATCCTCCCCATGATCCCCGCAAACGACCGGCTGGGCCAGCTGGAGAAGATGACCACGTCGCTGAGGGTGCGCTTTGGCACCCGGCCCCGGGGCTGCTGGCTGGCCGAACAGGTGTGGGACCCGTCGCTCGCCTCCACGCTGCGGACCGGTGGCATGGAGTACACGTTCCTGGACGAGACGCAGCTCGGCCTCGCGGGCGCCGGAGGCTCCGACCTGCTGCGCGCTTGTGTGGCCGAGGACCAGGGCAAGCACGTGGCGGTCATCCCCGTGCAGACGCGCCTCCTGGCCCGGGCCGCGTCAATGAGCCCGGCCGGGCTCGTGGCGGCGCTCGCCGCCATCGCCGAGTCCTACGGGGGACCGTCGACGGTCGTCGCTCTCGTCGGGGACGGCGCCAGGACGGGTCCCCCGTTCGCCTCGAATGGCTGGCTCGAGGAGCTGCTTGGCCTTGTCCGTGAGAACGCGTCCTGGCTCGAGCCGGTGACGCCGAGCGCGCACCTTCGTGCCTCACCACCCTCTTCCCGGCTCTACTTCCCGAACTGCTCGTCGCAGCTCATGGCGGAGTGGTCGCTGGACCCCGACCGCCGGAAGGCCTGGCGCGAAGCCCGGGACGCCGCAGAAGGCGGGGCGGGCACGCCCCCGCCGGGCGGGTACTTCCGCCAGTTCTTCGTGCGCTACCCCGAAAGCGGGCTCATGTACGCGAAGATGATGCACACCCACGTGCTCGTGAACCAGCTGCGCGGCGACCGCTACCGCAAGCGCGCGGCGCAGAACGAGCTGTGGAAGGGCCAGAGCCACCACGCCTACTGGTTCGGCGGCTCGGGCGGTCTGCACGCGAACGTGCAGCGCAAGGCGGTCTACCGCTCGCTGATCGAGGCCGAGAAGATCATCCGAGCGACGGAGATCTTTGCGCCGTCGATCATCGGGGTCGACTTCGACGCGGACAATGGCACCGAGTACCTGTACCAGGGTTCCGAGCTGAACGCGTACCT
The DNA here is from genome assembly GCA_026398635.1 of Spirochaetota bacterium. Lineage (GTDB taxonomy): Bacteria > Spirochaetota > Spirochaetia > SZUA-6 > Fen-1364 > JAPLSM01. Next base: position 48,802 of record JAPLSM010000042.1, on the reverse strand, counting down.
CCACGCCCGGGGCGGCGCGCTGTTCGAGTTGGATTTCCTGCCGGCGTCATGGAACTACCTCGACACCCTCGTGTCCCGCGAGCGCGACCGGCGGGACGCCGAGCGGCTGCCGCGCCACGCCTTCATCGACCATTTCCTCGACGACGCGTCCGGCCTCGCGGACTTCGCCGCGGGCACGACCGATTCCGCCGTCTTCGGGCGCACGGTGTGGCAGACCGCGGAGCTGAACCGCACGCTGCCCGAGGTGCTGCTGTGCACCGCGGGCCCCGTGCGCGCCGGCGGCCGCGAGGCGGCGGTGCGCATCGAGAAGCGCTACGTCTTCCGTCCCCGCTCGATCGACGTGTACTACCGGGTGGCCGTCGGAGGCGACACGGGCCTTCGGACGCGGCTCGGCGTAGAAATCAACGTGTCCCTCGCATCGCGTTCGGCCGGCGACGGCCGCCTCTTCCTGATCGGCGAGGACGCGTCGACGGAGATCGGCACGGACGCCCGCGAGATCGAGTCCGCCACGGGGCTGCTCCTGCGCGACGTGCCGAACGGCGTGTCCATCACGCTCTCGTCCGCCGCGCCGTTCCGCTGCTGGAGCCTGCCGGTCGAGACCATGCCCGAGCCACCGGGCGCCGGGGAGCCCGAGTACCAGTGCCAGTGCCTGGTGCCGATGTGGGACCTCGATCTCGGACCGAATACCGCCTGGGAGAACCACCTGAGCATCGGCTTCGAGAAAGCAGTGGACATCCAGACCAAGGATGGTTAAGGTCGGCCGAGTCCATGGATGGACGGAAGGCCGACTCAATCCAGGGAGGGCTGAGGTCGGCCGAGGGCCCTTACGCTACGCGGATGGTCAGCTGCGGGCCGCGAGCCCGCCGAGGCAGGCATCCTGCCACGCACGGGACTCGCGGGGGAGCGTGTCCTCGCACCCGAGGAACTCGAAGAACGCTTCGCGCAGCCGGCCCTGGAACCAGTAGGCCTGGCCCAGGTAGAACCGGGCCAGGGCCCTGAGCTCGGGCGTGCGGCGAAGACTCAAAAAATCCTTCAGCTTCTTTTCCGCGCCGGCCCAGTCGCCGCTCGCGAGGGCGCCGGAAGCCACGCTCTGCAGCACCTGGTCGCCGCCTGCGACGTCCTCGCTCAGCACCTGAACCTTGAGAATCGGCCGGGGAACCGGTCCGGCTTCCCGCAGCAGTTCGGCGATAGCCAGCGCGGTCGTGGGGGACACGCCCCGCTCGGTCGGGACCTCCGGCAGGCCTCCCGTCTCCACCTCCCGTCCGGTGCTGACCGAGACGCCGAGCTGGAGGGAGGGAAGGGGTTGATTGCGCTGGGTGGAAGCGGCCACCGGGGAGGAGGCCGCAGCAGCCGGTACCCGTACTCCGCGGGCGGTGGTGTTCTCGCCCGGCACCAGGGGCACACCGCCCACCTTGTACAGTCCAGCGTCGAGCACGGCGAACCAGTAGTCGGTGCCCGGCAGCACGGGGACGGCGTAGCGCACGGCGCCGGCATCGAGCTGCGCCTTGGCGGTGGAACGCAGAAGGCCCTCGGCCGTGGTCATCGGCGCGGTGCCCCAGAACACGAGGAGGTCGCGCCGGGGATCGGACGACACGAAGGTCACCTCGATGGCGGAGCCGTCCGCCGCGGCGGCCGCGATGCCCGTGATGCGGGCCGCGAGCTGCTCTTCGCCCGTCAGCTCGGAGGCGGCCGGGCCCGCCACCTGGGCGGCGGCTGAAGCCGCGGCGAGCGCGAGGAGCAGCGGAAAGGTCCGGAGTCGCATGAGGCAATCCCCCCTCGTCATTGTCGTCGGCGGGACCTGCCGTGTCCAGAGGCCCGTGCCACATCCCACGCTCATCCATGAGTACTTGCGCATCAAACACTGATCAGATGATGATTTCTTGTTTATATCTGATCAATTTGATAGGGTACGTTGTCATGCTTCTCGAGCAGGCTTGACGCTCGGTATTCGGGATGGGGCGAAAAGGATGAAGTGAATGAGTTTCAAGAGCCTCGCGAAGCTGGCCTCGGGCATACTGGGTTCGAAGATCCCCATCATCCAGGGCGGCATGGGTGTGGGCATCTCCCTGGCAGGGCTTGCCGGCGCGGTTGCCAACCAGGGCGGGATCGGCGTCATCAGCACGGCTGGAATCGGCATGGACGAGCCGGATTTCCTCAAGAATTTCCTCGAAGCGAACATCAGGGCATTGAGGAAGGAGATCCGCAAGGCCAGGGAGGCCACCCGCGGAATTCTCGGCGTGAATATCATGGTCGCCATGACCAATTTCGCGGACATGGTGAAAGTGGCGATCGAGGAGGCAGTCGACGTCATCTTCGCGGGCGCCGGGCTGCCCGTCGACCTTCCCGGGTTCCTCGCGGGAAGCAGGAAGACGAAGCTCGTTCCCATCGTGTCCTCTGGAAAGGCCGCGCGGATCATCTCCCGGATATGGCTGGACCGGCACGGGTACCTCCCCGACGCGGTGGTCGTGGAAGGACCAATGGCGGGGGGGCACCTCGGGTTCAAGCGGGAGCAGATCGCCGATCCCCGCTTTGCGCTGGAAAGACTCGTCCCAGAGGTCATGAAGGAGCTGCGGCCGTTCGAGGAGGCGCAAGGACGGGCCATCCCCGTGGTGCCCGCCGGCGGGATCTATACCGGCGGGGATATCCAGAAGTACCTCGAGATGGGCGCCGCGGGGGTGCAGATGGCGACCCGATTCGTCACCACCAGCGAGTGCGACGCGTCGATCGACTTCAAGCACGCCTATCTGGAGGCGAAACAGGAAGACGTCGTGATCATCGACAGCCCCGTGGGCATGCCGGGGAGGGCGATCCGCAACCGGTTCATCGACGATGTCGGCGAAGGCAAAAAGAAGCCCTACACATGCCCCTACCACTGTCTGAGGACCTGCGATCACGAGCACACCCCCTACTGCATCGCCCAGGCCCTGATGAACGCGAAGAAAGGCAGGCTGGAGCACGGCTTCGCCTTCGTGGGCGCGAATGCCGGCAGGGAGCGGGGGATCGTCCCGGTGAGGGAGCTTGTGGAAAGGCTGCAGGAAGAGTTCGAGGCGGCGTCCCGGCCCCTCGCCGCGCCCGGGTGGACGCCGGCATGACCCGGGAAGAACGCCGGCACCCTTTGACACCCCGGGCCTGATTGCCTACACTCACGTCATGTTCGTGGCCGTCGCCAGCGAGTTCGCCGCGGAGGACCACCGTCGCGCGGCGGAGGAGCTGCTGGTCCGGTACGGGTTCCAGCGGGTACTCGGGGACGCTTGGGAAAGCGCGGCGGTGAGCGAGGACGCCCTGGGCCGGCTGAAGCACGACCTCGACCGGGTCATGGACGCCGACGACAGCCTCCGGTTCTACCAGTACCCCGTGGGCGGCACGCTCGCGATCACGGTATTGAAAGAGAAACGGTGGCGCCGGCTGGTGGTGACGAGGTAGGACATGCTCGCGGAACTCGAGACCAGGATCCAGGGACTCGGCGCCCGGATCGACGAGACTTGGAGGGGTCTTTGACCCCGAGACCCTGAAGCAGCAGATCGCGGAGATAGAGCGCGAGACGGCCCGCCAGGACTTCTGGGGGGACAAGGAGCGCGCGGGCGAGACGCTCGGGCGCCTGAAGGCGTTGAAGCGACGCTACGAGCCCTGGCAGGGGCTTCGCTCGCAGTTCGACGACCTCGCGGGCATCCACCGGCTCGCTGCGGAGGAAGGCGATGCGTCCCTCGAGGAGGAGCTCGCGGCAACCTGCGGGCGCCTGGAGGGGCGGTACGCGGAGCTGAAGGTGCTGGAGCTGCTCTCGGGCGAGAACGACCCCGCGTCCGCCTTCCTCACGATCCACTCGGGCGCGGGAGGCACCGAGGCGTGCGACTGGGTGCAGATGCTGCTGCGCATGTACACACGGTGGGCGGAACGCCACGGCTACCAGGTCGACATCATCGACCTGCTCGAAGCGGAGGGCGGCATCAAGAGCGTCACCGTGCAGGTGAACGGCGACTACGCCTATGGGTACCTGAAGTCGGAGAGCGGCGTGCACCGGCTCGTGCGCATCTCGCCGTTCGACTCCAACGCGCGCCGTCACACTTCGTTCGCCTCGGCGTTCGTCTTCCCGGTACTCGACGACACCATCGACGTGGACATCAAGCCCGAGGAGCTGCGCATCGACACCTACCGGGCCGGCGGCGCCGGCGGCCAGCACGTCAACAAGACCGACAGCGCGGTGCGCATTACGCACCTGTCCACAGGCATCGTGGTGCAGTGCCAGAACGAGCGCAGCCAGTTCAAGAACAAGGCCTTTGCCATGAAGGTGCTGCGCTCGCGCCTGTACGAGCACTACAAGGGCGAGCGGGACCGGGAGCGCGAGAAGCTCGGGTCCGAGAAGAAGGAGATCGCCTGGGGCAGCCAGATCCGCTCGTACACGTTCCAGCCCTACACCCTCGTGAAGGACCACCGCACGAAGTACGAGGTCGGCAACATCCAGGCGGTCATGGATGGGGGCCTCGACGGGTTCATCGAGGCGTGGCTCAAGATGCAGTGGCTGGGCCGGTAGCGGACGCCCGCGGAGGGGGGGAGAGCGATGGCGGTCAACGTCATGATCGTCGACGACCTGGCCTTCATCAAGATCGTGCTACGGGATATCCTCGAGAAGGCCGGCTTCCGCGTGGTGGGCGAGGCGTCCAACGGCGAAGAGGCGATCCGCGTCTACCTCGACAAGCGGCCCGACGTCGTGCTGATGGACATCACGATGCCCGGCATGGACGGCCTCACCGCCCTGAAGAAGATCAGAGAACACGACCCGGCGGCCCGGATCATCATCTGCTCGGCGCTCGGCCAGCAGCGGCTGATCGTGCAGGCCATCCAGCTCGGGGCCAAGGACTTCATCGTCAAACCGTTCCAGCCTCAGCGCATCATCTCCGCCCTCAAGAAGGCGCTCGACATCGTCTGATGCTCTCGTCGCCCGCGCGCGCCGTCGCCGTCTTCCTCCTCCTGGCTGCGGGTCCGATGACGCTCGCGCGCGCCGCGGCCGCGCCGTTCACGCCCCCGGTGGACACCCGTGAGCGATGGACCGTGGGGATCACGGCCTTTTGGGGGGAAGGGCTCGCCCCCGGCGACGCATGGCTCGCCTGGAGCGTTCCGCTGATGCTGCGCGACCAGGTCGCGGGGCTCGACGCGCACGCCATCGACGCGGACGGCCGGGCGGCGATTGCCCGGGCTGCGATCGCCCGCGAACGCCGTACGCTGCTCGCCTCCCTCGACAGCCTCCGCGATGCGCGGGACGCTGCCGCGTTCCGCGAGACCCAGGCCGCCGCGCCGGCCTCACCGGTGGCCTCGGACGCGCTCTCCGACGCGATGAACCGGCTCGCGTGGCTCGACGGCCTCGACCCGTCGGCAGTCGACGTGCCCGACGCGAAACCCATCACCTTCAAGGACGGCTCGGAGCCCGGCCTCCTGCTCGCGGCGCCGTTCGGCTCGCGTGGCGAAACCGCGTCGCGGGAGGACGTCGACCTGCTGGTGGGTGGATCGGTGCGCGAAGCATCCGGCTATTTCCTGGTGGACGTGTGGGCCTGGGACGCAGCCCGGGAATCCGTGGTCTTCACCTGGCGGGATGCCGCGACCCGGGGGGAGCTGTACGACCGGGTCGCGGATGCGGGGCGGGGGCTCGCCGGATTGCTTCTGGGCAGGCCCTGGGCATCGCTCGCGGTGGCGGCGCAGCCGGTGGCAGCTTCGGTGCTCGTCGACGGCATCCCCCCCGGCACGGGCCGGTCCCGTTTCGACGATCTCGAACCGGGCAGCCACGAGATCAGGGTGAGCGCGCCGGGATACCATGAGGAGGTGCGGACGGTCGACCTCCCGGCGGGGACCGTGACCTCCCTCGCGATCGCCCTCGAGGCGCTGGACCTCGGCACCATCGCCGTGGCGAGTGATCCGCCCGGCGCGGACGCCTGGCTGGACGCGGTGTGGCAGGGACGGACGCCCCTCGACATCCCCCGGCCCGGCGAGCGGGCCCGGCTCGTCGTCTCGCTGCCCGACGGTCCCGAGGCTGCGCTCATGGTCGGTCCGTCCTCGCCCGCGCAGATCTCGTTCTCGCTTTCAGAAGCGACCATGCATTCGGACGCGCAGCAGAAGGCCTCGCGGGACCGGTTCTATGGATCGTTCGGCTGGTTCATGCTGTCGCTGCCCGTGCCGTTCTACACCTACAGCTGGGCCGTCGACTGGGCTGCCGAGGCCAGCCGGCTGTCAGGCAAGGGGGACACGGCGGGTACCGCGCGGGCGGCCGGCTTCAGCTTGGGTTTTTACTACGCGTATCTCGGCGGCCTGGGAGTCAGCGTCGTGCTCGCAGGGTGGACCGTGTACAACATCGTGCGTTACGTCAGGTCTGCCGACCGGTCAGCGGGCCTGGGGGAAAAACCGTGATGCCGCTGCGGGGCCTGGCGAAACGGTTGCGCGAGCTGTTCGCCCGGGGAGGCGTGGACGAGGGGCTCCTCGAGGACCTCGAGGATGCGCTGGTCGAGGCGGATATCGGAGCCCGCATCTCCGCCGAGCTCGTGGACGGTCTCCGCACGGAGCTCAAGGCCGGCCGGGCCGGTGGCCGCGACGAGGTCGTCGGCCTCTTGCGCGCGCGCCTGCGAGGTATGGTCGTGGCCAGGCCTCTTGTGCTGCCCCGGGGCACGTTGACGGTGCTGCTCGTGCTCGGGGTGAACGGGGTGGGGAAGACCACCACCATCGCCAAGCTCGCCCGATGGTACCAGCGGAGCCAGGGCATCGAGTCCACGGTGCTCGTAGCGGGCGACACGTTCCGGGCCGCGGCCATCGACCAGCTGCGCCTGCTGGGCGAGCGGCTCGGCCTGCCCGTCGTGGCGCAGGAGCCGGGTGCAGACCCCGGGGCGGTCATCTTCGACGGCATCGCGAGCGCCCGGGCCCGGGGGGCGGAGCTCGTGATCGCCGACACGGCCGGCCGGCTGCACAACCGGGAGGCGCTCGTCAAGGAGCTGGCGAAAATCGACCGGATCGTGCGGGCGAAGGCGCCGGGCGACGCCTCGCGGCGCCTCCTCGTGCTGGACGCCACGACGGGTCAGAACGCCCTCGCGCAGGCCGAGGTCTTCCACGCGGCCGTGGGCGTCGACGCCATGGTGCTGGCCAAGTACGATTCGACCGCCAAGGGCGGGATGGTCGTCCCGATCTCGCGCGCGCTCGGCGTGCCGTTTGCCTTCGTCGGCATCGGGGAGAAACCCGAGGACCTCGAGCCGTTCGACATCGAGCGGTACCTCGAAAGCCTGCTCGGATGAGACGCGCCGTCCGGATCTCGCTCCTCGCGCTCGCCGCGCTCCTCGCCGCCCGGGTGTCCGCCGATGCCCGCTGGTTCCGTTCCGACGAGATGGGCCTGGCCATCGAGCCGATCCCCGCCTTCCGGACCGACGAGTTCCCGTGGGTCCTCGCCGTCGAGCGCACCGGCAGCAGCGGAGGCTGGGTGGAGACTCGCCGCCTGTTCAGCGGCGGAACGGAGCAGCGGCGCTGGACCCTCGTCCGGTCGGCGGACGGCAGGACCGAGGAACGGGAGGAGCGCGGGGGAGCGATCACGGCTCGCCGGCTCTCGGGCGCCGCGGGAGAACTGCTGCAGGAGGAGCTGTTCAAGGCCGGTCTGCCCTCGAGCCGGTCCGTCTTCGAGTACGCATCGGGCCGGCTCGTACGGGTCAGGGTGTTCGCTGCCGACGGGTCGCCCTCAACCACGGCGGAGTACGTCACCGCTCCGTCGGGCCGGCTGCGCGAAGTGCGCTGGACGGCGGCCGACGGGAGCCTGCGCACCGAGAGCCAGGCCGCGGGCGGTACGGGATCCGTGGCCGGCGGAGCCGCGGTGTCCGAGGAACGCACGCGCGATGGAGATGCATCGAGGACGACTCGCTACGACGAAGCCGGCCGGGCCGCGGTACGCGAGCAGAGCGGACTGGCCGGCCTCGTGTCCCGCGAACGGCTCGCCTACGCGGGTGAGTCACGCACGCCCGTCTCTTCGACGACCGAGTGGCCTGCCGAAAAGAAGGTGGTGGAGGCTTCCTACGACGCGGCCGGCGGCGTGGTCGCCGAGACCACGACGGTCGCCGGCGCCATCACGAAGCGTATCTCGTGGACCCGGGACGACGCGGGCAGGGTGCTCGTGATGCGCCGCACGGGAACGGGGGGTACCGAGGAGGTGCGCAACACCTGGGCCGCGGACGGCGCCCTCGAACGCGAGGAGCACTTCATCCGGGGCACACGGGTAAAGAACGTGATCCACACGACCGCGGACGAGCGCGTCGAGGAGCTGTTCGACGACGGAGATCTCTTCCTCCGTGTGCATTACCATGGCGACACGCGCATCCGGGAGGAAGTCGTCCTCGACGGCAGGGTCGTGGGCGAACGGACGTTCGCGCCATGATCCGGCTCGTCTCCCTCGTTTCGCTGCGCTACGTGCGCACCCGGCGCCGCTCGGGCGGATCGCCGGCAGCCCTGCTGTCGATGCTCGGTGTGGCTCTGGGTGTGACGACCCTCACGGTGGTGCTCGGGGTGATGAACGGCTTCCAGCTCGGCTTCATCGAGAGCATCGTCGAGATCAGCTCCTACCACCTCCTGGCGGTTCCGACCGCCGGGAAGGCGGCACCACAGGGCGGCGTAGGTGCCGACTCCACCGGAAGAGCGCCGGGGGCCTCCGCAGCTGACGCCCTCTCCGCCGGACAGGACCTCGCCACGCGGATCGGCGCGGTCCCCGGCGTCCGCGCGGTAGTGCCGTTCGCCGAGCGGCAGGCCCTGGTGCAGGGCCCGTACTCCCGGGCCCGGCCAGCCGTGGTCAGGGCCGTGCCCCCGGACCTCGCCTCCCGTGACCCCTCGCAGGCGGCACACCTCTCGATGGTCGAGGGCTCCCTCGACCTCGCGTCCGCCGATGCGGTCGTGATCGGCGCCGAGCTCGCAGCCTGGCTCGGAACCGGGCCCGGCGACACCTTGTACCTCTCCTGGCTCGGCTGGACGGACGACGGACGGCCGCAGGCGCGCCGAACGGCCCTCCGGGTGACGGGCGTGTACCGTTGCGGGTACTACGACTACGACGCGGGCCTGGTGTTCGTCGCCCTCTCGGGGCCCGCGGCCGAGGGTCTGCCCGTCACCTGGGGCGTGAAGCTGGCCGACCGGTTCGCGGACCGCCGGGCCCTGCCCGCGGTGTCGGCCGCACTCGAGGGTTCGGGATATGCGGCGGAGAGCTGGAGGGCGTACAACCGTTCGTTCTTCGACGCCCTGCTCGTGGAAAAGCTCCTCATGCTCGCGCTCGTCGGCATCATCTTCGTGGTGGTGGGGTTCAACACCTACCACGCGCAGCGCCGAACGGTGCTCGAGCGTACCGAGGATATCGCGGTGCTCAAGGCCCTCGGCGTGCCACCCCGGCAGCTCCAGTACATCTTCGTGTCCGAGGGGCTCGTGGTGGGCCTGGCCGGTGCGATCGCGGGCACCGCACTCGGCCTGCTCCTGGCGGGCAATATCAACGCGGTCTTCTCGGGCGTCGAGGCGGTGGTGAACGCGGCGCTCGGACTCGTCTCGCGCATCGGCGGCGGAGACGGTACGGGGTTCGCGATCTTCTCCCCGACGTCCTTCTACCTCGTGGAGGTGCCCTCGCGCGTGCTTCCCCGGGAGGCATTCTTCGTGGCCTTCCTCGCGATCTTCTCGTGCACGTTCGCCGCGTACGCGGCATCCCGGGCCGTGTCCCGATTCCGCCCCGCGGAGGTGCTGCGCCATGAATGAGTCGCTGCTTTCCGTGCGATCGCTCGTGCGGTCCTTCCAGGCCGGCGGCGAAACTCTCGAGGTGCTGCGCGGCGTCGACCTGGACGTCGAGCGGCCAACGAGCGTCGCCGTGACGGGCGAGAGTGGCTCGGGCAAGAGCACGCTGCTCTCCCTCGTGGGCGGCCTCGATCGGCCCACGGGCGGCTCGGTCGTCGTGGACGGTACGGACATCACGACGCTCGACGAGACGGCCCTCAGCGCCTACCGCAGCCGGCACGTGGGATTCGTCTTCCAGTTCCACTTCCTGCTGCGCGATTTCACGGCCCTGGAGAACCTCCTGATCCCCGGCATGCTCGCCTCCCGGGGCGCCGCGGGGACCAGGGACCGGGCCCGCGAGCTGCTCGACGACGTGGGCCTGGCCAGCCGGGCCGACGCCTACCCGCTGGAGCTTTCCGGAGGAGAACGGCAGCGTGTGGCCGTCGCCCGGGCCCTGATGAACCGGCCCCGGCTCATCCTCGCTGACGAGCCGACGGGAAACCTCGACGAGCGCAATGCCCGGATGGTCGAGGACCTCCTTTTTCCCCTCGTCGCGCGCGAGGGATGCGTGCTGCTGCTCGCGACCCACGACCGAGCCCTGGCTGCCCGGGCCGAACGGCGCTACGAGCTCGCCGGCGGGGTCCTGGTGCCGGCATGAAAGAGTTCGTCTTCCTCGGCCTGCGCACCTTGCGGGGCCGGTCCGGCACCGGGCGCTACCTCAGGGGCGCGGTCGCCGGCATCGCCCTCGGGCTCGTGCCGCTCGTGGTCGTGATGGAGGTCTCCACGGGCATGATCGAGGGTATCACCGAGCGCCTCCTCGAGATCGGGAGCCACCACCTGCAGGCCTCACTGCCCGCGGCGCTGGACATGGACGACCTCGTCGCGGCAGCCCGAGTCGTGGAGAAGCTTCCGGACGTGCGCGCAGCCACCGCCGAGCGCCAGGCGACCGTGCTGCTCGCCATTTCGACCCGCTCGGCGGGTGTCACCCTCCGGTGCGTGGATCCCGTCTCCTTCGCCAGGGACGAGGGTCTGCACCGGTACCTGTCGGCGTCCGCGGGGTCTCTCGATCTCACGCGGCCCCGCACGGTACTGATCAGTGCTGCCCTGGCCCGGACGCTCGGTGCGCGCCTGGGCGACACGGTGCTGGCCGTGGCGGGGCTCACGGGCGAGGCCGCCGTGCTGCCCCGGGTGACGCGGCTCACCGTGGGCGGCATCTATGAAACCGGCTACCAGGAGCTGGACAAGGCCGTGGCTTACGCGGCGCTCGCGGACGCGGCGGCGGCGCTGCCCCCGCGTGGCGCGCGCACCATCCTGGGAGTGAAGGTCGCCGATCCTTTCAGGGACCTCTCGACCGTCGCCTCCCGGGTGGCCGAGGCGCTCGGGCCCGACGCACGGGTATCCACGTGGCGCGACCTGGAGCGCTCGCGCCTCGCTTCGTTCGAGACCACGCGGTGGCTGCTCGTTCTGATCATGAGCCTCATCGTCGTGGTGGCAGCCGCCAACGTGTCGTCCACCGTGCTGATGCTCGTACTCGAGCGACGGCAGGAAATCGGAATCCTGCTCGGCATCGGCGCGCGTCCCGCGGTGCTCACCCGGTCGTTCCTGTTCGCCGGCCTGTCCGCGGCCGTCGCGGGCACGGCTCTCGGCATTGCGACCGGACTTCTCCTGGCAGTCAACATCAATGGCATCATCGCAACTCTCGACCGGCTGCTGAACTTCGCGGCCGGGGTTTTCGACCTCGCGCGCTCGCCTTTCACCTCCGGCGCCGGTTCCGGGGGTCGCCTGACCCTGTTCCAGAGCGCCTACTACCTCCAGAGCATCCCCGTACGCCTCCGGGCATTCGAGGTTGCGTCAGCCGCTGCCGGGACGCTGCTCGTCGCGTGTCTCGCGGCCTGGCTGCCCGCCCGAAGGGCCGGTCGTCTGTCGCCGCTCGAGCTGCTGCGCCGCAGTTAACGGGCAGTTCCCACACCCTGCTCCTGCGGCCGGCGCAGCGCCGGAACGCGTTGCGTCGTTGGCCTTGGCAGGCCTTCACGCGTTATAATGAAGACGGTATGAAATGCGACACGTGCGGCCTGCGGGACGCCCTCATTCACGTCCGGCAGATGCAGAAGAACGGTTTCCAGGAGCTGCACCTCTGCGAGGAGTGCGCCCAGGAGCGGGGCTTCATCCGTGAGGAGGATACCGAGATTTCCGTCGGCGACCTGCTCGCCGGGCTCATCGACGGCGCGCAGGCGCAGGGCGGAGCCCCATCCCCAGCCGCCTGCCCCCGGTGCGGCCTCGCTGCTGTGGAGTTCCGCAAGCGGGGCCGGGCGGGGTGCGCGGAGTGCTACGAGGCCTTCGGCGACGACCTGAAGCGCATCCTCTCACAGATGGCCCCCCGGCCCCGGCACGCGGGCAAGCTGCCCCGAGAGCTGTCGGGTCCGGCCGCCGACGGCGGGGACCGCGAGGAGCTGGCGGCCGAGCTTCGGGCCGCGGTCGAGGGTGAGGACTACGAGCGCGCGGCGCGCCTGCGCGACCGCATCAGGGACCTCGATGCCGGTGTTTGAGTTCAGCGGCCCGGGCGACCTGGCCGCCTGGATGCGCGAACCGGGAAGCGACGCCGGCGTGGTGGTGGCCTCCCGGGTACGCCTCGCGCGCAACCTGCGCACCCACCCGTACCCCGGCACCTGCTCCGCCGAGGAGGAAGCCCGCCTCCGCGAGGAGATCCTCGAGGCGATCCGGCATTTGCCGAACAGCGGCGAATTCGCGATCCTGTATCTCGACGAGCTCGCCCCGCTGGAGCGGCGCATTCTCTTCGAGAGAGGTCTGATCGGGCAGGCGTTTTCGCTGGAAAAGCAGCGCGCCGTGGCCCTCGCCGACGACGCCGGCACCACCGCGGTGATCTGCGAGGAGGACCACCTGCGCCTCGCATGCCTGGGGGCCGGCTCCTGCCTGGAGCGCCTCCTCGCCCGGATAGACGCGCTCGACGACGCCCTCGCGGGTTCCCTGCCGTTCGCCGTGTCGCGCGAGTGGGGGTACCTCAACACGGCGGTCGCGAACCTCGGCACGGGCATGCGGGCGTCGCTCATGCTGCACCTGCCGGCCCTCGCGATGAGCGGTCTGCTCGCCAAGGCCATGAAGGCCACCGCGCAGATCGGGGTGTCGATCCGGGGATTCTTCGGCGAGGCGAGCGAGAGCCTCGGCGACCTGTACCTGGTGGCGAACGAGCTCACCATCGGGCAGGGCGGGCGGGATATCGCCGCGGCCCTCGGGCGGGTCGCGGTGCAGCTCTCCGCGTGGGAAACGCGCACCCGCGAGGAGCTGGCCGCGCGGCGCAGGATGGACCTCGAGGACCGGGTGTTTCGGGCCCTCGGCCTGCTGACCTACTGCCGCTACCTCACCATGCGCGAGGCGGTGGATTCGCTCGCGTCGCTGCGCCTGGGGGTCGCCCTCGGCATGGCGGACCGGCCCGGCTTGGCCGAGATCACCGCGCTGCTGTACCTCGTGCGGAAGGCGCACGTGCAGCACCTGCTCGCCGGCCGGCACGACGCGGCGGACGGCAGGCAGATCGATTGGACCCGGGCCCGGATGGTCCGGCAGGCCGTTGCGGGGGCAGTACCCGGCAGCGGGGGAGGCTGAATCGCATCATGTTCAAGGGACTGACGCAGAGAGCTCAGAAGGTGCTCACCATCCTCGCCCAGGAGGAGGCCAAGCGCTTCCACTCCGACCAGCTGCTGCCGGAGCACATCATCCTCGCGCTGCTCCGCGACGGGGAAGGGGTGGCCGTGAAGGCCCTGCAGCGGGTGAAGGTCACCCTCGAGGAGATGCAGGCCGAGATCGAGCGCAGCCTGCCCAAGGGCAAGGGCGGCCTCATCCTCGGCGACGTGCCGCCTTCGAAGCGCGGGCAGAAGATCCTCGAGGACTCCGCCGAGGAGGCCCGGGGCATGGGCCACGAGTACATCGGCACCGAGCACCTGCTGCTCGCCGCGGCGAAGGAGCAGGGTGCGGTGGTCTCGCGCTACCTCGCGAAGTACAACGTGACCCCGAACGTGCTGCGCGAGGCGATCCTCGCCATCAGCGGCGGGGGAGAACCGCGCCCGAACGGCCCTGGACAGGCCGGCACCGCCCGCAAGAAGGCGGCGTCCGCCTCGCGCAAGCCCACCCCGACGCTCGACGAGTTCGGCCGCGATCTCACCGCCCTCGCCCGGGAGGGGAAGCTCGACCCCGTGATCGGCCGGGAGAAGGAGATCCAGCGGGTCATCCAGATCCTCGCGCGCCGGACCAAGAACAACCCCGTGCTGATCGGCGAGCCCGGCGTCGGCAAGACCGCCATCGTCGAGGGCCTGGCCCAGAAGATCATCGAGGGCACGGTGCCCGAGGTGCTCGTGGGCAAGCGGGTGCTCGTGCTCGACCTCGCCTCGCTCGTGGCAGGCACGAAGTACCGGGGCGAGTTCGAGGAGCGCCTCAAGCGGGTCATGAAGGAGATCCTCTCGGCGGGCAACGTGGTGCTGTTCATCGACGAGCTGCACACGATCATCGGTGCCGGCGGGGCCGAGGGCGCCATCGACGCGTCGAACATGCTGAAGCCGGCCCTCTCGCGCGGCGAGCTGCAGTGCATCGGAGCCACGACGCTGAACGAGTACAAGAAGCACATCGAGCGCGACGGGGCGCTCGAGCGCCGGTTCCAGCCCATCGTGGTCAAGGAGCCATCGGTCGAGGAGACCGTGGCGATATTGAAGGGCGTCAAGAAGAACTACGAGGCGCACCACAAGGTGAGCTACGCCGACAGCGCCCTCGAGGCGGCAGCCACGCTCTCGCGCCGGTACATCACCGAGCGCTTCCTGCCCGACAAGGCCATCGACCTCGTGGACGAGAGCGGATCGCGCAAGCGGATCCACACGTCGATCCGGCCCAAGGAGCTCTCCGACCTCGAGAAGGAGATCGAGCGCCTGAACGTGGAGAAGGCGAACCTCGTCAACACGCAGAGCTACGAGAAGGCCGCGGCGGTGCGCGACACGGTGCGCCAGCTGCGCGCGCGCGTCGAGGAGATCAAGAAATCCTGGGAGGGATCCGTCCGGCCCGAGGAGAACGTGGTCGGCGTCGAGGACATCCAGCAGGTCATCTCCGATATGACGGGCATCCCGCTCTCGCGCATCGTACAGAGCGAGAGCGAGAAGCTGCTGCACATCGAGGAGGAGATGCACCGCACCGTGGTGGGCCAGGACGAGGCGATCTCGGTGATCGCCTCCGCCATCCGGCGCTCGCGCACGGGCCTCTCGAGCGCCCGGCGGCCCCTCGGCTCGTTCATCTTCCTCGGGGGCACGGGGGTCGGCAAGACCCACGTGGCCCGCACCCTGGCGGGCTTCCTCTTCGGCGACGAGGACGCGCTGATCCGCATCGACATGTCGGACTTCATGGAGAAGCACAACGTCAGCCGGCTCGTGGGCGCGCCCCCGGGCTACGTGGGCTACGAGGAGGGAGGACTCCTCACCGAGAAGATCCGGCGGCGCCCGTTCAGCGTGGTGCTGCTCGACGAGATCGAGAAGGCGCACCCCGACGTGTTCAACGTCCTGCTGCAAGTTCTCGAGGAGGGGCAGCTCGCGGACAATCTCGGCCACGCGGTCAGCTTCCGCAACGCGGTGCTCATCATGACGTCGAACCTCGGGGCCCGGGAGATCAACAAGGACACCCTGCTCGGCTTCCAGAGCGAGGAGGGCGGCATGAACCAGCGGGACATGCGCAGCTTCGTGATGAACGAGGTCAAGCGAGCCTTCAACCCCGAGTTCATCAACCGGATCGACGAGATCGTGGTGTTCCACAACCTCGACCGCGGCCATCTCGGACAGGTCTTCGACATCATGGTGAAGGAGATCGGGACACGGCTCGGCGAGCAGAAGATCCGGCTCGAGATGAAGAAGCGGGCCCGGGAGTGGCTGATCGGGAAGGGCTTCGACGAGAAGTACGGGGCACGGCCGCTGCGGCGCCTCTTGCAGAAGGAGGTGGAGGACCCCCTGTCCATCGAGATCCTCAAGGGCCGGTTCTCCGAAGGCGACACCGTGGAGGTTGAGCTCAGAAACGATAAGATCGCCTTCCGTCGGCGGGGCGAGAAGCCCGAGCCGGTGGAAGCCGGGGAAACTGCGGAAGCCGGAGAAACTGCGGAAGCCGGAGAAACTGCGGAAGCCGGAGAAACTGCGGAAGCCGGGGAAACTGCGGACACCGGTGAGGACGCCGAGGGCGGCGAGGCCGGGACGGCGCAGGATCCGGTCACCCCGGCCGACGGCGGTGCCGGGCGCGAACCGGAGCCAGCCGCCACATGAGGCGCCGTGCGGCGATCGCCGCAGCCCTGATCGCGCTCGCCGCCGCTGCCTGGGCGGAGAGCGCCGACGATCTCGCCCGCGCCGGCAAGGCCGCTTTCGGCGACGGGCAGTACGCCCTCGCCGCGAAAAGCTTCCAGAGGCTGCTCGATGACTGGCCGGCGAGCGCCCGTGCCGCCGAGGCGGCGTACCTGCTCGGCGCCTCGCTGTACCTGCTCGACCGGCCCGCGGATGCGGTCGAACACCTCGAAACCCTCCGCCGCACGGCCCCGTCCTCCCAGCTCGCCCTTCAGGCCGGCTGGTGGCTCGGCGCCTCATGGCTGAAACTCGGAAAGCCCGAAAAGGCCAGGGAAGCGCTCCAGGCACTTCTCACCAGTCCGGAGGCGGACCCCGCGTGGCGCCACCGCGCGGAGCTCCTCACCGGCACCGCTCTCGAGGAGCTCGGCCGGGCAGCCGAGGCGGCGGCCGTCTACCGGACGCTCGCCGCCGAGAAACCGGACGGCGACGTGCTCGCCGAGGCGCTCTACCGGCTCGCCGGCATCGAGTATCGTGCCGGCCGGTACGCGGCCGCGCGCGACCTCTACGCGAAGGTTCTCGCCGACCACCCCGGAAGCGCGTTCGTGCGCGACGCGGTCTTCTTCCTCGCCGAGAGCGAATACGCGCTGGAGTCGGACGCCGCGGCGGAGAAGCGGTACCGCACGCTCCTGTCCGTCTACCAGGATTCGCCGTACCGGGAGACCGCGATGTTCCGGATCGCGGGCATACTGGCCCGGGCGGGAAAACCCGACGCTGCTCTGCAGCAGCTCGATGCGCTCCTGGCGGCCTGGCCGCGGGGCGTCCATCGGTCGGCAGCCCTGCGCCTGCAGGGCGACATCCTCTACGGCCGGAAGAAGTACGAGGAGGCGCTCGCACTCTACGGGAAGTCGCTCGCCGTGGCAGCTGACGACGCGTCGCGGCAGGCGACACGGCTCGCCATGGGTCTCACGCAGGCCGCACTCGGCCGGCGCGAACAGGCGGCAGCGCTGCTCGCGCAGGCTTCAGCCGGCCCTTCCGCCGCGACCTCCGCGCGGGCCCTGTTTGAGCAGAGCACGCTCCTCGCCGGGCTCGGCAGGGACCGGGAGGCCGCCGCGGCGCTTGCCGCGTACGCTTCGCGGTTCCCCGCGGGCGCGGAGCGGGAGCCGGCGCTGCGCCTCCTGGCCTCGGTGCTGGAAAGGCAGGGCGACGCTGCCGGGGCCTGGGCGCGCTGGGACGAGCTGGTGAAGGGGTTCCCCGGCTCGGCGCGCACCGACGAGCACCTCTTCCGGCGGGCGGGCGCCGCGCTGAGGGCCGACCGGCTCGCGGACGCGCTGGAGGATTACACGCGCCTCGCCAGGGACTTCCCCAAATCGTCGTACAAGGCCGAGGCGTCCTACGGCATCGGCTTCGTGTACACCCGCCGCGGGGAGTACTCCCGGGCGCTGCCGTTCTTCGAATCCGTGCTCTCCGGCGGACCGGCAGCGGACCTGGCAGTGCGCGCCCAGCTCGGCATCGCTGTCTCGCGCTTCAATCTCGGGTCGTACGACCGTGCGCTCGCCGACTTCGAGGGCCTGCGCCGGAAGGTGAAGGGTACGGAGCGCGAGGCTGAGGTGACGATGCACGCGGCCCGTACCCTCTACCGTCTCGAGCGCCTCGACGAGGCCGCGGACCGGTTCCGGGAAGCAGCCGCGCTCGGCGGGGGCGAGGCGGCGGAGGCGCTGTACTGGCTGGGATGGAGCCTGTTCCGGCTCAACCGTGTCGCCGAGGCGCGCGATACCTTTCTCGACGCATCGATTCGTTTCCCGGCCGATCCGCGCCGGACCGAGATGCTCCTGAGGGCGGGCGTGTGCGAGACCCTGCTCGGCAGGGACCGCGAAGCCGTCGGCCGGTTCGACGAGGTCCTGGCGCTCGCCTCGGCGGGCCGGGACATCCGCGAGCTGGCCCTGTACGAGAAGGGCTGGGCGCTCTCGCGGTCCGGTTCGGCCGCCGAGGCCACGGTCGTCTTCGACCGACTTGCCCGCGAACACCCCGGGGGCGCGCTTGCCCCGGACGCCTTCACGAAGCTCGCCTCGCGGGCGCTCGAGCAGGGGAAGCCTGCGGAGGCCCGCGACCTCTTCCTGCGCGTGGCGCGCGACTTCGCCGCGAGCCCGCTCGCCGATTCCGCGCTTGCCCGGGCCGCCGATGCCGCCCTCGCTGCCGGTGATGCCGGGAGTGCGCTCGAGCTGTGCTGGTCGTACCTGGGCAGCCGGCCGCAGGGCGTGATGCTCGAAACGGTCCTGGACACCTTCGCCCGGGCCCTGGAGGCCGCGGGCGGAGCGGGACAGGCCCGGACCTGGGACGCGAAGGTGCGCGCCGCGAAAGGCCTTGCAACGGGGACGGTCGCCCGGCTGCGCATCGCCTGCGCCGGCCTGATCCTGCCCGAGAACCCCGAGGAGGCGATGGCCATCCTCACGGCGGTCCGGGGAAAGCCGCTCGCCGACCGGGCCGCGGCCGAAGCGGGCCTGCTGACAGGCCGCTACTACGCGGCCATCGGCGACACCGTCCGGGCGCTCGAGACCCTGGATTCCCTCGCCTCCTCGCGCGCCGACCGCCTCGGCGCCGAGGCCCGGATGGCGAAGGCCAGGCTGCTCGAGGTGAATGGCCGCACCGCCGAGGCGGTCGAGGAGTTCCTGACCCTGGCATACCTCTTCCCCGATATCGAGGACCTCGCGGCCGAAGGCCTCGCCCAGGCAGCCCGGGTGGCTCGGGCACGGGGTGAACGCGACCGGGCCCGCAGCTTCGAGGACCGGCTGCGCAAGGAGTATCCGGACAGCAGCTGGGCGCGGGAGCTCGAGGGCACGCGATAGCCCGCGCGCTGGAGCCGGCGCGATCTTCGCCGGACGTCTCTTGCCGTCGCCTGCTTGCCGCCATGGCCCGCTACCGCGCTTCGACGGTTTGGTCTATCATGATCCCATGGTGCGGCGCAGAATCGAGATTCTCGACACGACCCTGCGGGACGGCGGCAAGCTCCCCTTCGCCGTCCTGACCCTGAAGGACCGGGTGGCCCTCGCCCGGCGGCTCGCGCGTCTCGGGGTGGACGTGATCGAAGCGGGCTACCCCGTCTCCTCGCCGGAGGAGGCTGAATGCGTGGCTGCCGTGGCCAGCGACGTGGAAGGGCCGTGCATCGCGGGCCTCGCCCGGTGCGCTGCGCGCGACATGGAGCCGACATTGAGGGCGCTCGAGGGGACGGACCGCCCGTATCTGCACCTCTTCATGCCCGTGTCCGCCCACGCGCTCGCCGGGGTCGTGAAGCGCTCGGCGGCTGAGGCGCTCGAAGACATCCAGGCCTGCATCCGGATCGGCAGGGAGGCCGGCGCCCGGGTCGCGTTCTCGCCGAGCGAGGCGCCCCAGGCGGACCGGAAGTTCCTCGGGGAGGCGCTCGCCGCCTGCCGGGAGGCCGGCGCCGACGTGTTCGACATCGCGGACACCAATGGGACCCTCTCTCCAGCGGGGGCCGCGGAGATCGCGGCATGGGCCTGCGGCATCGCGGGTGCCGACGGGCCCGCGATAGGCATCCACTGCCACAACGACCTCGGACTCGCGGCTGCGAACACCCTGGCCGCCCTGCAGGCTGGCGCGGTCCACGCCGAAGTGACGCTGGGCGGCGTGGGCGAGCGGGCCGGCAACGCCTCGCTCGAGCAGCTGGCGGCCCTGCTCGAGGTGTTCGGCCACGACCTGGGGCTGGAGCACGGCATCCGGCTCGAGGAGCTGTGGGGCGCCGCGCGCCTCCTCGAGGCACTCACGGGCGTGCGGGCGCATCCGAACGCGCCGCTCATCGGCGAGGCGGCCCTCGCGCCGACGCCCGGCTCACACGCCCGCCGAGCCCTGGAACCGCGCCTGCGCGGGCTGCTCGAACCGCGGACCGTTGGCAGGCCCCCGCGGGGCGGCGGCGTGGTCCCGCCCGAACTTATGGAGGAACTGTCGGTTTTCAGGCTGGAGAGCTTCTCCGTTCAGACGGGAAGCGGCACGCCGCCCGCCGCCGTGGTGGCGATCCGGCGCGGCGATGCCCGGCTGGTGCAGAGCTCGCACGGCGCCGGTCCGGTCGACGCGCTCTTCCGGGCGGTGGACCGGGCCATCGGTTTCACGCCCCGGCTCGCGCTCTTCTCATTGCACACCCTCGCGACCGGGACCGATGCGCCCGCCGAGGTCACGGTGACGATCGAGCACCGGGGCCGGCGATTCCACGGCCGGCACGCGAGCCCCGACGTGATCGAGGCCAGCCTCCGGGCGTACCTCGCGGCGTGCGATGCCGCTGCGGCAGCCGCGGAACGGGGGGGACCCGACACGTACGTGCAGGGCGAGTACCTCTGGGAGTGATCAGCGGACGTCCGTGTCTCGAGGCAGCCTGAAGCACGACACGATCCCGAGCAGGGGCACGAGCCCGGCAGCGACCAGCAACGTCCGCGTCCCGAGCGCCTCCCCGAACGCGCCGAGGGGCAGCATCGCAATCCCCCCGAGGCCCCAGGAAAGCCCCATGAGCAGCGAAGACGCCATGGCTGGCGAGTCGCCGGCGTGGCGCTGGGCCTTCAGGATGAGCACGGGGTTCGACCAGCTCAGAGCCATGCCGGACAGCGCGACCAGGACCCAGCCGAGCGCTGACGGCAGCAGGAGCACCCCTGCCACGCCCAGGGGCGGCCCGGCGAGGATCGAGGAGGCCACGAGCGCCCGGGCGTCGATGCGCCGGGACAGGGAGCTCACCAGGATCGAGGCCAGAGCGCCGAGGGCGAGCATGGCGGTCAGGAGCAGTCCGGCCGAGGTCACGGGTTGGCCGAGATCGGTGAGATGGATGCTCAGGAAGGTCTGCAGCGCCCTGATGGCCACGGTCAGGCAGAAGTTGATGAAGATGAGGCGCAGCACCGCGGCGAAACCGGCCCGGTCCGCGACCAGGCCGCGCAGCGTGATCTCGGTCCTTCCCTTCGTGTGTTCCTCGATGCGCCGGGGCGGCAGCAGCACGAAGAGCAGCGCGACGACCACCACCGCGGGGGCGATGAGGACGGGGGACGCATTCCAGCCCCACGCAGCGATGAAGAAGGCCATCACCGTGGGACCGGCCGCGAAGCCGAGGTTCCCCGTCGCGCTGAAGACCGCCATGCCGATCTCGGGCCGGTTGCCGCTTAAGACCGGTGTGATCGAGGCGCCCTTGGGATGGAACGCGGCCGAACCGATGCACCCGAGGAAGAGCAGCACGAGCAGGACGGGGACGCTCGGGGCCCGGGAGAGCAGGCTGATGAAGACGGCCGTTACGAGCGGCGCTAGGTGCAGCGAGACGGCCACACCGCGGCGGTCGAACAGGGCGCCGAACAGGGGCTGGCTGAACGCCGAGGCCATGCCCGCCACCATCGAGACGGTACCCACCATGGCGAGGGAGAGCCCGAAGCGGGCCCGGATGACGGGATAGAGGGTGGAGAGGAAGCCCATGTACAGGTCGTTCGTGGCGTGGGCCGCAGCGACCAGGAACACGATGGGCGACACGGGGCCCTAGTTGACCCGCTCCTGGTACTCCCGGGTCTCGGTGTTCACGAGGATGCGGTCGCCTTCCTTGATGAAAAGCGGAACGCGCACCTTGAGGCCCGTCTCGCAAACGACGGGCTTGGTGGCACCGCTCACGGTGTCGCCCCTCTCGGCGCGCTCGGCCTCCTTGACGGTGAAGACCATCTTGGTGGGCAGCTTGATGTCGATGGCCTGGCGCTCCCAGAAGATGATCGAGTAGACCTCGCCTTCCTTCAGGAAGTCGCGCTTCTCCTCCTCGCCCGCGATGCCGATCGTGAACTGCTCGTAGTTCGCGTTGTCCATGAAGTGGTAGTTCTCGTCGTCGGCGTACAGGTACTGCACGTCCCGGTACTCGACGCTGCACTCCTCGAGCTCGTCCACGGCCTTGTTGGTCTGGCGCAGCACACTGCCGTTCTTGATGTTCTTCAGCTTCAGGCGCACGAAGGACGCGCCCTTGCCCGGGTTCACGTACTCGCGCTCGGCGCAGGCGTACACCTGGCCATTGATGAGGAGGAAGGTGCCCTTAGAGATGTCGCTCGCCCTGATCATGTGGACGCTCCGAAACGAAGTGTGGGAATCAGCCGCGGACTATAGCAGAGAGGGGGAAATTAATCACCCCCTCCAGGGACCGCTCGCCGCGGAAGACCATCTCGAGCCGGTCGACGCCGAGGGCCACGCCCGCGCAATCGGGGAACCCGCCCGCGAAGAGGCGGCCGTAGCCCTCGTCCACCCGGGGCACCACCCGGGCGTCGCGCTGGCGCCGCGCCTCATCAGCCATGAACCGGTCGACCTCCCGGGGGTCCGTTTCCTCGGTGTAGCAGTTGGCCACCTCGACCCCATCGAGGTACAGCTCCCACCGCTCGGCCCAGGGGGTGCCCGGCCGGCGCCGGGCGGTGGTCGGCACCTGCGCGGGCCAGTCCGTGAGCACCAGCGGTCGGTCGCGCGGCAGCCGTGGCTCCACGGCTGCCAGGAACACGCCGTGGAACGCCTGCTCCCAGGTCCAGTCGTCCCGGGCGTCCGCCCCCCGCGAGCGCGCAGCCTCGATCAAGTCACCGGTCGCCATGCACCGGGCCAGATCCATGCCGGCGAGATCGCGGAACGCTTCCTGCATGGTCATCACCCGAAACGGCGGCCCCAGGCGCTCCGCGTGCGTCTCGGGTGGATCGGCCGACAGGAGTCGGGACACCAGCTCCTCAGTGGTCGCGATCTGGTCATGGCAGGAGGCGCCGACCGTGTACCACTCCAGCAGGCGGAACTCGGGATTGTGCAGCCGGCCGCCGAGGTCCCCGTTTCGGAAGCTTTTCGCCATTTGGAAGATGCTCCCCGAGCCGGCGGCGATGAGCCGCTTCATCCAGAGCTCGGGCGAGGGTGCGAGGTACATCTCCACGCTGCCCCCCGCGGCCGGGTGGAACGCGGTGCTGAAGACCTCGATGGCCGGCTCCGGGATCAGGAACGGGGTGAGGCACGGCGTGTCCACCTCGACATAGCCGTTGCCGGCGAAGAACTCCCGGATCTCCCGAGTGAACCGATCGGAGCGGCTGAGCCGCGCACGCAGGTCCGGCTGCATGGCTAAAGACTATAGGGACCGGCCGCAGGGTCGTAAAGGGCGGCGGCCGCAGCGACCGTCGCCGAGGCGCCGCTCCGGGTGGACAGGCCGCGGGCCCGCCCGTATAGTGGGCACCGTGAAGGGCGCGACGATCCAGGGATTCCTGCAGCTTGCCGAGCGCGCGGTGGATGAGTACCGGTGCCGCGCCCGGGTGTTCCGTCACGCGGCCACGGGATGCGAGGTTCTCCACCTCGCCTCTGCGGACACGGAGAACCTGTTCGCGTTTTCGTTCGCCACCCCCGCGCTCGACGACACCGGCGCGGCGCACATCCTCGAGCACTCAGTGCTCGCCGGTTCGGCCCGCTTCCCGCTGCGCGAGCCGTTCACCGTGCTGATGCGCGGCAGCGTGTCGACCTTCCTCAATGCCTTCACCTACCCCGACCACACTGTGTACCCAGCCGCGAGCTGTACGCCCCGAGACTTCTTCAACCTCCTCGACGTGTACGGCGACGCGGTGTTCTTCCCCCTATTGAGGGACGAGACCTTCCGCCAGGAGGGATGGCGGCTCGAGAACGCCGCCGGCCGGGCCGGCTTCGCGGGCGTGGTGCTGAACGAGATGAAGGGCGCGTACGCGAGCCCCGAGGCGCTTGCCGGGGAGTGGGCGCTGCGAGCGCTTTTCCCAGACACGCCGCTCGGCCGGGATTCCGGGGGCGACCCGCGCGCGATCCCGATGCTCACCCCGGAGGGCCTGCGCGCGTACCACCGGCGCTGGTACCACCCCTCCAACTGCCGGATCTTCCTCTACGGCGACATTCCGGTCGAGGAGGAGCTCGCGTTCCTGCAGGAGCGGTTTCTCTCCTCGTTCGCCGCCGAGCGGATCGACGCGCGTCTTCCCGAGCCGTCGCCCTGGACTGCGCCCGCGAGACTCGAGCGGACGTTCCCGGTGCCCGCGGGCACTCCCACGGAGCGGCGCAGCACGGTGGCGGTCAGCTGGCTCGGGCCGTCGGTCGCAGACCGGGAGGAGCTGCTCGCTCTCGAGGTGCTGTCCGACGCGCTCGTCGGCACTCCCGGCTCTCCCCTGTGGAAGGCGCTCACCGACTCGGGCCTCGGCGAGGACGTGGCGCCGGTAACGGGGCTGGAGACCGAGGCCTGCCGGGCCGTGTTCTCGGTCGGCCTCAGGGGCACGGAGCCCGACCGGGCGGACGACGTCGAGCGGCTCGTGCTCGGCACCCTGGCGACGCTCGCGGAGCGGGGCATCGGCGAGCGGGTCGTGGCCTCCACCCTCAACCGGGTCGAGTTCCGGCACCGGGAGATCCGTGGCAACGGCAGCCCCTACGCACTCCGCCTGATGCGCAGGGTCCTTCGCGGGTGGTCGAACGGGGCCGACCCGGTGGACAGCCTCGAGTTCACGCCCGTGATGGCAACGCTGAAGCGACGGCTCGCCGCCGACGGCCGGTTCTTCGAACGCCTCGCGGCCGGTCGTCTGCTCGGCAACCTCCACCGGGCCACGCTTGTGGTCAGGCCCGACGCGGGGCAGGAGGCTCGCGACGCCGCGGACGAGCGCGGACGGATCGCAGCCGTCCAGCGGCGGATATCCGCCGCGGACCGGGCCCGCCAGGCCGCGGAGCAGCGCGCCTTCGAGACGTTCCAGTCCCGGGTGGAGACGCCCGAGGAGCTCGCGCTCATCCCTGTGATCGGCCGTGCCGCCCTGCGCCGCGAGCCCGAGGTGATCCCCGTGAGCGAGGGACGCCTCGCGTGCGGCGCCCCCCTGCTGCGGCACGATTTGTTCACCAACGGGGTCGTCTACGTTGACCTCTGCTTCCGCGCCGACGGGCTCACGGAACGGCAGTCCCTGCTGCTGCCTCTTCTGGCCAGGGCGGTCTGCGGGTGCGGCGTCCCGGGCGCGGGTTATGCCGCGACCGCCCTCGAGCTGTTCCGGCTCACCGGGGGGCTGACGGCCGTGCTGGACGCGGGAGCCACGGTCGAAAACCCGGGCGGCGTCTCGGGGCACCTCTTCCTCCGCACGCGTGCGCTGAGGCCGATGCTGTCCGAGGCGCTCGCCCTCGTGGCCGGCCTCGCCGCGGGGGCCGATTTCCGCGACCTGGCGCGCCTGCGCGACATCGTGCTCGAGCTGCGGAACGACCTGAAGGCGGCGCTGCTGCCGGCGGGCACCCGGTTCGCCGCCCTGCGCGCGGGCAGCCGGGTATCGGCGGCGATGGCCGTCGAGGAGCGCTGGCACGGCATCAGCCAGCTCGAGTTCCTGCACGGGCTGTCGGACGGCCTCGAGGGCCGTCTCGGGTCCCTCGCGGCCGAGCTTGAGGAGCTGCGCGCCATCTTGATCACCCGGGACAATGTGCTGTTCAACGTGACCGACGAGGCAGACGGCTTCGGCGAGGCGGAGCGCAGCCTCGAGGCGGTCCACGCGGTGCTGCCCGCCGCCGGCATCCGGGCCGAAACAGCGGGAATCGAAGCGACCGCATCAGCATGGATGCGCGCGGAATCGCTCGCGGCGGGAACACCGGTGGGGTACGCGTCGCGCGTGGTGCCCGGATTCCCCTGGCGAGACCGGCGCAGCGTCCACGCGTCCGTGCTCGGCCACCTGCTGACCACCGGCACGCTCTGGGAGAAGATCCGGCGCGAGGGAGGGGCGTACGGCGCCTGGGCGTACCCGCGTCCCGTCGAAGGGCTGTTCGTCCTGGGATCCTACCGGGACCCGAAGATCGCCCGCACACTCGGCGCCTTCCGCGCGGCCCTCGAAGATTTCGCGGTGAGCGGCCCGGAGGCCGACGAGGTCGAACGCGCGGTGGTCGGCACCGTCGGCAGGGAGGACCATCCCCTGGATCCGGGCGAGAAGGGGTTCCTCAGCCTGCAGCGCCGGCTCCGCGGCATCGGGGAACCGGACCGGCTCGCGCGCCGTCGGCTCGTACTGGATTGCACGGGGCGCGACCTCGCCGCGGCCGCCAGCGGCCTGCTCGACGGCTGGGACCGGGGCAGCACGGCGGTACTGGCGGGCCGGGCCGCGATCGACGAGGCGGTCCGGGACCTTCCCGAGCTCGCCGATGCGGTGCGGGAGGTGCCGGTGTGAACCTCGAGCTGTTCGTCCTCGGCTCGGGAGGCATGATGCCCCTGCCCGGGCGCGCCCTGACCTCCGTGCTCGTGCGCCGGGAGGGGGAACTCTTCCTCTTCGACTGCGGCGAGGGCACGCAGGTGTCGCTGCGCCGGCTCAACCTGCGCTGGAAGAAGATCACAGCGATCTTCATCTCCCACACCCACGCCGACCACGTCACGGGGCTTCCGGGCATCCTGATGCTGTCCTCGCAGGTCGACCGGGACGAACCCCTGTACATCTACGGCCCGCCGCGCATCCGCGACGTCGTCGCCGCCATGCGGGACACGCTCGAGATGCACATCAACTACGAGATCGTCGTGCGGGAGGTGGAGCCCGGCGTCGAGGCGTACGAGGGGGAGGGGTTCCGCGTCACATCGCACCCGCTCGTGCACACCCGGCCCTGCCTGGCGTGGTGCCTCGAGGAGGACCAGCGGCCCGGCATCTTCCACCCCGAGCAGGCCGAAGCGCTCGGCGTGCCGCGCGGGCCGATGTGGAGCACGCTGCAGGATGGGGAAGCGGTGAGCCTGGCCGACGGCAGGGTCGTGCAGCCCCGGGAGGTGCTCGGCGAGCGGCGCCGCGGACGCAAGTTCTGCTTCGCCACGGACACCGTGGCCGCGCCGGGCCTCGCGGATTTCGCGCGCGGTTCGGACCTGTTCATCTGCGAGGGCATGTTCGACGAGGAGCTCGCCGAGACGGCGGCCGAGAAGCGGCACCTCACCGCGGCGCAGGCGGCCCGGATCGCCCGGGAGGCCGGCGCGCACCGACTCGGCCTCATCCACTACAGCCCGCGCTACGCGGACCGCGAGCTGAAGCGCCTCCTCGGCGAGGCGAAGGAGATCTTCCCCGAGACGTTCCTGTGCCGGGATCTCCAGCACGTCCCCCTGCCGCACGAGGATTGAAGGGGGGGCGGCCCAAGCCGAACCGCGAGCGCCGCTAAACGCCGCCGAGCGCCGCCCGGAACTTTGCAGGATCAGCCCTGAAGCCGACGACCCGGTTGCCGCCCTCACGCACCGCCCTGCCGGACGCTATCTCGGCCTCGACGAGCAGCGTGTTCTCCTCGATAAGCCGGCTGCCGCGCGCGCTCACGCCGACGGACAGTGTGCACCGCGTGCCGCCTGATGCGGCGGCCGCCACGCGGGAACGCAGGCCTTCGAGGGTCCGCACGGCCTGGTCGAGGTCCTGGTCGGGCAGCAGAACGGAGAAGCTGCCGGGCCCGCTCTCGAACAGGAGGTCCGCTACGGGGAACGAGGAACGCAGCTGCCGGGCTACCTCCGCCGCGGCGGCATCGGATCCGCCGGCGTCGGGAGGCAGGTCGAGCACGACACGGGCGAAGGAGAGGTCCTGGTCGGACGCGGCGGCCCGATCGATCTCCGCCTTCAGGCGGGGGGCCAGGTGCTCGGCCCAGACCAGTCCGGTGGAGGGCGAGGCGAACGACCGCCCGTGCGCGCCGAGGGCATCGGCGGGAATGCGGGAAGCGAACGGCCCCGGGGCCGCAGCCGGCCGCGCTCCCGCGGCCGGTGAAGAACCCGGTGCGCCCGCCGTCGAGCGCGCCTCCGGGTACCCGATCGTCAGCAGCATGAAGATGCCGCTCGCGAGAAGGAACGCGAGGAACAGGTACAGGTCGTCGCGCAGCACGGGGGAGAGGTCCTCGCGGCCGAGCACGACGAAGACACCGTCGAACACCACGCCGAAGCCTTCCGGGCCGGACGACAGGGGCTGCGTCACGAGCCGCTCGTACCCCCGGTTGACCCGGTAGACGGGGGTGCCGCGCCAGCTGGGGGTCGGCTCGGCGGGGTCCTCGAGGGCACGGAGGTCGCGGGCCATCAGCCAGAGGAAGCCCCCCGCGTCGGACCGCACCGCGGCGAGCAGCAGCCGGCCGTCGGCCTCGAAGCTCTCCTTCATCCCGTCCTTGAAAAGCGGTCCGGCGAAGCCGCCCGGTCCGGCGGCGAGCGAACGGCTGCGTGCCGCCAGCGCGACGGCGCGGACATAGGCGGACTGCGCGTTCGCCCGGCGCACCGTGTCGATGCGGTACCCGGTCAGGCCGGTGATGAAGAGGAAGAATGCGGCGCTGACGCCGAGGAAGATCCACGAGAACTGTCTACCCATACGGCTGTTTCCGCTCCTGCAGTATAGCTGAAGGCCGTCTACCGCGATAGACGTGGGGCCGGCGGCGGCGTACAATCGGGTCGGAGGCGCTGATGGGCGTGCGGAGGAGGTGCCTGCCGGCCGGGTGGTACCCCGGGACGGCGCACGGCGTGCGCGACGCCGTGCAGGCCATGCTCGGCCCGTCGCCGCCCCGCCGGGGGGCCGTGGCGGGCGTCGCGCCGCACGCCGGGTGGGAGTTCTCGGGCGCGCTCGCTTGCGCGGTCTTCGCCAGCCTGGCTGAGGATATCGACACCATCGTCATTATCGGCGGACACCTGGCTCCTGCTGACGGCATCCTGTGCGCGTTCGACGAGGAATACGAAACACCCCTCGGGAACATACCGGCAGACCTCGAGCTGCTCTCGCAGATGAAGGCGCGCGTGCCGATGGGCGAGGATCGGTGGGCGGACAACACGGTGGAGGTGCAGCTGCCCTTTGCGAGGTATTTCTTCCCCGAAGCACGGTGCCTGGGCATGCGGGCCCCGCCGTCGCCCCGGGCCGGCGAGCTCGGCCGGGCCATCGCCGAGGCGGCGCGGGCTGCAGGGATCCGGGTCGCCGTGGTGGGCTCGACGGACCTCACCCACTACGGGCCGAACTACGGGTTCGCTCCGGTCGGGTCCGGAGCGAGGGCCGTGGACTGGGTGAGCGGCGTGAACGATCGGCGCTTCATCGACGCGTTGCTCGCCATGGACGAGGCCGGTGCGCGCGAGCGGGGCGTCGGAGAGCATTCGGCATGCTCTGCCGGGGGAGCCATCGCCGCCATGGCGTTCGCCCGAGAAGCCGGGGTGACGCGGGGCGAGCTGCTCGACTACCGGACGAGCAGGGACGTGCACATCGATGAATCATTCGTGGGGTATGCCGCCGTCGTCTACCGCAAGGAAGAGTGAAACCTGAGACAGCGCCCATCGCCGTGCGCGCTCGAGAAGAGCCCCCCGGTCCTCAACAGGGTCGCCCGCAAGGCCGGGCAGGAGGGGAAGGAGGGTCTGCCAGGCTTCCCGGTGGGCAGGCTCCAAACCGTGCCACCAGGCGGCGAGCGGCCGACCGGGAGCCGAAAGCCCCGCGACGAGCGTCGTGTACGAGCCGAGCATCCGCCGCCACCCCGAGCGCGGTGAGCCCATCGAGAAACCCCCGTCCCACCGGGCAGGCGATGGTCCGGTCCCGCGCCGGACGCGGAGGCCCGGACCCAGGCACCAGTCGTCGAGGATGATCGCGTCAAGCGAGCCGGTGAACTGCTCGAAGGCCCGGCGGTAGCCGGCCATGAGCGGAGAGGTGTACCGGGGGCCTTCGGGAGCTGCTTCGCGGATCGTCCCGGGGTCTGCCACGAGCATTCCGAAGAACCTTCCCTCGGAGGGTGAACACCGGTCCTCCCGGGACCGGAAGTACGGGTGCAGCCAGGTGCCCCGGGCGTAGGGGCTGCCGAGGGGATATGAGAAGTCCACACCGGCGAGCCGCACCTCTTGTGCGCCGAGGGCGTGGACCGTCGAAACCGCCGCGTGGGTGACGTTGCCGCCGGAGGTGTCCACGTCCGGCAGGCTCCGCCAGTGTCGCGATACCCAGCGGGCGAGGGGATGCCCGCTCGCGAAGAAGCCGACGTTCCGGTGCGACCGTGCGAGTGCCGGTGGTGAGGACAGGTCGAGCAGCAGGGGCAGGTCGGCCGGGATGCCTGCCATGACGTGATGGTACCCGTAGAGCTGGCAGTCGATGGAGATCGCGAGGTCGGGCACGATGCCCCGCGCGAGGAGGGCCGGCAGCGAGGTGTCAGTGGCGGCGAGCAGCCTGCCCGGACGCTCCCCGGGAAGGCAGCCCGCAAACCGGTCCAGCGAAGGTCCTGCGCCGGTCACGATGGCAGAACCGACCGGAGGTATCGACAGTCGGGCCCGTTCGACAGCCGGCAGGTTGAGCAGGGCGTTCGTGAACCACCGCCGGCCGAACCGTGCCTGCGCCGCCCAATCTGCGGAAGCGAGTTCCCGGGCAGCCTCGAGCGCCGCGGCAGCCCGGTCGAAGAAGGCGAGGTCCGTGTCGCACCAGGGACGGAGGGGCACGGTGCGCAGGTCGCCCATCAGGGCGGGAGCCCAGGCTTCGAGCACCGCGCCGGTGACGGCCGCGGGGTCGGTCACCACCGCGATCCGCGGGTCGGCGAGCAGCCGCGACAGGTCGATGTGCTCGAGGAGGGCGCGGAGCACGGGTGCACCGCGCTCGACGATCACGCCGGCGAAGAGGCTGCCGGACGACAAGAGGGCGGCTGGTGCGTAGCCGCCGCCAAGCCCCAGGAAGACCGCAACGCCCGCGGGCGGCAGCGTTGCGGCGAGCCGGCTGGCTTCCCGCACCGGGTCGACTCGGGAGTGCAGGGCAGGGCCGTCGCGCCGGACCGGCACCGGGAGACCGGACTTTGACGTGGTGAACGACAGGCCCGGGTCCGGCGCGGCGGCACGCACGATACCGGCGAGCGCCGGGTCGCGGCTCGAGAGCGCCCGGAGGTTGGCTTCGAGCAGCGCGCTCACGGCAGGGGGACGCCGGTCCCGAGCCGGGCGCCGAGCGAGCGGACGAACGCGCCGGCGTCCTCGAGCAGGCCGACAACGGCTGCCTGCGCGCCCGCCGCGTCTCCGAGCCGCTGCCGGCGCTTCGCGTCGATCATGTCGCGGGCCGCGGCGTGCCACGCGAGGTCCGCCAGCTCGGGCGATCCTGCAAGGGCTTCCGCCCAGGAGCCGGCGCGCGCCTCTGCCGCTCCCCGGCCGAGGACCTTCACCCAGCGTGAGAGTACACTCAACGCCGCGTCCCTGCGCGCGGCTGCAGACGGCCACCGGGGATCCGGATGCATCTGTGGTCCCGAAGCGCATGCCGGAGCCGATGAGACGAGCGCCGAGAGCCGTGAACCGTCGAGGAGGACGGTACCGGGCAGCTCGACGGGGGAAGGGTGGAGCCGGAAGACCCTGCCGCGCGTGGCGGCAGCCCGGTGCGCGAGCCATCCTGCGTAGGTGTCGAGGCTTCGAGACACCCGGACGCGGAGGCCGTCGACGATCCGGGAAGACGATTCCCCGGCACGCGCACGGGTATACGCGAGCCCGTAATGCGGCGAGAGGCGGTCATCGTCGGCCCGAAGCAGCGCATCGAAGGCGTTCGGCCTGACGTGCGTTTCGCTGTCGAGCGCGCACAGGTCGAGCCCGGCGAGCGTCACCGG
This sequence comes from Spirochaetota bacterium, assembly GCA_026398635.1. Taxonomy (GTDB): domain Bacteria; phylum Spirochaetota; class Spirochaetia; order SZUA-6; family Fen-1364; genus JAPLSM01. The sequence continues at coordinate 17,234 of JAPLSM010000042.1, read as the reverse complement.
GCCGCGAGTGGAAGCCAGCGCGAGATCGAGAGCCGTGGCAGCCACGGTGCCATGGGGCTCCGCCAGCGGCACCTCGACACCGACGGCTGAAAGCAGCTCGCGCTCGAGGAACGTGCCCTGGCTCAGCAGCCGGACCGGCTCCCCGATCCTCCACATGCCGCGCGCGGCTGACAGGGGCATGAGGACGGGGCAGCGCGAGGATGCGAAGTGCAGGTGGACCATCGCCCAGTGCCCCGGGTCGGTGAGGACGACGAGGTCCGGGTGAAGTCCCGCTGCGCTGAGCGCGCAGGCCGCGGAGGGCAGCGCCCACAGGTCGATGCCGGATCGCACCCGCGCAATGTCGGGAAGACACCGCAGGAGCGTCGGACCCGAAGCGGCGATCACCACCGGCCGGTCCGGGGCGCAGGGGGGACCCTCCAGCACGGTGTCGATCGAGACGAGATTCCAGACCGCGCCGCGCATCCACAGCCGGCCCATGGCGGCGGCGGTGGCACAGCTGCCGTTCAGCTCGCGCACCACGGCCCGCACGGCGAGGTTCGCCTGCTGCGAGACCTCGGGGAAGAGGCGCGCGGAGGCCGGCCACTCTATGACCCGCAGGCCTTCGACGTCCAGCTCGCCGATCGTTCGGCGGAGGAAGTCGCCCAGCCCGACGGGCGCGGAGGGGTTCCAGGCTGCGGCCGCTCGGCGCACGGCGTGCCGGTCCACCTCGGGCGAGTAGCAGACGGTCACGAGCCGGGCCTCGGGCGCGGTTTCGATCACGGCTGCCCCGAGGTACCCGAGGCCCTCACCGAGCAGCACCACCGTCGAGACCGGCGTCGCGCCGAGCGTCTCACGGACGAACCGGCGCGCCTCCGCGGCCGGGTCGTAGGGGGAGTGCAGGGCTACGCCGTTCACCCGCAGGCTCGGGAGGCCGCCACGGGACGTGAAGGGCTCGACCATTGGGGGGGCTCAGGACGCGGCGAGCGAGGCGAGGAGCTCGGCGGCGGCCTCGGGGGTGCCCTCAGCACCGTCGGGGAAGGTCCGCGCGGTGCCGACCTCCGCGTCGGCGGGCTCGAAGGAGGTCGCGTGGAAGAGCGAGCCGAGCAGCGATGCCAGCTGGTGGACGAACAGGTCCGTGTCGGCGGCCGAGAGGTCGCGTACCGCGACGAGGAAACGCAGACGGCCGAGATGCACCGCTCGGCCCAGGTCTGCGGTGAAGCCGGACACCACGCTGCGAAGATCTTCCTCGAGCCGGAAGGGGTCGAACCACGGGTTCGCCGAGATCACCCGTTTCCGGCAGCGCTCGAGGGAAAGCGGGAACACGGTGAACGGCTGCGTCCCCCGGGTGTGGGCGGCGAGGAACCGGGTGAGGTCCTCCCGGGCCTCCCGAGGCGAGACCGGGCCCGCGCGTCCGGGACGGAGGATCTCGTCGCGGAGGCGCTGCAGCGCGGGCAGGGCGGCAGCTGCAGCCCGCGCAAGGCAGTCTGTGAGCGGCGACCCGGCGGGAATGGGAGGAGCGATCTGCGAGACGAGCAGCGCTCCGAGGAGCCGGTCGCCCGCGGAGAACGGCGCGAGGAGGAGCCGCTCGAAGTTGCCCGATTCGCGGGACGAGAAGAAGCGACGAAGATCCGCGATGCCCTTCGGATCGGATACCTCGACCGGGAGGCTGCCGACGAGACGGCCGAACACGGTGCCCTCCGGTGGGATGCGCAGCCGTCGGAGCGTCGCAGCGTCGTAGCCGGCCGCGGCCCACGGGGCGAAGACCTGGCGCACGGTGTCGTGGAGCAGGAGCGCTCCCTTCGCGATCCCAAGGCGGTCCTTGAGGAGCCCGAAGAGTCGGGAGGGCAGGTCGATCGTCGGTTCGAGGGAGGCCACCTCGCCGGCGAGTTCTTCCGTGAACGCGGCCGGGTCGGCGGCAGCAGACGGCACGGGAGGAGCTGTCCTGGACGGCGCCGGTGCGGATTCGGGGTTTTTCTCCGGCTCGGTGTTTTTGACCCGGATCCGGAAGACGGGCACGTCGAAGACGGAGGGCTCGGCAGGTCCGGCGGGTGCGGAGGAAGGCTCTTCGCTCAGCAGCTCGAGGCTGCGGTGGAGCAAGCTCTTCGCACGGGCGAAGGCGGACGCCTTCTCCAGAAGGCTCATGGCGCTACTCTGTATCCAGGCCTAGGTCTTCGAAGAGCTTCTTGTAGACGGCAAAGTGCTCCGATTTGGCGAATTCACGGATCTTCTTCTCCGGCAGTGCGTCGAGCAGCTCGTCGATCACTCCCAGCACGTTGCGCAGGTCCTTCTTGAGCGATTCGTTCATCACCAGCGTCTGTCCGGCGGCCGGGGCAGGTTCCGTCTGCCGGGCCGGGCGCGGAGGTTCGGGCTTCCTAACCGGTTCCTCGACGGCCGGGGCTTCCTCGAGCGTCTCGGCGACCTCCTCGAGATCCTCGACGGCTTCGAGCGTTTCGGCGACCTCCTCGAGATCCTCGAGATCCTCGACGGCTTCGAGCGTCTCGACCTCTTCGACCCCGGTTCCCGCCTCGGCGGGAGCGGCGGCCTGCTCGAAATCGATCTCGATGGACGCGCCGGCCGCCGGTGCCGAGTCCTCGGCGACCGCTTCGAGCTCCGCGAGGTCGGACGCCGCGAGGTCGTCCATCGACAGGATCGATTCGTGGCCCGTGTCCTGCGTGGCGGCGAGTTCCTTCAGGTCGACCTCCGGGAACGTCGACTGCGGCTTCGGACCCGGCGTGCCGGGAATCTCTTCGAGATCGGCCACCAGGTCCGCGTCGGCGATGGTGTCCTCTTCCGCGGGCAGCTCCTCGAGCTCCGCCTCGCCGGCCCCTTCGATTTCGGGAATGCCCTCGAGGTCGAGTGTGGGAAGCTCGCCGGTCTCGGCGGACGTGGCTCCGGCGTCATCGAGCATGAGCTCAACGGGCGCGCTGTCCGGCAGCTCGAGTTCCAGGTCGGTGACCGCCTCGAGCTCCTCCACGGGTTCGGCGATGGACTCTGCGGCGGCCGCGGGCTCTTCGTAATCGAGGATGTCGCCGCGGTCCGAGAGCGTACCGGCGTCGCCGACCTCGGCCAAATCCGCTTCAGCGGCGGGCGCCTCGGCGGCCTCCTCGGTGATGTCGGCGGTGTTCAGGATGTTGTCGAGCTCGTCGCCGGTGAGGGCGATCGTGTCGTCCTCCTCCTCCTCGAAGAAACCCGCCTTCGGTCCGGCCTCGGTGCTGTCCGGTGCCATCCCGGCGCCGGGCCGGCGCAGGTCGGCGAGCTCCTTCTTCAGCGCGGAGAGGTCGGAACGGATCGAGCGCAGCTCGCGCTCGATGCGCGAGAGGATCTCCGGCTGACGCGAGGCGCCGGAAGGCCTCGGGGAAATCTCGCTCTCGATGGCCTCGAGGTCGTCGAAGCGCTCCGCGCTCGGCTTGCCGTCGGTGAGGGGGACTTCCACGGCATCCTCGAGCTCGAGCTCGGGCAGCTCCTCGTCAGAGGAGGGAGTGGACAACCGCTCGTCGAGCGACTCGAGCTCGAGCTGCGTGCCGGCCGCGACCTCATGGCCGACGCCGGTCTCCAGCTCGTCGAGCAGGTGCTCCTCCTCGTCGGTGAAAGATGCGCGCGCCGGGGATGCGCCGGCAGCCTGGGGTTCGAGGTCGGTCAGCTCGAAGCTGCCGCCGAGGTCGCGGGTGACGTCGCGGGGTTCGACCTTGACCCACACGCCGTAGCGCTCGAGCTTCTTTTCCGCCGCAGGGCCAACGTTCACATCCCTCGCCATTGGTCACTCCTGAGGTTCCGCATGATCACCCTTCATCATCGGCACGAACGCCCATCCACTTGCACCTGGCGCCCCGGTCGATTTAAGTGTAGTGCCGCCGTTTTGCCGTTGTCAATACAAGAATTTCATTCAACAGAACGGAACGCCGCGCCGTACATCAGAAAGGACACCCATGCGCAGGCTCCTGCTGTTCGCTCTGCTGGCATATACCATCGGTTCGCTGCTCGTGTACCTCTTCGGAGATTCGGGCGTCTCCGCGTTCGACCGCCTCACGGACTACCGGGACCGGCTCGAGGGCAATGTGAAGGACCTCGACGGCCTGAACCGTTCCTTGCAGGCGGAGCTCGGGAGTCTTCGCGACGACCCTCGACGCACCGAGGTGCTCGCGCGCGACCTCGGGCTGTACCGGCCCGAGGACCGGGTGCTGCGCATCGAGGGGGGGCGGACGGGGGCCGAGCCGTACGAGGTTGGAACGCTCCTGCGCATGAAGACGCCGCGGCATGACCGCGGCCCATGGCTCAAGACAGCGGGGTTTGGCGTCGCCGTGTTCACAGCGCTGCTCGTCTTCTTGTTCGGCCGGCGAGGCCGGCGTCCGCTCCATGGTGCTCGCCGCCGCTGACCCCGCCGCGGTGCGTACGCTCGCGGCGCTGCTCGCGGGCGGCGGCGTGGCGATCATCCCCTGCGACACGATCTACGGCATCGTCGGCATCGATCCGGAGGCTGACGCCAGGATCCGCGCTTTGAAAGGCCGCGACGAGGGCAAGCCCTTTCTGCGGCTCGCGGCGGATGCGTCCTGGGCGCTACGGCTGACCGGCCGGGCCGCACCCGATCATCTCGCCCGACATTGGCCCGGACCGCTCACCCTGGTGCTCCCCGTGAAAGGGGGCGCAACGCTGGCGCTGCGCATCCCCGCGGCGGCGTGGCTGCGCGAGCTCATCGCCGGGCTCGGGCAGCCGCTCCTGTCCACGAGCGCAAACCGCACCGGGAGACCGTCGCTGTGGCGCGCGGCGGACATCATCGCGGAGTTCGAATCTGAAGTGGACCTGGTGCTGGACGGCGGCGACCTGCCGGACGCCGAGCCTTCGACCATCGTCGATGCTTCGAGCCAGCCCTTCAGGATCCTGCGCCAGGGTGCGTTCAGGGTGCCGGCGGAAGACCTCCGTTAGGCAGGCATGCGCAGCTTCGCCCTGAGAGCCGTCTCGCTGGCTGCGTAGAACTCCAGGAATTGCTGCTGGCTGTCCCCGAAGAACGACTGCACGAGCTCTGCGGCGGGACGCCCGATCCATCGGAAGTGCCAGGACTCCCACCGGTAGCCGGTCTCGCTTTCGCGGTCCCGCGGGTACGACATCGACCACCCGTACCGCCACGCATTGGCGGCCATCCATCGGCCGGCCGCGGTATCCGCGAATGAATCATCGATGGAGCCGAGGTCGATCGCGGTGCCGAGCTGGTGCTGGGAGTGCCCGGGGGCGGCGAGCTCCCGGTCCACCTGCTCGCGCGGCTGCGTCTCCAGGGCTTTGGCGCGGAGGGCAGCCTGAGTGTCCCACGAGCGCCAGGCTGACGAGATCGTGAGCACCGCTCCGTCGGTGTGTGCGGCATCGCTCATGGCGAGCAGGTCCTCCATTGCGACCGTCCGCAGGCGCAGGCCGGCTTTCGGCAGGCTCAGCTTCCCCCCCGATAGATCGACCAGGTCCGAAGGCGTCCAGGACCGGTCGAGGCCGTGCGCCTTGTCCACCAGCTGCAGCACCCCGGTCGGAGCCCCGAGCGCTCCGGCGAGGAGCTCCAGGAACCGTTCGGGCTCGGCGAGGGCCCGAACCGACACGTCGGAAGGAAGCGTCGCGGCGAACGCCCGGAACTCGCCCTTGGTGTAGCTGAAGCGGGGACTCACGGGCTGCCGGGACGTGCACCCGGCCAGGGCCGCGAGCAGCAGGAGCGGGGCGAGGCGCGCGCGCATCAGAAGATCAGCCCGATCACCTCGTCCATGGTGGACACGAGGTGGAACGTCAGACCTTCCCGAACGTGTTCGGGGATTTCCTCCATATCCCTGCGGTTCCCCTCGGGGATGATCAGGGTCTTCAGCCGGTTCCTGCGCGCGGCGATCACCTTCTCCTTCAGGCCGCCGATGGGCAGCACCCGGCCGACGAGGGAGAGCTCCCCGGTCATGGCCAGGCCCTTCCGCAGCGCCCGGCCCCGCACGAGGGAGAGCAGCGCAGAGGCGAGGGTGATCCCCGCCGACGGGCCGTCCTTCGGGGTGGAGCCGGCAGGCACGTGCAGGTGGATGGAGTTCTTCTCCCAGAACTCCGGCGGCACGTCGAAGCGGCCGGCCATGTGTCGGACCCAGGTGTAGGCGATGTTCGCGGACTCCTGCATAACCTCGCCGAGCTTCCCGGTAAGACGGAAGCCCTCCTTGCCGGGGTTGGCCACGGCCTCGATCTCGAGCACGGCGCCGCCCAGGGGCGTCCAGGCGAGTCCGACCGCCATGCCGGGCTTGAGTTCGCGCAGGAGCTCCTCGTCGAGGAACACCGGCTTGCCGAGGTACCCCTCGAGGTCCGCCTTCTTCAGCGCGAGGGGCAGCTTCACCTCCCCCAGCAGGCTGCGCCGGGCCACCTTGCGGTGGATCCGGTCCAGGGCCTTCTCGAAGGCGCGGAGCCCCGCCTCGCGCGCGTAGCCGTCGGCGATGGCCGCGAGGGCGCCCGCGTCGTAGCGCACGCCGGCCTTCGGCAGGCCGGCTCTCTCGAGGCTGCGGGGGATGAGGTAGCGCCGGGCGATGGCCGTCTTCTCGCTGTCGATGTAGCCCGAGAGCCGTATGACCTCCATCCGGTCGACGAGCGGAGCGGGGATCGTGTCCAGTGTGTTCGCCGTGGCGATGAAGAGGATGTGCGAGATGTCGAACGGCAGGTCGAGGTAGTGGTCGCGGAACGCCACGTTCTGCTCGGGGTCGAGCACCTCGAGCAGGGCGGAGGACGGGTCGCCCTGGAATGAAACCCCCAGCTTGTCGATCTCGTCGATCATGAAGACGGGGTTGCGCACCTTCACGATCTTCAGGCCCTGGATGATCTTGCCGGGCATCGCGCCCACGTAGGTCCGACGGTGCCCCTTGATCTCCGCCTCGTCCCGCATGCCGCCCACGGAGAACCGGAAGAAGACCCGGCCGAGGGCCCGGGCCACGGACTTGCCGACCGAGGTCTTCCCCACGCCGGGGGGCCCCACGAGGCACAGGATCGAGCCCTTGGTGTCCTTCTTCAGCTTGCGGACCGCGAGGTACTCGAGGATCCTCTCCTTCACGTCGTCGAGCCCGTAGTGGTCATCGTCGAGGATCTCCTTCGCCTTCGCGAGGTCGACCGATTCCGTGCTCTCCGCGTTCCACGGCAGGGTGACGATGGTCTCGAGGTAGTTGCGGGTGACGATGAACTCCGAGGAGTTGGCGTCCATCAGCGAGAACTTCTCCAGCTCCTGCTCGACCTGCTCCTTCACCTCGCCCGCGAGGCCAAGCTTGTCCACGGCTTCGCGGAAGCGCTGGTACTCGCTCGACTTGGCGTCCACCGCCATGCCGAGCTCGGCCTTCACGGCCTTCAGCTGCTCCTTCAGGAAGAAGTCGCGCTGGCTCTTCGTGATCTTCTCGTTGATCTGCTCCTGGATCCGCTTCTGGATGCGCAGGAGCTCCCGCTCCTTCGTGATGAAGACGAGCACCTGCTCCATCCGCTTGCGGACGTCGGGGGTTTCGAGGATGCCCTGCTGCTCCGCCCGGTCGATGTTGAGGATCGACGTGATGAAGTCCGCGATCTTGCCCGGGTGGTCGATGTTCACCATCGACAGGCGCATCTCCTCCGAGAACAGGGGGTTGCCTTCGGAGATCTGCTTCATCTCGCTGATGAGCGCGCGCATCAGGGCCTTCAGCTCGGGCGTGTCGACGATCTCGTCCTCGATGTACTGCACGGCCACGGTGACGGGGTTCGACGGGTTCAGCACCCGCTTCACCTTGAACCGCTTCAGGGTGGTGATGAAGACGTTCACCCCGCCGTCGGGCAGGTTGATCTTGCGCACGATCTTCGCGGCGGTACCCACGGTGAACAGGTCCTCGGCGGACGGGTTCTCGGCGCCCTCGGTGCGCGTGAGTATGAGGCCGATGAAGCTGTCGCCGGCCACGGTCTTCTCGACCGTGTCCGCATCGGCCTGCGAAGGCAGGGCGAGGGGGGTCAGGATGCCGGGAAAGATCGGCTTCCCGTTCAGGGGGATGACGAACAGGCGTGGGGGCAGGACCTGGTCCGCCGGTATGATGGGGTGATCGCTCATCTTCAAAAAAGTACGAAGGGTGCCGGCCGCGGTCAAGTGGGATCCGGGCTCGCGCTGCGCACTGAGGCATCGGGGCTCGATTGCGCACCGCCGGGCTTCTCCGATATCATGGCGTCGCCCATGCAGACCTTCCGCAACCTCTCGACGCCCGCCATCGTGATCCGCAGGGAGCGCATGGGCGAGAGCCACAAGGGGCTCGTGCTGCTGACCGCCGATCTGGGGCTCGTGCATGCCGCGGCCTACGGTGCGTGGAAGATGCACAGCGCTCTGCGCACCGGCAGCGAGCCGTTCGCTCACTCGCTCGCCCGGCTGTACCACGACCCGGTGAAGAACACCTACAAGGTGACGGACCTCGAGGTGAGGGAAAGTTTCGAAGGCCTGCGCACCGACCTCGGCCGCATAGAGGCCGCCTCGCTGTGGGCCGAGGTCGTGCTGAAGTCCATTGCGGCAGGCGAGACCACCGGGGGGCTCTACCGGCTCCTGCTCGCCTGCCTGCGCGCGCTGGAAGCCGGCGGGGCCGACCGGGCGCCCTACGCCACTGCACAGTTTCTCTGGCGGTTCCTCGATCTGGCAGGCTACCGGCCCGACGCATCGGCGTGCGAGCGCTGCGGGCGGGCCTTCGGCGAGGCGGAGGGCGCCGCCTGGCTCGCCGCCCCGGGCGGTATCGCGTGCGGGGCGTGCGCGGGTGGCGCGGGGCTCCCGCTGAGCGCCGGGGCCCGGCGCTACCTCGAGGCGACGCGCGACCTCGACCTCGCGGCTTCCCTCGCAATAAGCCTCGACCCGTCGTCGCTCGCGGGGCTCGGGAAAGCGCTGCAGCACGCGATCCGCGGCGTGCTCGAGACCGATCTCGCCTCGCTGCGCTCGCTCGGACAGCGCTGATGCGCGTGTTCGCTGCCCTGCCTCTGCCGCGCGAAGCGCTCGACTCGCTCGCGCCCGTGGCTGCCGCGCTGCGTGCCCGATGGCCGGGACTCAGGCCGGTCAGGCGCGAAGGTCTGCATCTGACCCTGCACTTCTTCGGCGAGGTGGACGAGGGAGGCGTGCGCCGGCTCGCCGGACTCTGGCGCGACCCGAGCCTGCGCGGCCCGGCGCTGCCCGTCTCGTTCGGCAACCTCGGCAGGTTTCCCGAGCGCGGGAGCCCCCGGGTGATCTGGATCGGTATCGGGGCCGGCGCCGGACCGGTGTGCGAGTTTCAGCGAGCGCTGGAGTCGCGGATCGCGGACCTGGGGTTCCGGGAGGACCCGAAGGGCTTTTCCGCGCACGTCACGCTCGCCCGGGCCGGGACCCCGGCCCCCTCGCCCGACGTGCTCGACGGGTTCGAGGCACCCCGCCTTGATTTCGTCTTCGGGGAGTGTGTACTGTTCCAGTCGATTCTCGGGCCGCGCGGCCCGACCTACGTGCCGCTTGCGGCAATCGCGTTCGACCGGGAGGAGCGTTGAGACCCGTAGACCTCATCATCAGGAAGCGCGACGGCGCCGAGCTCAGCGAGGAGGAGATCGAGTTCCTCGTCCAGGGCATCGCGCGCGGGGAGATACCGGACTACCAGGCCGCCGCGTTCCTGATGGCCGTGGTGTGCCGGGGCATGAGCAATGCCGAGACGGCCTGCCTCACCCGTGCCATGATCCGCTCCGGTGAGGTGATCGACCTGTCCCGGGTCGGCGGCCCGCTGGTGGACAAGCATTCGACCGGCGGGGTCGGCGACAAGGTGTCGCTGCCGCTCGCGCCCCTCGCCGCGGCGTGCGGCCTGCGCGTGCCCATGATGAGCGGACGGTCGCTGGGGCACACCGGGGGCACGCTCGACAAGCTCGAGAGCATCCCCGGTTATCGCACCGACCTCCCGCCGGCCCGGTTCGCCGAGGGAATCGAGCGCATCGGGTTCGCCATGATCGGGCAGAGCGACACCGTGGTGCCCGCCGATCGGCGGCTCTACGCTCTGCGCGACGTGACGGGGACCGTGGAGTCCGTGCCGCTCATCACCGCGAGCATCCTCTCGAAGAAGTTCGCCGAGGGCGCCTCGGCGCTGGTCTTCGACGTGAAAACGGGCAGCGGCGCCTTCATGCAGCGGCCCGAGCAGGCCCGGGAGCTGGCCGTCTCGCTCGTGCGGGCGGCCGGGGAACTCGGCAGGCGCGCGGCGGCGCTCATCACCGACATGGACCAGCCCCTGGGGCGCACGGTCGGCAACTTCCTCGAGGTGGAGGAGGCGGTGGGCTGCCTGCAGGGCCGGGGGCCGGCGGATCTCGAAGCCCTCACCCTGCGGCTGGCGGGGTGGATGCTCGCTCTCGGCGGCCTGTGCCCCGATCCCGACGAGGGCGAGCGCATCGCCCGGACCCGGCTCGCCGACGGTTCGGCGTGGCGGCGGTTCCTCGCGAACGTGGAGTTCCAGGGCGGTGACGTGCAGGCCCTGCTGGACCCGCGCCGGAGCCCCCGAGCGCGACTGAGCCGGCCGGTGACGACCCCCGCCGAGGGGTACGTCCGGCGCGTGGACGCCCGGGCGATCGGCGTGGCGGGCGTGGTGCTCGGCGCGGGCCGCTTGCGCAAGGAGGACCGGGTTCTGCCCGGCGTCGGCATCACGCTGGTGAAGGTGAGGGGCGACCGGGTGCGCGCCAACGACGAGGTGGCCGTCGTGCACGCGGACGACGAGGCGCGGCTCGAGGAGGCGCGCCGCCTGGTGGCCGGCGCTTATTCGTACGCCGACGAGCCCCCGCCCGACTACCCGCTGGTGATCGAGGAGATCGCCGGACCATGATCTGGAAGAAGACCGAAATCGACCCATCCGAGGTGCGGGAGCTGTCACGCCGTTACGGGATCGACCTGCTGCCCGCTGCCATTCTCGCGCGCCGCTCCTTGGGCAGCCCCGCGCAGGTGCGCGCGATCCTCGAGAACGACCCCAAATTCCTCCACAACCCTTTCCTCATGCCCGCGATGGCCGATGCCGTGGAGCGCATCTCGTCGGCCATCGAGAGCGGCGAGCGCATCCTCGTGTTCGGCGACCGGGACGTCGACGGGGTGACGGCCACGGTGCTGCTCGTCGAGGCGCTCAAGGAGCTCGGCGCCGAGGTGCACTGGACGCTGCCGGAGGGCGAGGAGGGGTACGGCCTTTCGGTGAAGGCGGTCGAGGAGGCGGCCGGTCATGGCACCGGCCTCGTCATCACCGTGGACTGCGGCATCTCCAACCGCGCAGAGATCGAGCTGGCCGCGGGGCTCGGCATCGAGACGATCGTGGTCGACCACCACAACCCGCCGGCCGAGCTGCCGCCGGCCTTCGCCGTGGTCAATCCCAAGCTGCCCGGCTATCCGTTCCGCGATCTGGCGGGGTGCGCGGTGGCGGCCAAGCTCGAATGGGCGCTGCGGTTCTCTCAGGGGCCCTTCTTCGGCGCACCGGTGTGCCTGATCGCCGCCCGGCCTGCCAATGGAGCCGTCGCCGTCGACGCCGTGCGCCTGGTCAACCTCGTGGAGACAGGCCGGGCCATGGAGCTGGTCGTGCCGGGCATGGTCCCTCTGGAGGCCACACGAATCGAAGCGCTCGCAGCCGGCACGGAGGTGCTCGTGCTCGACGCCCCGGGCCAGGCGCGGCTCCTTGCCCAGGCGTTCCCGGAGGCCTCCCTCGAGATCGAGGACATTGGCCCGCTCGTGCGCCAGTATCTCCCCGGCCTCGCGGGCCGCAGCCTGCTCGCTATTCAGTCCGAGTCGCGCGAGGCGCGCTACCGCGACCGGCCGCCTGCGGAGATCGACACCCTGGCGGACCTGTTCCGGTCGCTCGTGCTCGAGCGCGAGCGGGAACGCCTCGCGCCCGCCCTGCGCCGCATGGACCTCGTCACCCTGGGCACCCTGGCGGACCTGATGCCGCTCGTCGATGAGAACCGGATTCTCGTGCGCCAGGGCCTGGAGGTGCTGCGCCGCGGGGAGCGGACCGGCCTCAGGCAGCTGCTCATGAAGAAGGACCTGCTGGGCAAGCGCATCAGCGCCACGGACGTGGCATGGCAGGTGGCGCCCGTACTGAACTCCGCGGGCCGCATGGGAGAGCCGGGCAAGGCGACCCGGCTCTTCCTCGCCGAGGCCCTCGGCGAGATCGAGGTCCTCGTGGCCGACCTGTTCGAGCTGGACAGCCGGCGGCGCACGCTCGGGGAGAGCGCGTGGCAGGCGGCGCTTGCCCAGGCGCGGGAGAGCTTCGAGACGAGCGGAGGCCGATGCGTGCTGGTGCACGACGAACGCATCCCCCGCGGCATCACGGGCATCATGGCGTCCCGGCTGCAGGGCTTTTTCAAGGCGCCGGCCGTGGTGGTAGCCGAGTCGGGCGACCGGGCCGTCGGCTCGATCCGGGCAGCCGCGGAGGGATTCATCGCGGGGTTCTTCTCCCGGTTCTCGCGCCACTTCACGACGAGCGGCGGCCACGACTTCGCCGGGGGTTTCAGCATGCCCCGCGGCGCGCTCGCCGGGTTCCTGTCAGACTACGCGGCGCGCATCGAGGAGATGGAGCTTCCGAGCCGCGGGGAGGAGGTCCTGTCGATCGACGCCGAGGTGCCCCTGGCGTATCTCACGCCCGACCTCGCGAAGGTCCTGGACCTCTTCGAACCCTACGGCGAGGGCAACCCGCACCTGCTCTTCCTCACCCGGGGCCTGCGCATTGCCCAGTGCGAGCTGATCGGCCGAAGGGACCTCAGCCATCTCAAGCTGCTGTTCGACGCGGGGAAGAGCCGTTGGCCCGGGGTGTACTGGAACGCGGCCGCCCGGTTCCCGTCGGAGTTCGCGGTAGGAGATCCGGTGGACGTCGTCTACCGGCTCGAGCGGAACACCTGGGGTTCATCGGAAAACCTCCGGCTCAACGTCGTCGATTTGAAGAAATGAGCGCGATCGTCCTCCTCCTGCTCCTCGTCTTCGCGGGAGCTCCGTCGGCCGAAGCGATCGAGCCGACGCCGACGGGACCCGTCCTCCGGATCGTGCCGGCGGTTCGGTACGACCGGCTGCCGGCGGACGGGGACGGCGGCAGCTTTGCGCCCCGTGTCCGTTCCTTGCTCGCGTGGTACCAGGACGCGGCCCCTCCGGGTGGGCTCGCGGTCGTGTACACCCCGGAGTCCCGGGAGTCCTTCCCGACCGTGCTGATGGACGGCAGGGGCCGGATCCTGTCCCGGGGCACGTCCTTCCGCTGGGGTACCGGGTGGCTGTCGCTCATCGGTGTCCCCCCGACCGCCCGACCGGGCGGGCACGAGCTGTGGCTACCGGGAATACATCTGCCGTTCCGGGTGACGGCCCGGACTTTCGCTTCGGAGACCATCCCCCTCAGCAGCACGCTGACCACGCTTCGGACGCAGCCGGATCCGCGCAAAACCGCGGAAGCCGTTGAGCTTGCGCGCCTCCTCGCGGGCGCGGACCCGGCTGCGGTGCACGAGACCGGCGCGTTCGCCCTGCCGCTCGCGAAGCCCCGCCGGACCGCCGGGTACGGGGATCGGCGGGAGTACCTCTACGACGATGGCCGCACCGACCTCTCGGTGCACAACGGGGTGGACCTCGCACTCCCCGAGGGTACGCCGGTCGCCGCGTGTGGCAGTGGAAGAGTGGTGATGGCGAAGGAGCGTATTGTCACCGGGTGGACGGTGGTAATCGAGCACCTCCCCGGCCTCTACTCGTTATATTGCCACCTGAGCGCGGTGAACGTGCGGGAAGGCGAGCTGCTCACGAAGGGGCAGATCCTGGGAACCGTGGGGAAGACGGGCCTTGCCACGGGCCCCCACTTGCATTGGGAAGTTGAGGCCGGCGGAGTTGCCGTGGACCCGGACCTGCTCACTGCGGGCCTGCCGCTCGTGCCCGGAAGGTGGCCGATCCCCGCGGCAGCGATGCCTGCGGCAGCGATCCCCGCGGTCGATTGACAAAACCCTGCCGTTCGCTATGCTCGGTACACCCTACAACGGAGGGAGGTGAGTCACATCGCGTACATCGAAGTCGGGTCCGAAGAGCCCCTCGAGAAGGCCATCAAGCGCTTCAAGCGCATGGTCGAGAAGGAGGGGATCATTCGCGAATGGAAGAAACGCGAGTTCTTCGAGAAGCCGTCCGCAATCCTAAACCGGAAGAAGAAGGCCCTCGAGCGGAAGCGGATGAAGCGGCAGCGAAAGCTCGCCTCCATGAAGAGCTACTAGACAAAGCCCCCGCATCGGGGGCTTTTTTATAGAATGTGCTTCAGGAAGCGCTGGGTGCGCTCCTCCTGAGGGTTGGAGAAGATGGCCTCGGGCGACCCGCGCTCGATGATCTCCCCGTTGTCCATGAACACCACCGTGTGGGCCGCAGCCCGGGCGAACCCCATCTCGTGGGAGACCACGAGCATGGTCATGCCCTCGCGTGCCAGCTCCACCATGACGTCGAGGACCTCCTTGATCATCTCGGGGTCGAGGGCGGAGGTCGGCTCGTCAAAGAGCATCACCTTGGGGTTCATGGCGAGCGCCCGGGCGATGGCCACGCGCTGCTGCTGGCCGCCCGACAGCTGCTCGGGATAAACGTCTGCCTTCTCGGAGAGCCCGACCCTGGCCAGGAGCGCCTTCCCCGCTTCGACGGCCTGGTCGTCGGGGATGCGTTTCACCACGCGCGGGCCGAGGGTGATGTTCTGCAGCGCCGTGAGGTGCGGGAAGAGGTTGAAGGACTGGAAGACCATTCCGACCTCTTCGCGGATCTTGCGGATGTCGGAGGCGTGATCAGTCACCTGGTCGTCGTCGATCCAGATCTCGCCCGAAGTGAGGTTCTCGAGCCGGTTGATGCAGCGCAGCATGGTGCTCTTGCCGCTGCCCGAAGGTCCGATGACCAGGACGACCTCGCGCGCGTGAACGTTGAGGTTCACGTTGTTCAGGGCAACGACCCGTCCGAACGTCTTGCACGCGTCGACGATGCGGACCCTATCTGCTGCCACGGTGCTGCATCCTTCCTTCCATGAGGGCCACGAGGCGGGAGAAGAACAGGGTGAGCACGAGGTAGACGAGGGCTGCCACGGTGAACGCCTCGAAATAGTTGAAGGTCTTGGACGCATATTCCCTGCTGCGGCGCAGCAGGTCCGACACCGCCAGGATCGACACGAGCGAGGAGTCCTTCAGCAGGGCGATAAACTCGTTGCCGAGCGGCGGCAGCACGACCCGCACCGTCTGCGGCAGGATGATGTGCCGGATGGCCTGGCCCCGGGAAAGCCCCAGGGCGATGGCGGCCTCCATCTGGCCCCGGGGGATGGACTGGAGGCCGGCCCGGAAGATCTCGCCGATGTAGGCACCGTAGCAGAAGCCCATCGCGATGACCGCGGCGACGATGTCCTGGAGCGGCAGCAACTTGGCCAATGCGTAGTAGATGTAGAAGATCTGGGCCAGCAGCGGGATGCCTCTGACGACCTCCACGTAGACCGTGGCGATCCGGTTCAGCACCTTGTTCCGTGCGATCCGTCCCACGCCCGCGAGGAGCCCGATCGGCAGGGCGCAGAGGATCGAGAGGACCGTGACGAGCAGGGTCATCACGACGCCGTCGGGGATGAACCGGAGGATGTCCAGGTAGGGCTTGGGAGAGACGAGGGGCAGGATGACCAGGAGTGCGACGGCCCCGAAGAACGATAAGTTCCAGGCGGAGAAGACGCTCTTCTCCCCCCGGTCGGGGATCAGGGCCCCGTCGGTGACCTCGATCCGCGTCTGGCGGATCTCGGGCCGAGGGGCCCTGCCCGGACGCCCTGAGGGCGTTACCTCAACCACTTCGCCTCGATGGTCTTGTTCTCGCCGGAGTCGAGGACCTTCTGCAGGCCCTTGTTGATGGGGTCGAGAATCTTCTTGTTGCCCTTCTTCACCGCCACCCCGTAGTACTCGTCGGTGAACGGCTTACCGACGATCTTCAGGGTGCCCTTGTACTCGTCGTTCTGCAGCGCGGACTGGGCGGCAACGGGCGTGTCGCAGACCACGGCGTCGACCCGGCCGTTGGCGAGGTCGGCGAACGCGAGCCCGATCTCGTCGTACTCCTTTTTCTTCACGTCCGAGTACTTGCCGATCTCGAAGGCGCCCGTGGTGCCGATCTGCGCGGCTACAGTCTTGCCCGAGAGGTCGGCGAGCTTCTCGACGCCCGTCACCGTGCTCTTCACCACGAGGATCTGGCCGGCGTTGATGTACGGGACCGAGAAGTCCATGGTCTGCTTCCGCTCGTCGGTGATGGTGACCGAGGACATGACCGCGTCGTACTTGGCGCCCTCGAGGCCCGCGAAGATGCCGTCCCAGGCGGTGTTCTTGAACTCGACCTCGAACCCGCCCGCCTTCGCCGCGGCGGTCATCAGGTCGATGTCGAAGCCGACGATGTTTTTGCTCTCGTCGACCATGTCGGTAGCGATGACGATCTTCGTCGTCTTCTTCGCGCAGGCCGCAAAGCCGAAGAGCACTGCCGCGAGCAACAGGGCGGTCACGATTCTCTTGAACATGCACGCACCTCCTTGAGTGTATGTATATACTTCACTCGAAAGCATATGCATTGTCAAGTCAGCTACTTTCAGCCGCTTTGCGGTTGAAAGTAGCGAAGCGGCGACAGCAACTCGCGCAGCGAGTTGCGAGAGCCGCAAGTGCGAGGCGGACGCCCTTACGCGACTTTGGCGCGCGAGGGCAGGAGTCCCATCGGAACGAGCCGCGGAGCGGGTGAAAACAGCGAGGCCGACAGCGATACCGCGGCGCGCACCCCTTCCGCGGACCCCGAGCCGGGGTGCCGGCGGCCAGGTCAGACGGCTCAGATCGTCCTTGACATCGACCAGGATTTAGTGTATTTTACGCGTACGACGCAGGGTAGAGCAGTTGGCAGCTCGTCGGGCTCATAACCCGGAGGTCGCAGGTTCAAGTCCTGCCCCTGCTATAGGTCCTTCAACGGCAACGGCTCCGTAGTCGTTGCTGTTGAAGGATTAAGGTACCCCCGGTACAGCCTGTCTCTTGTCCTCCAACAACTGTAGCCAGTTCGTAGCCAACTGGCGCGCATGGAGGACGCTGTGAAGCACCGAGAATCATTCAGTCTCTATCTCAGGAAGATAAAGCACGGGAAAGTCTTCTACTACCGGGTCTACGACAAGGACGGGGCACGCACTTCGGGCAGGAGCATCGGCCATACGAACAGGATTCTTGCCAGAAACCACGTCATCGAGTTGTTCCGCAACGGAGAAGAGGTGCCCCAGAAGGAGCTGATCATGCGATCATGCTAATCCCGGTGGTGCTCAACCTCTTGGAGTATA
>JAPLSM010000330.1 GCA_026398635.1 Spirochaetota bacterium | reverse complement strand
GTTTCCGCCGGGCAGCCTTTCGAGCACGGCGCGTCGTGGCAGAGCAGGCAGCGCTCCGCCTCGGCAAGGGCCTGGACGAGGCCGAAGCCCTTTTCCATGGTCTTGAACCGTTCGGTGACGCTCACCCGAAGCCTCCTTGGGCCGGGCGCGCTGCCCGCGGGCCGCGGTAGCGGGCCCGGAAAGCCCTGAGTATAAAGGCAGCCCATGCATTTGTAAACGAAAAAACCCTTTGACCGGCGCCGGGCTGCAGACCTATAATCGCCCGACACCAGCTGAAAGGAGCACGCGATGCCACGAGTCGTCCGCTGCGGTCACATCCAGGCCATCAACCCGAAGCACGAGGGCAGCCCCGCCGAGATCAAGGAGGCGATGGTCCTGAAGCACCTCGGCCTCGTCGAGGAGGCGGGGAAGAAGGGGGTGCAGATCCTCTGCCTGCAGGAGATCTTCCACGGCCCGTACTTCCCCGCGGAGCAGGACATCAAGTGGTACCGGACCGCGGAGCCGGTGCCCGGGCCCATCACCGAGCGCATGGCGCCCCTGGCGAAGAAATACCGCATGACCATGATCGTGCCCGTTTACGAGATGGAGCAGGAGGGCGTGTACTTCAACACGGCCCAGGTGATCGACGCGGACGGGAAGTACCTCGGCAAGATGCGGAAGGTGCACATCCCGCACACCTACCCCGCGTTCTGGGAAAAGTTCTACTTCAAGCCGGGCACCCTCGGCTTCCCCGTGTTCCAGACCGCCTACGCGAAGATCGGCATCTACATCTGCTACGACCGGCACTTCCCCGAGTGCGCACGCATCCTCGCGCTCAAAGGGGCGGAGATCCTCTTCAATCCCTCGGCCACCACGGAGGGCAAGTCGAAGTACCTGTGGGAGCTGGAGCAGCCCTCGCAGGCCGTGGCGAACGGGGTGTTCATCGGCGCGAACAACCGGGTCGGCCTGGAGAAGCCGTGGGAGTTCGGCAAATTCTACGGGTCCAGCTACTTCTGCGATCCGCGCGGCAAGCTTCTCGTGAAGGGGTCGGAGGACAAGGACGAGGTCGTGGTGGCCGACCTGGACCTCGACCAGATCCGCGAAGTGCGCGACGGCTGGCAGTTCTTCCGTGACCGCCGGCCCGAGATGTACGGGGAGATCGTTCAGCAGATACCATAGGAGGCTGAAGTCCCCCGCGCCACTACGCGGGGATCGCGGCGAACAGCTCCTCGAGCTTCACCTCGAAGCCAGGGCAGGCGGTCGATTTCACGGTCATCGCCCCGACGTGCAGCCCGGGCTTCGGGTACTTGCCATCATCGCCCAGCACGTACACGTGGACATAGCGATTGCCGGGGTCGATCACCCAGTACTCCCGCACCCCGTGCCGCTCGTACAGCGCATGCTTCTCAGCCAGGTCACGGCGCGAGGTGTACGGGGACAGGATCTCGATGACCAAGTCCGGCGCCCCCACACAGCCGAACGGCCGGAGCTTCGACGGGTCGCAGATGACCGCGAGGTCGGGCTGCACCACGTTCGGCACCTCGTCGTCCGGCTGGCCGGGCGAGTCCGGCAGAAGAACGTCGAATGGAGCGGCGAACACCCGGCACCCGCCCTTTCCAAGGAAGCTTCGGATGGAGAATCCCAGCTCCATGCTGATCGCCTGGTGCCCCGTCGAAGGTGCGGGGCTCATGTTCCAGGCCACGCCGTCGATCAACTCCCAGCGCTCGTCCTCGGGCCACCCCTTGTAGTCGCGGTAGAGGTAGAGTCTGTCATCCTTAAGCGCCGGCTCTCCCATTTTTTTCACCCCTCGATCATAAGATTAAAACGGGGGGAATGGAACGGGCGCTTGGGGCGGGCCGGGACCCACGCGGGTGTGAACGTGCGCGGGCTAGAGCGCGTGCGGGCGGGGCGCGGGTTGCAGCGCAGCGATAGGCGTCGGCACGGAGAACGAAAAGGCGCCGCATTGCTGCGGCGCCTGTCCCATCTCGAACCGGAAGTGGAAGCCCTACGCGGGCTTCGCCTCCTTGAAGACCTTCGTGAAAATGATCTCGAGGATGAACGCGTAGACGACCGAGAAGTACCAGATGACTCCGCCGGGGAAGGGGATCTTCACCGACCCGATCGTGATGTACGCCATAAGATCAGGGAGAATGAACGCGGTCACGTAGCAGAGGACCCAGGTGAGTACCAGCGACACGAAGGCCGCGATGCTCCAGCCGTTGGAGTACCAGTACGTGCCGGACCCCTTGGTGTACAGGTCCTGCATGTTGATCTTCTGCTTGTGCGCGACCCAGTAGTTGGCGATCATCAGGCCCGCGATGGGGCCGAGCAGGATGCCGTAGTTCCCGGCGTACGAGGTGGCGAGGTCGACGATGCCCTGGCCCTTGGTCACGTACCACCAGGGCGTGACGAAGAAGGCGATGATCGTGCCGATGATGACTGCCGGCTTCCATCGCAGCTTGAAGGAGCTCATCAGGATGTTGAACAGGGGGATGGAGTTCGCGGTCATGTCCGTGGACCACGGCGCGAGGAACGCGAACAGCAGTCCGATGAGCGCGGGGATCAGGCCGGGGCTGTGCTCGACGATGATCTGCTGCGGCAGGATGGTGCCGGTGAGGGCCGCGGCCGTGAAGCCGAGGGCCGTGCCCAGCATCTGGCAGAGCACGATGCCGACGAAGAGGCCGGTCCCGAAGGCGCCCTTCTTCGCGGGGTTGATGCCCCGCGAGATGTCGGAGATGTTCAGGGCCACCGTGGCCCACCAGTTGGTCTGCACCGCCAGGTAGAGCATGAACGGCAGGCTCAAGTAGCCCGCCTTGCTGACCCACAGGCTGGGGACATTGGCCTTGAACTTGGACTGGGTGAGCAACCAGAACACCAGCCAGATGAAGTACACGAGCATCACCGGGCCGGCCCAGTTGGCCATCTTGCCGATGCCCTGCAGGCCGAAGAGCATCACGAGGATGAACGAGCCCATGTAGAAGACGAGGGCGATGATCAGGTACTTGATCGCCGTGGCGGTCACCATGTCCTTCGGCACGCCCGTGAGCACGACGATGATCATGGTGATGGCGAGCGACCCGGTCCACGCCTCGATGCCGAACCAGACGAGGCCCGCGAGGCCCCTCATCACGACCGGGATGTGCGTGCCCCGGAAGCCGAATGTCGTGCGCAGTTGCACGGGGTAGGTGAGGCCGTGCCGCACGCCGACCACGCCGTTCAGCCACATGACGACGACCGCGAAGAAGTTGCCGAACAGCGAGCCCCACAGCGCCTGCCAGAAGTTGAGCCCGAGGCCCTGCCCGATCGGCCCGAGGAAGAACATGGGGATGCACGTGTTCATGGAGAACATCATGAGCATCCATGTCCACCCGCCGTACTTCTGCTGGCTCCGGGCGATCGGCATCAGATCCGGGTTCTCGGTGTACCCCTTGGGTACCACGTTCACCACATCGGCCATACAGCCTCCTTCCATGGGGATAGGGATTAGGATGGGACACTATAAAGCCGCCCGGCCGGGAAAGCAAGAATAATTTTGTGCGCCGTGCATCGGCATGCAGGGAGTCGGCCGGACGGCGCGGCGGCTGCCCCCGGCGCGCCCGACCATGCCTCGACAGCCTAAGCATGGCCCCGATTCGTTGACCCGAACTCCCGTGGGTGGTATGCTCGTCACATCCCCGGAACCAAGGAGATTACCATGGCTGTTGCGAAAAAGCTTCGATATTATGCGGGCGGCTGGAAGGAATCGAAGACCGCGAAGTGGCTTCGATATTATGCGGGCGGCTGGAAGGAATCGAAGACCGCGAAGTGGATGGATTGCTACGACCCGTCCACGGGCGAGGTCATCGCCCAGGCGCCCCAGTGCACCCCCGCCGAGGTGGAAGAGGCCATCAATGCGGCTGTGGCTGCATTCCCGGCCTGGTCCGACACCCCGGCGAACCGGCGCGTGCAGGTGCTCTTCCGCATGAAGGCGCTCATGGATAAGCACCTCGACGAGCTCACCGTGCTGTGCTCGAAGGAGAACGGCAAGGTACTCGACGAGGCGGTGGGCGACGTGGTCAAGGTGACCGAGTTGATCGAGTTCGCCTGCGGCATCCCGCACCTCATGAAGGGTCCCGCCGGCATGAACGTCACCTCCGGCTACGACACCACCCAGTACATGGAGCCGATGGGCGTGTTCGCGGGCATCGTGCCTTGG
>JAPLSM010000182.1 GCA_026398635.1 Spirochaetota bacterium | reverse complement strand
GACCTCATCCTCCAGGCCTTGGACATGGGTGGGTGGGTTCAGAAGGAAGCAGCGCGCCTGCTGGGATTGTCCTCGAGAGTGCTCAACTACAAGATCAAGCAGTTCGGCATCACCCACCCGAACTGGAAGCAGAACAAGTAGATCACCAGCAACGAAATTACAGATTACGAATGTGAAAGGTGAGGATCTCCAGCCAACCGCTAAAAAACTCACACTACCGATTCTAATTCCTTCTCCATCAGCAACTTAGCCATGTAAAATCGAGGCCCTTCCTCCTTGGCATGCTCCTTGCCCCTGTCTGGGGTTGGGAGGGGACAATATGCCATCGACAAGAACGGCTCTCCTCATGTTTCTCGTGATCCTCGCCTCCTGTTCGATGCCGGGAATCGGCGTCGAAGGGGATGAAGGGAGCATGGCGATCACGGTCGACGGTGGGCCGATGATGACGCTTCTTCCGCCGATCGACATGACGCCTGTCACGTTCTCCATCACCGGAGCCGGGCCCGAAGGAAGGAGCTTCAGCCAGTCGACGGCGAGCTCTAGCGTCACCGTGAGTGGACTGGTATTCGGGACATGGACCGTGACGGTGGCGGCGAAAAATGGCGGGAACACCGTCATCGGGCAGGGGACCGGATCCGCGGTTGTGCACACCGGCGGGCAGACATCGCTCGCGATCACCGTAAAGCCCCTGCCGGGGAACGGAACACTCGCTCTCGGCGTGACGTGGGTCACCGCTGATGTGCCGACCCCGTCGATCAACGCGCAGCTCCTGCCCGCAACCGGACCATCGATCCCGCTCGCGTTCGTCATGAGCACCGGGAGCGCGACCTGCCTGAAGAGCGGCATCGCTGCCGGATATTACACGCTCTCCCTGAAGCTGCTCGACAATGGAGTCCTCGTCATGGGCGCCGTGGAAGTCGTGCGGATCGTCACGGGCCAGACCACGTCCGGGTCGTTCGACTTCACCCTGGTCAACAAGGGCACCGGCGACATCACCGTCACCATCACCCCCGTCATGAGCGACCCGATCCCGGTGACGATGACGGGGCAGCTGGCCACGCTCGCGTCCGGCGCATCCATGACGGTCACCGCCGCCGTCCCGGCCAGCGTCGGGAACGTGACCTATGTCTTGTACCTCAACGGCGAGTCGAAGGCAGCAGGCACCAGCGCCAGCCCGAACTTCACGCTAGGCAGCGCCCTTCACGCCGGGTTCTACCGGCTCGACGTGACGGCCATAACCGCGGACGGGATGAGGGCGGGAGCCGTCACTCATCGCTTCACGGTTCAGTAGGCCAAACCATGAGGGGATTGTGGGGGAGGAGAACTAGAGCGATCAGGCTCCTGGGGCAGCTCGCGCTGACGGCGACCCTCTGCCTGCTCGCGTCCTGCTTCGCACTTTTCAGGGACCTGGAGGATTTACGCCTCGGCGGTCTGACCATCCGGGTCGCCGAAGACATTCCGATGAACCTGACGCCTCCCGCCGAAATGACGGTGGCGGGCTACGACGTTTCGGGAACGGGTCCCGACGGCGCGACGTTCTTCACGAGCTTCACGGGTGCCTCGATCACCCAGCGGGGTCTCGCGTTCGGGGAATGGACGATCACCGTGGAAGGCAGGAACCCGGAAAACACGATCGTGACGCGGGGCGCTGCGGATGTCCAGGTAGCGACTGGGACCGCGCAGGTTGTCGATATCATCATGTATCCCGTTGCCGGCCCCGGGACCCTCACGCTCGCCGTGACCTGGGTCCCCACGAGCGTCG
This sequence comes from Spirochaetota bacterium, assembly GCA_026398635.1. Lineage (GTDB taxonomy): Bacteria > Spirochaetota > Spirochaetia > SZUA-6 > Fen-1364 > JAPLSM01. Next base: position 4,025 of record JAPLSM010000182.1, on the reverse strand, counting down.
ATGTGCCATCCGTTCTGTCCCAGCTCGTCCCGAGCCAGGGTCCTCCGACCGACCTGGCGTTCACCATGCCTTCCCCGGGGGAAGCCGGTTACTCGAATGGCACGATCCAGAGCGGCTATTACACCCTCATCGTCAGGCTGCTCGACAATGGCCAGCTCGTCATGGGCGCCGTCGACGTCGTACGCATCGTCGCGGGAGAGACAACCTCCGGATCGATCGACTTCACCGACGTGAACCGGGGCACGGGGACCGTCAGCGTGAGCATCACGCTCCAGATGAACGAGCCGGTCCAGGTCACGATGAACGGGCAAACGACGGAGCTGGGCTCGGGGCACCTCATGACCGTCAGCGCTTCCATTCCTCCGGGCCTCGGCAACGCAACCTATGGCTGGTCCGTGAACGGCGTCTCCGCGGGCGGAGACTCCAGCATCACACTGAATGGCACCGCGCACCCGCTGAGCCCAGGGCCCTACCGGCTGGACGTTTGTGCCTTCGTTTCGAACGGGTCACGCGGCGGGTCGACGACCTGCAGCTTCACGGTTTTTACGGTAAGACAGGTGACCCTCGAGTGGGACCCCAACACCGAGACGAATCTGGCGGGATACAAGATGCACGTCGGGACCTCGAGCGGGGCGTACGGCGATCCGATCGACGTCGGTCTCGCAACGACCTGCACCGTCCCGAACCTTCTCGCCAAGCACACGTACTATTTCACCGTAACCGCCTGCAACACGGCCGGCATGGAGAGCGGCAAATCGAACGAGGTGTCGTACACCGCGCCATAGGCGCAAAGAAGCACAGGATCAGGAGCTCTGCAGAACCTTGTGGTATTTCCGTTCCAGTTTCTTTTGAAGCCTGAGGGCATCGGCGTCGAGATAGGGCTCGTCATCGATTTCCATCTGGTAAGCGATCGCCTTGAAGCAGCCCACCATGATCCTCAAGTCGTTCACGCTGAGGTCGAGCTGCTGGGGCTTGCGCAGGATCTCAAGCTTCTTTTTGGACTCTACGGCATGAATCATCTGTCAACCCCCACCATAACATGCAAATTGCATGCCAGTCGCAGGTGTTCACCTATGTTCTCTAACCATATATCGGCAAAACAAATAAAAGCGATTCGACAAATCGGTATCCGTCACCAGTAAATTCGATGTTGCCGTTTTCGTAACACCATTTCCAAAATTGATTAAAATGCTTCGGTGCATTTCATTCCAATTTCGAACGAAATCCATGATATACTTCGTGCCGGAACACAACCGAGTTACAGTCCTGTGATCGGGAGGGCTAACGAAAGAGAGGTTCTGCGGTTATACGATTGCGCAATTCCTTGTCCAATAAGATATTAGATTTGGGTGTTTTCAGAGCATGAGCTGGTATGTTTCTTGCTTTAGGAGCACTATGATGAGAAACATGAAAAGAGTCTCCCTGCAGTTCTGGCTGCTGGTGATGCTGCTGTTCACCATGCTTTCCGCCTGCGTCCTGCCCAACTGCACCGCATTCCTCGAAGCCGGCAAAAGCGAAATGGTGACGGTAGCCGCGGACCAGGTGACGCTGCAATGGGATGTACCGCCGACTGCCGTCGACCACTACACGGTCTATTTCCGGGTGCACGGAACGCCGGATTGGGTCACGCTGGCCGATGTCCCGACAGACCCCTACCCTGAATACACGGTCGCACACTCCGCCGTGGGTGACGGGGAGTTCGATTTCGCGGTGGTCGCCGTGGACGCTTCCGACCAGAGGTCGTCCTACCACACCTCGCTCGATACCACGGCAGATCCACAGACAGGATGGTACGTGTCGTGGTACGTCCCATAAAGCCGGCTTTCAAGCGTCCGCTGCTCCACCATCTCTTCATCATCCTGTACATCGCGGCACCGTTTGCGAACATCCTCCTGCTCAGGGTGTTCGTCGGAGTGCCGCTCGCGAGGATCTTCTCCCGGATCGTCGCGGGATACGGGATCCTGGCGACCATCTGGCTCTTCACTTCTCCCGTCATCGGGGTCGCGCTGTACTTCGCCAACCGGGTCAGCTGGTACCTGTTCCTGGGGCACAGCAGCCTCATCCTTCTCGATTTCATCATCAAGTGGGCGAGCCGGCCCGTCTATTACGCTAAAACCGTTCCGGGGGCCATGAACATCCTCATCACGGCGGGGAACCTTGCCCTCATCATACTCATCGGGTTCATCATTCAGCGGAATTTCCGAGCCCCCTACTTCCAGGTGTTGAACCGGAGTTGGCGGGAACGGAAGCGCATCCCGATCCATCACACCGTTCTTCTCGACGGTCAGTCGCTGGTCGCGGATGACCTTTCCGCGCTCGGATGCTTCGTCCACGACCCCGGGACAAACCGCACGGTGGGCAGCCGGGTCGAGATCAGGTTCCTGAGCGACTCGCTCACGATCGAATGTCCCGGTGAAATCATGCGGACCACCGGCACGGGGCTCGGGATTCGCTTCATCGGACTTCCCCGGGCGCAGAAGCGCGACATCGACCGGATGCTCAGGAAGCGCTTCTCGCTGCGGCAGAAAGTCGATCTCGCCTGCACCTGTACTTTCGAGCAGGCCGAGCGGCCAGCCATCATGCTGAACCTCTCCAACGGAGGCTGTTACCTGCAGTCAAAGGTCGAGGGATTGCGCGAGGAGGCCCCGTGCACGATTTCCCTGCCCCTTCAGGGGGATGGGAAATCGTATCAACTGCCGGGCAAGATCGTCTGGATCAACAGGGCAGGACAGGACGAGAAGCCGGTCGGTTTCGGCTGCGAGTTCGACAAGAAACAACCGGCGATGATGCGCTACATCACCCTCCACTACGGGCAGGGGATGCTGATCCGCTGATCACCCGCCGAGGCAGTCCCTAGAAGCGAGCGGGCTCGGGTGAACCTGGGAGATCGATCTTCCGGTCAGGGGCGAAACGCTTTTTAAGCATCCGGCCGATGTCGCGCTTTTCGTCGGCCGTCAAATCGAGGAACCTGATCCCGAGCCCCTCCCTCGTCGCTCTCATGACCTGACCCGTGCAATCGACCCTCGAAGCATTGACCGGAAGCGAGAGCCGCACGCGGCTGCCCGGCGCTCGGTTCGTTCCCTCGTCGACGACGAAGCACCCGCTTGTGGAGAGATCGCTCGCGATCCGTGCCTGGCCTCCCAGGTTCACGGGGTAGGTCATGGGGATGCGTTTCCGCTCGCGCCAGCCCCGGGTGAGCACCTGGAAGTAAGGAGTCCGAAAATCCCTCTGGATGATGAAGGCAACGAAGACGACCAGGGCGACGTTGCCGACCAGGATAAGGAGGTTCTGTACGCCGGGAACCGTCCTGAGGTAGTAGGTGGGTCGTGAAGCCCATTTGATGATGAAATCCAGGAGGATGAGGCTGCTGTGCCCGAGCATGAGATACCAGCTGAACCTGCTCACGAAATACAGGGAGATCCCCACGATCGGAGTGGTGACGAGCCACACCGTGGCCAGAACACCATATGCGGCGAACAGGTGGGACAGGATGACCCGGAAAGGAACGTTCACGAACAACCGCATCAGAAGGATATTCACGAACGGGGCGACGATGTAGCCGATGATGATCACGTGGTGCAGCCAGGGACGCCTGAAGACAGCCTTGGCCCCCCGATCTACGGTTACGTCCCTCTCCCTTTCACTTCGAATGTATAGGGGTTTTCATCCGCGTCGTTGTTGGCGATGCTGACAGTCGCCGGCTTGTTCCCATTGCCTGTCGGACTGAAAATGATCGTGAATGTGGTGTAGCTCGATGGCAGCACCGGAGATTCAGGCTGGGACACCACGGTGTACATCGACGGATTCGTCCCCCCAATGGCCACGATCGGTGTACCACTCAGGATCAGGGCTGCATTCCCCAAGTTCTCCACCGTGAAGGTTAACACCGAGCTGGAGGAGCCCGCAAAGACACTACCGAAGTCGTAGCTGTTGGTGCCGGATTGGAGATCATTGACACCCTGTTTCACGTTGATCTCAGGCGCCACAATGCCGGTGCCTGTGAGACCGAAGGTGTACGTGCTCTC
>JAPLSM010000285.1 GCA_026398635.1 Spirochaetota bacterium | reverse complement strand
GCACGATGCCCGGGCCCATCTCCCGGTCATAGTACGCGGTGAAGCTCCAGGGGACCGGATCGCTCGCGAACACAATAGGCCCGAAGCGCTCCTCGAGCGTCTCCCGAACCTCGGGGAGGCGGCCGGGACGGCTTGAAAGAACGGCCATCACGAGCTGCTCGGGGATGAAGGGATGCGCGGTGCCCATGTCGATTGTACCCGGAATCAGTTTATCCTATACTTCTCTTACGATGGAAGGAAGCACGGAATTCCTCAAGCAGCTCGAAGCCGCCCTCCAGACTCGCCGGTCCTGGCGCCGGTCCTGGCTCGATGAGCGGGCCCCCCTGCTGAAGGAGGCCGTGCGAACCTACCAGCAGCGTTTCCAGGCGCTCTTCGACCTGTTCCTGCGCAAAGGTCTGGTCCGCGAGGACCCTTACAACTACGGCCAGAAGCCGGAGGACATCGGCGCGCCGTCCGACGAGCCGTTCCCCGAGACGGACAAGCACGACCAGATCAGCTTTCGGCTCGATTCCCTGCGCCGGCACCTCGAGACGGTCACCACCACCTGGAAGCTGGACATCACCGGGCTCGACCTCGGGCATCTGAAGCGGCTGTCGGCGCTCGTGCGCTACCTCCCCTGGGCCGGCCTCTCGGAGCAGAGCCAGAGCCCCACGGCAAAGGTGGTCGCCCAGTTCGTCAACAGCATCCGCATGGGCACGGATCGGGTGACCGCCGTCGTGGTCAAGGACGCGGTCAACCAGCTCGCCCAGTCCCAGCGGGAACTCGCGATCCTGGTGTCGGAGTTCGCATCCTTCCAGCGCGAGCGCTGGAAGGCCGAACTGCGCGATAAGGCGCTCCCGAAGGTGCCGCTCGACCGGCAGAGACCCGAAGCGAAGCGCGAGGAGACCCTGCGCGCACTGCGTCGCGCCGTGGGCGAGACCATGCCGGGATCGCCGTTCTACCCCGAGCTCGCCGGCGAGGTGCTCGACGAGGAGCTCTCTCCCCAGGCGGAGGAGCTGCGCAACAGGCTGCTCGAGAGCCTCGCCCATACGGAGGAAAGCGCGCCCGCGCCGGCACCGAAGCGCGAACCGCCCCGGCCCGACCGCAACGCACTGCTCGACGCGGTGCGCCTGTTCGCGCGCTCGGAGGCCGAGATGCAGAGCGCCCTGGCCACCCTCACCGTCAACGCCGAACGCCTCGCCGGCCCGACGCGCGGGTTCTCCGGATTCCTGCATCGGCTGGTGGCAACCCTGGCGGGCCGGCGCGCGAAGGAACGGACCATCGACGTCGAGTACCTGGAGCAGGACGGGACCCGCCGTGAAACCGTCGCCCTCGCTCCGTTCCTCGAGTCGGTAAAGCGCAAGGTCGAGCTGATGGCGTCCCTGGACGACGAGTCGGGGCAGGCCTTCGCGCGCCTGGACGCCGCCGCGGACGACCAGCTTCTCGAGTTCGTCGAGCGGCAGCTGTCAGATCTCATGGTGCTGCACCGGCGCATGGGCGGCGTGAATGCGCAGCTGCAGGCCGAGACCCCCGCCAGCCGGTCGGCCGGCCGCCGGGGCGAGGCCAAGGGCATCCGGCTCGAGCTCTCCGCGGTCAAGAACTTCCTCGTGAAGGCGAACCAGCGGATGCACGATTACACCGCGCGCCTCGAGGAGCTGCAACAGTATCAGCGGCCAGGCCCGGGCTCTGCGCCCGACATCCCCGCGAAACCGGGCACCTAGGCCGGGCAGCCAGGGACACGCGGGGCGGACGATGAGCGACGCGCGCTTCAGGGAGCTGCTCGGGCTGGGACCGGGTGCCTCGCGCGAGGAGATCCGGCGCTCCTGGAGGCGCCGGGTAATGGCGAACCACCCGGACCGGTTCCCTTCCGATCGGAAAACGGCGCAGGAGCTGCGCGTCATCGCATTGAACGAAGCCTACGCGTCGCTGATGGCTCTTGCGCGCGATCCGAAGACCGCCGGC
>JAPLSM010000221.1 GCA_026398635.1 Spirochaetota bacterium | reverse complement strand
CAGGAGGAGGCGCTGTCGATCTCGGACCGGCTCGCGGTCATGCACGCGGGACGGGTCAGCCAGGTCGGTACGCCCGACGAGATCTACCAGGAGCCGGCGAGCGTCCGGGTCGCCGATTTCATCGGCCAGGCCAACTTCCTGTCCTGCCGGGTCGCGCAGGACGCGAGCACCATCCGCCTGAGCTTCGCCTCGGGGGACGAAGTCACGGTGAGCGGCGCACCCCCACGGCTCGCCGGCTTCGACCGGGCCGAAGGGGTGCTCTTCGTTCGGCCGGAGCACGCGCGCATCTTCCCGCCGGGCCGCCCGAACTCCGTGCGGGGCCGGGTCCTGGTCATCCTCTACCTCGGCGCCCAGGTCCGGTACTTCGTCGAGGTGCCGGGAAGCCCGGCGGGCCGGCAGTTCCAGGTCGACGCGGACCGCAGGATCCCCGGGGTGAAGGAGGGCGACCCGGTGTCTCTCACGTTCGAGTGGGATGGCGCGCGCCTGTTCCCCGCCGACCAGCTGGACCAGCTCGCCACGGTGTAGGAGACGGTCATGACGAGGCGGCGCATCGAGTGGACCCCGCTTGTCGTTCTTGGCCTGTCCCTGCTCATCCTCCTCCTGTTCATCGTCTATCCCCTGTCCCGCACGGTCCTGAACAGCTTCCTGCTGAAGGGCAAGCCGTTCTCGCTCGCCAACCTCACCCTGGCGAACTTCAGCCAGTTCCTCTCATCCGCCCTCTACCGGGGCGCCTTGCTGAACACCCTGACGGTCGGGTTGCTCACGGTCGCCTTCTCGTGCCTCCTGGGCATCCCGATGGCCTGGTTCCTCGCCCGAACGCGTATTCCGGGCAAGACGCTGTTCCTCAGCCTCGGCACTCTGCCGCTGATCCTGCCGCCGTTCATCGGGGCGTACTCGTGGGTGCTGCTCTTCGGCCGGCGCGGCATGCTGACCGGCCTCCTGAAGCAGTGGCTCTCCATCCAGATGCCCGACATCTACGGCGCGGTCGGGGTCATCCTGGCGATGTCCCTGAGCTACTACCCGTTCGTCCTGCTGCTGACCTACGGTGCGCTGCTCTCCGCCGACCCGTTCTTCGTGGAGAGCGCGGAGATCATGGGCGCCTCGCGCTGGCGGATATTAAGGACCGTCACCCTCCCCCTCGTGCTGCCCTCGATCCTCGCTGCGGCCCTCACCGTGTTCATCCGCGCGGTGGGCAACTTCGGGGTGCCCGCCCTGCTCGGCGGCAACTACTACGTGCTGCCGACCCTCATCTACTTCCAGGTCGTCGGCTACTTCGACCTGAACGCGGCCGGCGCGATCGCGCTCATCAACGTGCTGCTCGTCGCCGTGGCGATCTTCGCCTCACAACGCCTGACAGCCGGCCGTTCCTACGTCACGGTCCGCGGCACGACGCGCGCGGCGCGGGAGTCGCCGAGCCGTCTCCTGGCCGCGCTTGGCGCCGTCGTCTGCGGCCTCATCATCATCCTGTCGCTCCTGCCCCACCTCACCGTCATCTTCGCCTCGTTCGCCGAGGGGTGGGCGGGGAGCCGGTTCCCGAAGAAGTTCTCGCTGGCCAACTACGCGCGGATCTGGCAGATCGCCCGGACCCCGCTCACGAACAGCCTCTTCCTGTCGATCGCGGCCACGGCGGTGGCGACCGCGACCGGCACGCTGCTCGCCTACCTGCAGGTGCGCCGCGGGACGCGCTTCCGCTGGGTGCTGGACCTGACCATCATGCTGCCGTTCATCCTGCCGGGCATCATCGTGGGGGTGGCCATCCTGATCGGCTTCTCCACGGGCCCCATCGTGCTGAGCGGCACCTGGATGATCCTCGTGCTCGCCTACTTCATCCGACGGATGCCCTACGTGTTCCGCTCGACCACCGCCTCGCTCTCGCAGATCGACGCGGCCATCGAGGAGGCGTCGACCATCGCCGGCGCCCCGTGGCTGCTGACCTTCCGGCGGATCACGCTGCCGCTGATGCTGCCAGGCATCCTGGCCGGGGCCATCATCTCCTTCTCGACGCTGATGGGCGAGCTGTCCACCACCGTGATGCTCTACTCGGCGCAGTGGAAGACGATCACGATCGCCATCATGGATTACCTGTTCGCGGCGAACGTCGGCCCGGCCTACTCGCTCGGGACGATCCTCATCGTGCTCGTGCTCGGCGCCATCCTGCTCGCCAACCGCATCCTCGGCCGCAGCATGAGCCAGATGTTCAGGATGGTTTAGAGGTCTGCGCAACTCGTAGCGGTGGGCTTCCGGTCGCGCTCCCGCGCTGTCGAAGCCCTGCGTTATAGGGCGTTCGTGACTGACGGCCCTCTCGCCATTCGCTGCGCGAATGGCTGTCGGGCTCGTTGAAGCCCTGCGCTATTCATAGCGCAAGGCTTCAACGGGATCCATCCTCGCTGCCCGGCTGGCGGGGTACAGCCCGAACACCAGGCCCGTTACGAGAGACAGGATCACCGCGAGCTGGACGGTCGACCACGAGATGAGCGCCGGCCACTTCGTCACCGCGGCGATGACCTGGATGGCCGCGATGGCGAAGACCACGCCGAAGAGGCCGCCTCCGCCGCAGAGGGCCAGGGTCTCGAGCAGGAACTGGTTGAGGATCGAGGACTGGGTGGCGCCGAGCGCCTTGCGCACGCCGATTTCGCGGGTGCGTTCCTTCACCGAGACGAGCATGATGTTCATGATCCCGATGCCCGCCACCACCAGCGCGATGCCCGCGATGATCGAGATGGCAGCCGTGAGGGCCCCGGTGGCCGTGTCGATCATGCTGAGGACCTGGCCCATCTCCTGCACTGCGTACTTCTGCACCGTGCCGTCCCAGCGGCCGTGGTTCGCGTCCAGCACCGCGAGGATCTCGGCCGTGGCGTCCGGAATGCGCTCCACTGAAACCGCCTCGCCGGCGAGGAACAGGATCCGCGTGGAGCCGCCCATGCGCGACAGGGCGGAGGAGGGCACGAACAGCCGGTTGTTGTCGGATGTGTCGAAATCCGAGACGGTCGAAATGAAGGATTGCTCCTCGGGCTCGAGCACGCCGACGATCTCCACATCCATCGCGTTATTCACCCTGACCGTGCGCCCGATCGGGTCGGCGCCGGGGAAGAGAGACGCGGCCAGCGCCGCGCCGAGCACCCCGACCTTCCGTAAATAAAGGTCGTCCATGTCATTCAGGAACCTGCCCCGTGCCACGTGGGCCCGGCCGGTGTCGAGATACTGGTGCATGGTGCCGAGGAGGGTTGCCGTCACGGAGACTTCCCCCGCCCGCATCTCGGCCTCCACCGTGATCTCGGGCGTGACGGCGCGCACCGAGGAGGCCTCCGCGTTGATGGCCTCGATGTCCTCCCGGGTGATCTCCTCGAACCGGTAGCGGCCCCGCGACTCGCGGATGGCCGTGAAGTTGGGGTACACGATCAGCGAGGTGGAGCCGAACTGGCCGAGCAGGTCGCCCACCACCTGCTTCGCCCCGTCGCCCACGCCGACCACCGCGATCACCGACCCCACGCCGATCACGATGCCGAGCATCGTGAGCACCGTGCGCGACCGGTTGGTCCGGATGGCCAGCCACGCCACCTCGAACAGCGACGCGATCCGCACCCCGTCCCCTTATTCCTTCGTGAGGGCGACCACGGGGTCGAGCCGGGCGGCCTTGACCGCCGGGTAGATGCCGAAGAAAAGGCCTATGGAGACCGAGACCGCGAGCCCTACACCGA
>JAPLSM010000172.1 GCA_026398635.1 Spirochaetota bacterium | reverse complement strand
GGAGACCGACCTCGGGTGTCCGGTGGTGCCGGTGTTCTGGATCGCCTCGGACGATCACGATCTCGCGGAAGTCGCCCGGGCATGGGTAACCGACGCCGTAGGACGGCTCCGTGAGGTCGCTCTTCCCGGCCACCTCGCCGCAGCCCCGCTCAACCGGCTTCCGGTGTCGCAGGTCACGCTCGGCGACGAGGTCACGGCAGCGATCGACGCTCTCGCCGGCATCCTCCCGGCAACCCCCTTCACGGCCGAGATCCTGTCCGCTCTACGCGCGTCGTGGCGCCCGTCGTCGACCTTCCCCGCGGCTTTCGGCGCGTGGATGCACCGGCTCCTCGCCGGATCGGGGATCGTGACGATCGACCCGTCCGATACCCGGCTGAAGGCGATCGGCGCGCCGCTGTTCGCCCGCGAGATCGCGGAACGTGGGATGGTCGGCCGTGCCGTGGCGGAGCAGACCGCGCGCCTCACCGCAGCCGGCTACCCGGCCCAGATCGACTCGCGGGAGGGAATGCTGACGCTGTTCGTCCACGATCCGGGGCGGACCGCCATCGAGTCGGTGGACGGCGGTCTACGGCTCTCCGGCGGCCGGCAGCTCGAGACCGGCGAGATCGAGGGGCTCCTGGACCGTGAGCCCGGGCGCTTCAGCCCGAATGCGGCGCTGCGGCCGCTGTTCCAGGACACGCTCCTCCCGACGGTGGCGGCGGTGCTCGGTCCCGCGGAGCTCGCCTACTGGGCCCAGCTCGTCCTGGCCTACGAGCGGCTCGATGTGCCGATGCCCGTGCTTTTCCCCCGGGCCTCGGTCACCCTGCTCGAACCGCGCGTCGCCCGGCTCATGGCCGCCCGCGGCCTCACGCTCGGCGAGGCGATCACCCTCGGGCCGCGCCTGGCGAACGAGGTGGGCCGGCGCGCGCTGCCCGAAGGGCTCGCAGCGAACATCGGCACAGCCCGGTCGTCGGTGGCGGCTGCGTGGGAGGGGCTCGTCGGCGAGATCGACCGGCTCGACCACACGCTGCGCCGGACCGCGGAGCTCGCTGCCGCGTACTCCGACCGGCGGTTCGACATCGTGGAGAAAAAGACGGCTCGGGCGCTCGTGCGCCGCGACGCCGAGGTTGCCCGGCAGGCCGCGGCGCTGGAGGCGGCGCTCGTCCCACGCGGCGGCCTGCAGGAGCGCACCCTCTGCCCCGTGCCGTTCGCGGCGCGCTGGGGCATGGGCTTTGCGGGGCTCATCGCGCGGGGCATTGACATCTGGCAGCCCGAACACCGGGGGATAACGGCATGACGATCGACCTGCTCGCCTTCGGCGCCCACCCCGACGACGCGGAACTCGGCGCGGCCGGCACGGTCATCCGCGCAACGAGGACCGGATCGAGAACCGGCGTGATCACCCTCACCCGCGGCGAGATGGGCACCCGCGGCGACGCCGCCTCCCGTGCGGCCGAGTTCGACGCGGCTGCCATTGCGATGGGGCTCGCCCACCACGCGATGCTGGGGCTGCCCGATGGGCGGCTCACCTGCGACGCGGCGTCGCGCGAAGCCGTGGTGCGCGAGCTGCGCTCCCTGCGGCCGTCCGTGGTCCTGGCCCCGTACTGGGAGGACCGTCACCCCGACCACGTCGCGGCGAGCCGGATCGTGCAGGAGGCGGTGTTCCTCACCGGCCTCGCGCGCCTCGACACAGGGCAGGAACCGCACCGGCCCGGGGAGATCGTGTACTACATGGCGGCCTGGGAGTTCGAGCCCAGCTTCGTGGTGGACATCTCCGAACACTTCGCGCAGAAACAGGCCGTGCTGCGCTGCTACGCGAGCCAGGTGTACACCCCCGGCCGCGGCACGGCCGAGCCGGGCACCCTCATCTCGAGCGAGCACTACTGGGAGCTGCTGGCAGCGCGTGCCGCCCACTACGGTCGGCTGATCGGGAAAGCCTACGGCGAGCCGTTCAGGATCCGGGGTCTCGTGGAGATCCCCGACCTGCTCGCCGCGTTCGGCAGCCGGACCTACTGAGACGCCTTGCCCGGTTCCTTCCCCGTGACGAGCGAACCCTCCCACCGGGACACCGAGCCGAAGTCGACGACGTTCGTGTAGCCCAGGTCCACGAGGATCTTGCGGGCCGCGGCGCTGCGATTGCCCGACCGGCAGTAGACGATGATCAGCGCGTCCTTCTCCTCGGTGGGCGGCCGGGTCCCGATCACGTCGACCGGCACGTTGACCGCCGTGGGGATATGGCCGGACTCGTACTCGGCCGGCGTGCGCACGTCGACGAGCAGGTATGCGGGTTTCCCCTCCCGCACGAGACGCGCGAGCCGGGCGGGGTCGTCGAACCCCTTCTCGACCGCGGGCAGGGCTGCCGCCGCGAAGGCGACGACAAGGGCAAGGACGGCGATCAGCGCCAGGCGTTTAGTTTTCATGGCTGTTTCCGGTGTCGAAGGTACCGCGCGCGCGAGGGGCGGGGCAAGGAGGCGACCGTGGAGCGCACCTCGGCATATCCAGCGCGCCCGGTCCGGTTTGACCCGCCGGGCACGGCTCCGTATCTTTGCGGAAACGGAGAAAAAATGAGATACGACAAGCTGACCGTGAAGGCCCAGGAGGCGCTTCAGACGGCGGACTCCCTGGCCAACTCCAACCATCATGCCCACATCGACGTGGTGCACCTGCTCGCCGCGCTGCTCGAGCAGCAGGACGGCGTGATCGTGCCCCTGCTCGAGCGCGTGGGCGCCGACGCCGGCGAGCTTTCCGGCGCAGTCTCCCGGGTGCTGGCGGGCCTGCCCAAGGTCCACGGCGAGGCGGCCATGGTCGCCATGTCGC
>JAPLSM010000390.1 GCA_026398635.1 Spirochaetota bacterium | reverse complement strand
CGTGGAATACTTGATGACCTCGCCGAGCTTCCATCCCTGCAGTGATTCGACGGGGCACAGGATGCCCTGGGCGACCCCCCTGCTGATGGAGTCGTAGCTGTCGCTCATCGGCATCGCCACCGGGGCGCCCCCGAGGGCCGAGACGATTTTGGCGCTGGTGCCGGTGGCCCGGATCTTCATCCCCTTGAGGTCCTCGAGCGTGCGGACCGGGGTCTTCGTGTGCAGGAGTCCGGGGCCATGGCCGTGGAGGTACAGGACCTTCACGTCGCTCAGCTCCTTCGGCTTGAATTTATTGTAGAAGTCATTGACGAGCCTGGTCGCGACAACGCCGCTCCGGGACCCCAGGGGCAGGTCCAGGACCTCGCTCAGGGGGAACCGGCCCATCGTGTAGGAGAGGCAGGACATGCCGATGTCGGAGATCCCGTTGACCACGCCGTCGTAGCACTTGTCGGCCGGCGTCAGGGTCCCGCCGTAGAACATCGTGATCTGGACCTTGCCATTGGTCCTCTTCTCCACCTCCCGGGCCCACTCGGTGGCCAGGACGCTGTTGCGGTGCGAGGCGGCGAAGAAGATGGAGTAGTTGAGCTTGATCTGCGCGAAGGCGTGCCCGGTGAGGAAGACGAGGCACGCGACGAGCACGAAGCGCGCGAGCGCCCCTGCATGGCGGTGCGGCATGTCGGACCTCCTTTTCAAACGGATGCTCACGATATCCCATGGACCGTTTTCGGGCAACCCCGCCGGCTGCCTATTCGCGGAACGCCTGGGTCACGTAGACGGAAAAATGGGCGTCCCGGCTCTTCCACGCATCGCGGTCGAGGCCGGCCTTGTGGCAGAGGTTCTCGAAGGTTGCTCTCCGGTCCCACCCCTGCTCGGTCGCCACCTGCGGCAGGAACGTGGCCTCGGCCGCGCCGACCCGAAGGATGATCCCCTGCTCGCCCACAACGAACTCGTCCGGCGAGGCGATGGGTACCACGCCGGTGCGGTACACCGATATCTCGATCGTTAGGGTGCGAAGCTCGCCCGCGGTGAGCGGCGGGAAGCGCGGATCCTCGAACGCACTCGCGAGCGCCATCTCCGGGACGAGCTGGACGAGGGGGAGCGCGGATTCGTGCATGCCGATGCATCCGTGGAGCTGGAGACCGGCTTCCGATCGCTCGTAGAGCGTAACGAAGCATCCCCGCCGTTCGCCGAGATGGGCGTTGCCGGCTGGAGCCGTGGACGCGGAGCGCTTCCCCGTCTTGAGGTACTCCTCGATGGACGTTCTGGCGCTGCGGAGCAGGAACCCCTGCTCGTCGGTCGTGAGAGGCTCCTTGAGGGGGATGCGCGACGCCTTCACTGCGGGGCGGCTGACCAGCACGGCGCCATACCCCACGACGCTGTCGGCGCCGGCTCCGGAGATGCCCGCGTCTGCGCTCGTCCTGGTGTCGAGGAGGTGCGCCATGGTCGCGCCGGCGGCTCTGGCGATCTGGAGCCCGACGTAGGCGGCGTCCAGGCCGCACATCGTGCACGACAATTTCGGCAGCTTCCGCGCCATGATGGCGCGATCGGCGGCAACGAGCTTCCCGGGATCGAGCGAGCAGAACGCGGAGAGGATCTCCCGGTCGCTCGCCGTGGCATCGGCCTCGCTGGGGTAGTGCGCGAGGTCAGTGGATATGACGAACAGGGTGCGCGAGAAGCCTCCGTTCGAAGAGCGGACCGCATCGATGATCGAACGGGCCACGCTGTCGAGGATCGCCGAATCGCCCATCACGAGGATCGGCACGATGCTGACCTTCTTCAGCGTTTCGAGGAGGAAGGGTAGCTGGACCTCCAGCGAGTGCTCCGCCGTGTGCGGCGCAGGGCTGTCGTGGATGACGGAAGACGATCCGACGATGGCCCGGGCGAGCGCGGTGTCGACGGGAACGGCGCCGAGCGGGGTCTGGAAGCCGGCACCGCAGTAGACCGCGGCCCCCTGCACGGCCACCGTGTGGGGCGGGCCGAGGAGCACGATCCGGTCGAACTGCCTTCCGTCGAGGGCGGCGTAGGCGAAGGCTGCGCAGGGGCCGGAGAAATCGTAGCCCGCGTGCGGGACGAGGATGGCGACGGGCTCCTCGCCGTCCGGGATCGCGACGCCCGAACGACGCGCCCGGGACAGGAATCCGTCGACCGCGGTCCTGAGCTGCACGGGGTCGGCGGGATAGAAGGAGCCGGCCACGGCCGGCGGACGTAGGTCCGGGGACACACTCGCCGACACGGGCTTCTCCTTCCCCCGGCAGCCGAGGAGCACGGCGACGGAGATGGCCGCGACGAGGAGTCTGCGCATCGCCATGCCCCGATAGTATCGCGGACCGCGGTAGGCTGCAAACGTGCTACACTACGGCATCCGATGAGCCAGTTCCTGGGTTCCATTGGTCTCGGGTTCTCAACCAGCCTCTCGTGCGCCCTGACCTGCCTTCCGGTGTACCTGCCCTTCAGTGTGACCACCGAGGGCAGAAGGGACTGGGGCAGGGTCGGCATGCTGCTCGCCGGCAGGCTGGCAGCCTACCTCCTGATGGGCGCCATCGCCGGCACTCTCGGGAGCGCGTTCTCGGCGACTGCGGTGTCCCGGCTGTCAGCGATCGCGATCATTCCCCTCAGCGTCCTGCTCTTTCTCCGGGCCTCGGGTCTGTTCACGCGCGAGGTCCGGATCTGCGGCGCGCTGTACCGCGCGGGCGAGCGATTGCGATCACCGCTGCTCGTGGGGTTCCTCCTGGGGTTCAGCATCTGCTACCCCTTCCTCATCGCGATCGCCGCGGCCGCCGCCGCGGGTGGCCCGCTGGGCGGGATGGTGGTGTTTGCCGGCTTTTTCCTGGGCACGAGCGCGTTCCTCGCGCCCCTATTCCTGCTCTCGTCACGCAGGCGGACGTCGAGAGGCTCTTCCCCGAAGCGTCCGCTGTCGAGTTCGCGGCGGACGCCTCCCCCCGTCACTACCGGGTGTACTCCGGTACGGAAGCATCCCGGACACTGAAAGGGTACGCGGTGTCCAGCACGGAGTGCGCACCGGACATTCGGGGGTACGCCGGTCCCATCCCGCTGCTCCTTGCCCTCGATCCCGAGGGCAGGGTCCTCTCGGTGACGGTGCTCGCCAACGACGAGACGCCTTCGTACGTCTCCCGGCTCTTCGCCGCCGACTCCCTGGCGCGCTTCGCCGGCACAACGTACCGCGACCCCTTCCGGATCGGAGGCGACGTCGATGCCGTGAGCGGAGCCACGGTCTCCCAGGAAGCCCTGGTACGCACCGTGCAGGCGACACTGCGGGTCTTCGCGACGAGGGTCCTCCACCGGGAGCCGGTGAGCGAGACTCACGCGGCGCCCCGGCTCGCCGACTTCCGGCTCGCGGCGTTCATCGCGATGGCGGCGCTGAGCGTCCTCGTGCAGCTCTTCGGCCGGCGCCGGCGGCTCTGGTTCCTCGGCTCCACACTCATCGCCCTCGGCCTGGTCTTCGGTTTCTTCCTCAGCATCACGGACGTCGTGAGGCTCGCCTTCGGCGTCGCCTTCAGCCCGGTGGAGCTCCTCCCGCGCCTGGCGCTGATCGGGATCGTGCTCGCCCTCACGGTCGCCCTCGGGCGGCACTACTGCTCGCTGCTCTGCCCCTACGGCGCCCTGCAGGAGCTTCTCTACGCCGTCTCCCCG
>JAPLSM010000001.1 GCA_026398635.1 Spirochaetota bacterium | reverse complement strand
AACGTCTTCTTCGTCGTGATCCTGTTCGTCTTCTGGTCCCTCTGGCGCGTGGTGTTCGCCTCCCGGCCAGCCGTCGCGGGGCTCGGACTCGTGCAGACGCTCTGGTACCTCACGTTCACCGAGGCGATGGAGCTCGCCCGTCCCCGGGTGGCCGGCCAGGTGCAGGAAGAGGTGCGCGACGGAACGCTCGCGGTCACGCTGACCCGGCCCTGGTCCTATCCCGCCTTCCACTTCTGGAGGTCGTTCGGCGAGGGCGCCGTGCGGATGCTGCCGGTGCTGGTGGTGGGGTTCTGCCTGGCCACGGTGTTCGTCGGCCCGCTGCCGGGCTACCTGCGCGCCCTGCCCTTCGGTCTCCTTCTCATCCTGCTCGGCCTGGCCGTGGGTATCATGTGGACGCTCGCCATAGGACTCCTCGCGTTCTGGCTCGAGGAGGTCTCACCGGTCTTCTGGATCGTGCAGAAGGCGATCTTCATCCTCGGAGGGCTCTTCCTGCCCATCGACTTCTTCCCGCCGGGGCTCGCCGCGGTGGCGCGCTGGCTGCCCTTCGCATTCTCTGCCTACTGGCCGGCGATCACCATGGTGAACTTCGGCTGGCGCACGTTCCTCACCGGCCTGACGGGCGCTTGTGTGTGGCTTGCCGTCCTGGCCGGCCTCGTGGCTCTGCTCTTCGCCGCGGGCCGGCGCCGCGTGCACGCCCAGGGGGGATGAGATGAGACCGACCGCTCATCGACCCGGTTCGGGACTCCGGCTCCTTGCTCATTATCTGCGTTTCAACCTCGCGGCGGGCATGGAGTACCGGGCCTCGTTCATCACCCAGGTGCTGGGGATGGTGCTGAACAATGCCTCGTTCATCGTGTTCTGGGTCATCCTCTTCAATCAACTCGGCGACATCCGGGGGTACGGCTTCCGGGAGGTGATGTTCCTCTGGGCGCTCTCCGCCGCGGGCTACGGGCTTTCTGGAGTGTTTCTCGGCAACGCGGGCGGTCTCTCCCGGACCATCATGCTCGGCGAGCTGGACGTCTACCTACTGCAGCCGAAGCCGGTGCTGCCGAGCCTGCTCGCCTCGCGCATGAGCATCTCCGCGTGGGGCGACATCCTCTACGGCATCGTGCTGTACGCCGTAACGCAGCCGATAGCTGCCGGACCGGTCGCACTCTTCCTGCTGTTCTCCGTGCTCTTCTGTCTCGTGCTGACCTCGGTGCGGGTCCTGTACCACAGCCTGACGTTCTTCCTGGGCAATGCCGAGGAGTTCGCCAGCACGGCCTCCGATCTGGTGATCACCTTCTGCCTGTACCCCGGCAGCATCTTCGAGGGACCGGCTACCCTCGTCCTGCACTCGTTCGTTCCGGCCGCGCTCGTCGCGTGGATCCCCATCGAGCTGTTCCAGGCGTTCTCGTGGACCCGGCTCGCCATGCTTATCGGGGCCGATGCGCTCATGATCGGTGCGGCGCTCGGTGTGTTCCATCTCGGCCTGCGGCGCTACGAATCGGGGAACCGCATCGGCGCGAGGATGTGAAGGACACTCAGGCGACCTGCGGCCCGTGCCGCCCGCATCACTCGATCATTCGCGCGAACAGGTAGTGGTTCTTGTAGAGGTTCTTGTTCTCGTTGAGCAGGAGGCTGTGCTCGATGATGATCTGCCGCCGGTCCGGCGGGTGGCCTGACTCGAGCATGTTCTCGAGGATCTTCACGGCGAAGTAGCCTTGCAGAATCGGGTTCTGATAGATCACGGCCGTCAGGAGGTTCTTTTCGAGATAGTGGTTGGCCGAGGAATCCAGGTCGTGCAGGACGATCACGCTGTCCATGTCACCGGTCTTCTCGAGCGCCTGGATGAACTGGGTGTTGTACGCGGGGATGAAATAGATGACGTCGACGTTCGCCTTCCGTGATCTCAGGAGGTCCTCGATCTGCGATCCGACCTCCCTCGAGCGGATGTCCGTCGTCAGGTACCCCACCTCGTGGTCGATCCCCGCGAAGTGTCTCTGTATGCCGTTGAGAAACCCCTCGTAGCGCAGCCTGTTGATGTCGGGCGTGCTCGAATCCTCGGGGACCTCCGCGGGGGTGGTGATGACGAGCACGCGCGGATTCTTCTTGAACCGGAGGGTCTTTCCGATGTACTCGGCGGCCAGCCGCCCCCCCGCCCGGTAGTCGGGCCCGACATAGCAGACCCGATTGCTGTCCGGCGCATCGACATTCAGCGTCACGTAGGGGATGCCCCTGCGCTCGATGGACGCGATGATCGACTTCATGTCGAAAATCCACTGGTTGACGATCGCGACGGCCTCCAGGCCGGCGGCGATCTCTTCCTTCAGCTTCTTCAGGTAGAGGCGCGAGTTCCTCTCCGTTATCGTCCGGTAGTTGACCTGGTAATTGAAGGCCTGGATCTGCTCGGCACCGACCCTTATGCCTGTCCTGATGTCGTTCCAGAAATAGTGCGGGAGGGCCGAGGAGAAGACCGCGATCTTGCGGACCTTGTTCCTCAACAATATCTGGGACGCCTTGTGGGGCACGTAGTGCACGTCCCGCGCATACGCGAGGATCCGCTCCTTGAGCCCCTGAGACACGTATCCCGAGTCGTTCAACGCGCGATGGACCGTGATGAGCGATACCCTGAGGGCATCGGCGATGTCCTGCTGCGTTATTCCCATGCCGGCAGATAGGAATACCCGATTCCCGCGCGAAAGAGAAGGGGGCGCCGCTGCACACGGTATGATGTTCGTTTCTCACCTTTTTTATTGACAGGAGCAGTCCGGTATGATAAACGTTCATCATACAGGGGACTGGAAGGTCCCCACAGACATCGGAAAGGAGAGAGGAAATGAAGAAGGCATTTCTCGCGATCGGGCTCCTTCTGCTCTGCGCCGCCCTCGCCGTCGGCCAGACACAGAAGCCGGTGACACTCAAGATGCTTTTCTACAGCCCTGAGCTCGCCGACCAGTACAACGACATGGCGAAGGTGTACAACGCCGAGACCGGCAACACCCTCGACATCACGGTCCTGCAGGCGGATTTCGTCACCGTGCTGCGCGCCAAGCTCAACTCGGGCGACGTGCCGGACGTGTTCATGAGCAGCGCGTACGCCGACAACCGGACCTACAAGGACTTCGTCTACGACATGACGAACGAGGACTTCATCAAGCTGATCGAGCCCACCGCCCTCCTGGGCGTCACGGTCAACGGCAGGGTCACGGGCTATCCCTTCCTCGTGCAGTCCCACTCCTTCATCTACAACAAGAAGATCTTCGCCGATGCCGGCATCAAGACGCTGCCGCGGACCATGAGGGAATACGAGGCGGTGTGCAAGAAGCTGCAGGCAAAGGGCATCCAGCCCTTCGCCACCGGCTACAAGGAGTGGTGGGTGTTTCCCCAGACCGCCTGGCAGGTGCTCGCGCCCATCAAGGACTCCTATGGCGGAGACTACGCCGTGTTCGTGAACAAGCTGAATGACGGCAGCCTGAAGTTCGCGAACCTGAAGGAGATGAAGGACGTTTTCGACCTCCTCGACCTGATCAAGAAGTACGGGGGCAAGAAGCCGATGGAGTCGGACTTCAACGACCAGTGCTCCCTGCTCGCCACGGGCAAGGTCGCCATGATCCACCAGGGCAACTGGGCCGAGGACACCATCCGCAAGACCACCCCGAACATCGACATCGGCTTCCTGCTGGGCCCGGTCGGCAATACCGCCGCGAAGGCCGGGATCATGTTCGACTCCAACCAGACCATCCGCGTCGCCAAGGACGGGAAGAACGTGCAGGCCGCGCTCGCATGGCTGCGCTGGCTGACGAC
>JAPLSM010000381.1 GCA_026398635.1 Spirochaetota bacterium | reverse complement strand
CGGTGACTCAACGTAGAACACCCCCAAGGTGCCCCCGCCGGCGATGAGGTCCCGGGTGGCGGCGTCCTCGAGCGGGTCGAAGCGCTCCCAGTCGATCGCCTCGCCGTCGGGCCGCCGGGCCACCAGCGCGATGGTGTCGCGGAGCACCGCGAGCGAACGGTTGCCCAGCAGATCGATCTTCACGAGGCCCGCGTCCTCGGTGGCGTCCTTCTCCCAGGCGATCAGCGGGAAGCCCAGCGCCGAGGTCTGCAGGTGCGTGTAGTCCGTGATCGGCCCCGGGGTGATCACGACCCCGCCGCAGTGCGTGCCGAGGTTGCGCGGAAAGCCCTGCAGGCGCGCCGCGGCCTCGCGCAGGTACGGGGGGATCCGGTCGTGCTCGCCGAGACGGAAGAACCGCACCACGCTGCCGATCTCCTCGGCGGGCATGCCGAGCGCCTTGGCCGGGTCGCGCAGCGCCGAGCGCGCGCCGAAGGTGACGTGGTTGGCCACCATGCCCGCCCTGCCCTCGTAGGCGCGGAAGACGTAGCGCTGCACGGCCTCCCGCTCGTCCCAGGGGAAGTCCACGTCGATGTCGGGAGGGTCGGCCCGTCCCCGGTTGAGGAAGCGCTCGAAGAAGAGGTTGTAGCGCAGGGGCTCCACGTGCGTGATGCCCAACAAGAACGAGACGATGCTCGACGCCGCGCTGCCCCGGCCGCAGGTGCGCGGGCACTGCCGCACGATGTCGCGGACCACGAGGAAGTAGGATGCGAAGCCCTTCTCCCGGATGATCGCCAGCTCGTGCTCGAGGCGCTGCCGCACGTCGGGCCGCATGCCGCCGTAGCGGCGCACGGCGCCCTCCTCGCAGAGCCGCCGCAGCTCGCGGAAGGCCTCCTCGTCCGTCATCCCCTGGAACGAGGGGAACACGAAGCGCGGGCTGATGATGCCGTCGCAGGTCGCCCGCTCGAGGAGGGCCTCCGCGTTGGCGACCGCCTCGGGTACTGCCGAGAAGAAGCGCGCGACCTCATCGGGCGGGGCGTAGCGGTGCCGGGCCTCGGGCCGCTCGGCGGCCGGCACGTGCTCGAGGGTCGTGTTGAGGTCGATGGCCCGCAGCAGCGGGTACAGCCGCTCGTCCGAGTCGTCGAGGAACACCGCGTCGGCCACGGCAGCCGCGGGGATGCCCCGCTCCCGGGCGAACCGGGCCAGCCCGGCAAAGGGCTGGCCCCAGGCGAGCTTCGCGAAGAGGGCCGGGGGGCAGGGTGTTTTTCCGCCCCCGCGCAACCTTGCCAGCACCTCGGGACGGTCGGACAGGATCGCGAGGCCCTCCCAGCCGTTCGTGGCGAGGTCTGCAACAGCGTCGAACTGCGAAGACGGCTCGATACCCCCCGAAATGTTGCGGGGCGTGTCCTGGAGCCTCTGGGCGCGTCCCTGGGGGGCTGGGGCTGTGAGCATGTGTGTGAGCAGCTCGCAGGCCCGGGAGAAGCCCTTCCGGTCCAGTATGAGCGCCGTGAAGAGGATGATGCCCGCCTGCTCGACGTGGACCCCGGCAACCGGGCGCAGGCCCTCCCTTTTTGCGGCCTTGAGGAACCTTATGAGGCCGTAGAAATTGTTAATGTCAAGCATGGCAACGTTTTGTATTCTTCGCTCTTTGGCAAAACTGCAGATCTCCTCGGGAGATCTGCATCCTCTCAGAAGCGCATGGTTAGATCTGAAGAACACCGGGGCAGCACACATATACTACACATTAGTATAGTATATCAGGTGTTGCCCCGCAAGTAGGTGGCACCCGCCGCAACCCCCGTTGGCGGTGGGGCGCGGGGTGCTGAAGTTTCTTAGGCGACGAACTCCGTGTACGTCAGCCCGAGGGCCTTGGCCACCGCGGGGTGCACGCACTTCCCGTCGATGGTGTTGATGCCCCGGCGCAGTGGCTCGTTCGCCTTCGCGGCGGCCCGCAGGCCCAGTGAGGCGATCTGCAGGCCGAAGGGCAGCGTCACGCTCGTCAGCGCGATGGTCGAGGAGCGCGCCACTGCGCCGGGCATGTTGGCCACGCAGTAGTGCACGATCCCGTCCACGAGGTAGATGGGGTCGTCGTGGGTCGTCGGCTTCGAGGTTTCCGCGCAGCCGCCCTGGTCGATGGCCACGTCCACGATGACTGCGCCCTTCTGCATGATCGAGAGATGCTGCCGGGTGATGAGCCGGGGGGCCTTCTCGCCTGTCACCAGCACGGCCCCAATGACGATGTCGGACGTGCGCAGCGTCTGCTCGATATTGCTCTCGGTGGCGTAGAGCGTGGTGATCGAGCTGCCGAAGATGTCGTCGAGGTAGGCCAGCCGCCGGGCGCTGATGTCGAGCACCGTGACATTCGCCCCCATACCGACCGCGATCTTGCAGGCGTTCGTGCCCACGATGCCGCCGCCGAGGATGCCCACGTTGCCGCGCTGCACGCCCGGCACCCCGCCCAGCAGAATACCCCGGCCGCCATAGGCTTTCTCGAGGTACTTGGCTCCCTCCTGCACCGAGAGCCGTCCCGCGATCTCGCTCATCGGCGTCAGGCAGGGCAGCGACCGGTCATCCAGCTCGATGGTCTCGTAGGCCACGCCGGCCACCTTCCGCTTCAACAGCTCCTTCGCGAGCTCCGGCGCTGCCGCGAGATGGAGGTAGGTGAACAGGATCTGCCCCTCGCGTAACAGTCCGAACTCCTCGGGCAGGGGCTCCTTCACCTTCACGATCATCTCGGACCAGGCGAACAGCTCCTTCTTGTCCGCGACAATGCGGGCCCCGGCTGCCGTGTACTCCGCGTCCTCGTACCCGGAGCCGACTCCTGCGCCCTGCTGCACCCTCACCTCGTGCCCGGCCTTCACGTAGGCCTTCACGGAGTGGGGAGTCATGCCGACCCGGTACTCGTGCCGCTTGATCTCGGTGGGAACCCCGATCTTCATCGCTCAGCTCCTCCTGCCGTCACTCTATCGTAAACCCTTGACCGATATCCAGCGTGACCGCGACTATTGTTCCATCATGAAAAGAGCGATCGCCCGACTGGCCGCCGTCCTCGCCCTCGCCGTCCTCGCGGCCTTCCCGCTCTCCGCCCAAAGCCAGACTCTGGTCCCCACCCCGCATCCCCTCGCCATGAAGCTCGCCGCGGCGACAGAACCACTCCCCCTCGACGACCTCGTCGATGCCACGCTGGCGTTTTCGGGAGTCTCCGATGCCGGCCTTCCCGCCTACCGGCGGAAACTGTTCGACCTCGTCGCCGGCTTCCAGCAGCAGGCGGCGGGGAATCCGGACCCGGCGGCCCTCGGCGCCCGCGCGCTCGAGCACCTGCATGAAGGCGTTCTGCGCCGCTATGACGTGCGGCA
The DNA here is from genome assembly GCA_026398635.1 of Spirochaetota bacterium. Classification (GTDB taxonomy): domain Bacteria; phylum Spirochaetota; class Spirochaetia; order SZUA-6; family Fen-1364; genus JAPLSM01. The sequence goes on along the minus strand of JAPLSM010000381.1, from coordinate 11,552 downwards.
GGCGCGGGTCGACGTGCTGCTTGACGAGGGCATCTTCAACTGCGTCTCATCCTCCGTGCTCTACCTCGTGCTCGCACGTTCCGTCGGCCTTGCGGTGGGGGGCGTGCGCACGGCCGACCACGCGTTCTGCACCGTGAAGGTCGGCGCCTCGACGGTCGACGTGGAGATCACGAATCCATACGGGTACAACCCCGGCAGCCGCAAGGAGTTCACGGACAGCTTCGGACGGGTCACGGGGTTCGCCTACGTACCCCCCTCGAATTACCGCGACCGCACCGCGATCGGCGAACGGGGGCTCCTGTCCCTCATCCTGTACGACCGGGTCTCCTTCGCCATCGAGCGCGGCGACCACGCGTCAGCCCTGGAACCGGCCGTCACCGCGTGGACGCTCTCGGGCGACACGCTGTCCCGTACGACACTCGTCACCGCGCTGTCGAACTATGCGGTATGGCTCGGCCAGTCCGAACGGTTCACGGAGGCCGTCTCGTTCCTGGAGGAGGCCGAGCGTTCCTACGGCGCGGACCCGGACCTCACCCAGCGCCGGCGCGAGCTGCTGCACAACCAGGCGGTGGCCCTCGTCGAGGCGGGCGACCTCGACGCCGCCGAGGCGCTGCTCACCTCGAAGCCCCGGGCGGATCTCCTCGAAGCGGGGGACCGGCGCGAGCTCCTCGTCTGGGTCATCCAGCTCCGGGCCGACCGGAGCGCCCGGAAGGCGGAGTACACGGCAGCAGCCGCGGTGATCGCGGACGGGATCTCGAGCATGGGCTCCGAGCCGCTCCTGCTCGCGGCCTTCGAGGTGTACACGCACAACGCCTTCGCCCAGCTCTACAACGCCCGGCGCTTCAACGAGGCGAAGACCTTCCTGGAATCCGCGCTGGCCCGATATCCCGGCAGCCGGGTCATACGCCAGGACCTCGACGCGACGCTGAAGGCGTTGAAGTAGCGTGGTACTCCTGCAGCGATTTCACGTCGAGGTCCTTGTGCACGAGCGCTGAGATTCCGTGCGCGTACGCGTCGGCGCCCGGCACGGTGGTCACCACCGGCACGCCGCTCGCGATGGCTATCGCCCGGATGCTCACCTCGTCCAGCCGGGGGCCCTTCCCCGATGGCGTGTTGATGATCAGCTGGATCCTGCCCCCCCGGATGCGCTCGACGAGGCTGGTGTCGCCCTCGCTCACCCGGCGGATCTCTTCGGCCTCGATGCCGTACCGCCGCAGGAAAGCCGCGGTGCCCGCGGTGGACACGATCGAGAAGCCGAGCACGGACAGCTGACGGGCCACGGACGCCATCAGCGGGGTCTTGTCCGCGTCCTTCACGCTCAGGAACACGGTTCCCGACGTGGGCACGTTCTGGAACGCGCCGAACTGGCTCTTGCAGTAGGCCCGGCCAAAGTCGACGTCGATGCCCATGGCCTCGCCCGTCGACTTCATCTCGGGTCCCAGGATGATGTCGATGCCCGGGAACTTCACGAACGGCAGCACCGACTCCTTCACCGCCACGTGGCGGGGGATGACCTCCCGGGTGAAGCCGAGGGCTTCGAGGCTGACGCCGGCCATGGCCTTGGCGGCCAGCTTGGCGAGCGGGATCCCGATGGCCTTGGACACGAACGGCACGGTTCGCGAGGCGCGCGGGTTGACCTCGAGCACGTAGACGTCGCGCCCTTGCACGGCGAACTGCGCGTTCATGAGGCCGACGACGTGCAGCTCCCGGGCCATGGCCACGGTGCAGCGGCGGATCTCGTCGAGCACCTGAGGCACGAGGGTGAGTGACGGCAACACCATCGCCGCGTCGCCCGAGTGCACCCCCGCTTCCTCGATGTGCTCCATGATGCCGCCGATCACGTACGCTCGGCCATCGCCGACGAGGTCCACGTCCACTTCGACCGCGTCTTCGATGAACTGGTCGACCAGCACCGGGCGCTCGGGCGAGGCCCAGGCGGCCCGGTCCATGTAGCGCTCGAGGCTCGCGTCGTCGTAGACGATCTCCATGGCCCGGCCGCCGAGCACGTAGCTCGGCCGCACCAGCACGGGGTAGCCGATCCTTCGGGCGATGCCGAGCGCCTCGGCCACGCTGACCGCCGACCCGTTGGGGGGCTGCCGCAGGCCAAGCCCCTCGACCAGCTCGGAGAACCGGCGCCGGTCCTCGGCCCGGTCGATGGAATCGGGGCTCGTGCCGATGATGGGCACGCCCGCGCGCTCGAGGCCCACGGCGAGATTCAGCGGTGTCTGTCCGCCGAGCTGCACGATGACCCCGTCGGGCCGCTCCCGGTCCACGACGGCCATTACGTCCTCGTGGGTGTGCGGCTCGTCGTACAGCTTGTGCGGGGGGTCGAAGTCGGTGGAGACGGTCTCGGGGTTCGAGTTCACCATGATCGTCTCGCAGCCGATCTCGCGCAGGGCGAAGGCCGCGTGCACGCAGCAGTAGTCGAACTCGATGCCCTGCCCGATGCGGTTGGGCCCGCCGCCGAGGATCATGATCTTCCGCCGCGCCGAGGGCCGGCTCTCGTTCTCCGTACCGCCCGAGAACGGCGTCTCGTAGCTCGAGTAGTAGTACGGTGTGGCTGCCTCGAACTCGGCCGCGCAGGTATCGACGAGCTTGTAGACGGGCTCGATGCCCCGTTCCTTCCGCAGCGCGCGCACCTCCTCGGCGCTCGTGCCGAGGCGCGCTCCCACCTGCGCGTCGCTGAAGCCCATCTGCTTGGCCTCGCGCAGGGTCTCGACGGAGATCCGGGGCTCGAAGGCGACGATCTCGGAGAGGTTCTGGAGGAACCACGGGTCGATCCGGGTGACCGCTGCCACCCGCTCCACCGTCCAGCCGGCCTTGAAGGCATCGTACACGTGGAACAGCCGCTCCGCGGTCGGCCGGGCGAGCGCCTGCTCGAGCGATTCGCCTGCAGGAAGCGGCGCCCCGCTGAACCCCGTACGCCGTATCTCGAGGCTGCGCACCCCCTTCTGCAGGGCTTCCTTGAACGTGCGGCCGATGGCCATCACCTCGCCGACGCTCTTCATCTGCACGCCCAGGGTGGGGTCCGCGGTCGGGAACTTCTCGAAGGCGAACCGGGGGAGCTTCACCACGCAGTAGTCGATGGTCGGCTCGAAGGAGGCGGGGGTGGTCCGGGTGATGTCGTTCGGGAGCTCGTCGAGGGTGTAGCCGATCGCCAGCTTGGCCGCGATCCGGGCGATCGGGAACCCCGTGGCCTTCGACGCCAGGGCCGACGAGCGCGACACCCGGGGGTTCATCTCGATGACGATCATCCGTCCCGTGCCCGGGTGCACGGCGAACTGGATGTTCGACCCGCCGGTCTCCACGCCGATCTCCCGGATGCAGGCGATGGCCGCGTCGCGCATCCGCTGGTACTCCCGGTCGCTCAGCGTCTGCGCGGGCGCCACGGTGATCGAGTCGCCCGTGTGCACGCCCATTGGGTCGAGGTTCTCGATCGAGCACACGATCACGACGTTGTCGCGCCGGTCGCGCATCACCTCCAGCTCGTATTCCTTCCAGCCGGCCAGGGACTCCTCGACGAGCACCTCGCCGATCATGCTCGCCTCGATCCCCCGGGCCGCCAGCTCGTCGAGCTCGCGGGCGTCGTGCGCAACCCCTCCGCCCGAGCCTCCGAGGGTGAACGAGGGACGTATGATGAGCGGGAAACCGAGCCGTGCGGCCGCTGCCCGCGCCTCCGCGAGGCTGTGCGCCAGGCCGCTGCGGGGCACCTCGAGGCCGATCGCCTGCATGGCCTCCTTGAACAGCTTCCGGTCCTCGGCCTTGCGGATGGCCTCCCGGTCGGCGCCGATCAGGCGCACCCCGTGCCGGCCGAGCGTGCCGTTCTCCGCGAGCTGGATCGCAATGTTCAGCCCCGTCTGGCCGCCGAGGGTGGGCAGGAGCGCGTCAGGCTTCTCCCGGGCGATGATCTTCTCGAGCATCGGCACCGTCACGGGCTCGATGTACGTGGCGTCCGCCATCTCGGGGTCGGTCATGATGGTGGCCGGGTTGGAGTTGACGAGCACCACCTGGATGCCTTCCTCACGGAGGGCCTTGCAGGCCTGGGTGCCCGAGTAGTCGAACTCGCAGGCCTGCCCGATCACGATGGGTCCGGTCCCGATGATCAGGACCCGGTGCAGGTCGTCGCGCCGCGGCATCGCGCTACCCGCGGCCCGCGGCCACGAGGTCCGCGAACCGGGCGAACAGGCGGTCCGCGTCGTGGGGACCGGGCCCGGCCTCGGGGTGGTACTGCACGCCGAACAGGCCGCGTCCGGGGTCCTCCAGCCCTTCCGCGGTGCCGTCGTAGAGGTTGACGTGCGTGGTCCGCACACTCCCGCCGTGGAGCGACTCCATGTCCACGTTGAACCCGTGGTTCTGAGACGTGATGGCGATGCGCCCGGTGGCGAGGTCCTTCACGGGGTGGTTGCCCCCGTGGTGTCCGAACTTCAGCTTGTACGTGCGTCCGCCGAGCGCCAGGCCGAGCATCTGGTGCCCGAGGCAGATGCCGAACAGCGGCACTCGACCGACCAGGCCGCGGACGGCCTCCACGACGTACGTGACCGGCTCGGGGTCTCCCGGGCCGTTGGACAGCAGCACTCCGTCGGGCTTCATGGCGAGGATCGCACTCGCGTCCGTCGCGGCCGGAACCACGGTCACCCGGAATCCCGAGGCGACGAGGTGCCGGAGGATGTTGTACTTCACCCCGCAGTCGAGTACGACGACGTGACGGTGCAAGCCACCGACCCCGAGGGGAGGCGCCGGGCGCCCTTCGAGGCCTTCAGTCCACTCGTATGGCCGGTCGCAGGTGACCTCCCGGACAAGGTCGACCCCGACGATGCGCGGCGCGGCGGCGAGCTTGCGTGCGAGGGATGCCGGGTCCGCGTCCGCCGTGGAGATCACCCCGTGCTTCGCCCCCTGGATTCTCAGGTGACGGGTGAGGGCACGGGTGTCGATGCCCTGGATGCCGACCACCCCGCCCGCGGCGAGGAATCCCCCGAGGTCACCGGTGGCTCTCCAGCTGGAGGCGATGGAGCTGAGCTCCTTCACCACGAACCCGGACAGCCAGGTCCGGCGCGACTCCCGGTCGGCCTCGTTCACGCCGTAGTTGCCGATCTGGGGAAACGTCATGGCCACGATCTGGCCCCGGTAGGACGGGTCGGTGAGGATCTCCTGGTAGCCGGTGATCGAGGTGTTGAACACCACCTCGCCGAACCCCTCCCCCGCGGCGCCGAACCCGGTGCCTTCGAAGAGAGTACCGTCTTCCAGGAGCAGCAGTGCTTTCATGGCGCCGTGTTCGCGGGGACCATATCGGCGGGCTCCCCCCCGTGTCAAGGACGGCCGGTTCTGATACAACGGCTGCGTGAGGTCACCATCACGCGGTCAGCCCCTGCAGCTTGAATCCCGGCACGGCCGGATACCGGCCATCGACGCTGCCGGTTTCGTCCTCGGTGCTGTCCTGCTCACCGCCGCGCGGCTCGTGCCCCAGCTGATCTCGCCGCTCGCATTTTGGCTGCTCCTTGCGGTGCTCGCGGCCGCTTTCGGCACCGACCTGATCGTCTGGCTGCGCCGCGGCGTTCATGCGATCGATCTGGACGGCGACACGCTGCTGCTGCGCCGGGGTCACCAGCGCACCGTGCAGCGCATCGAGCGCGCGTCGGTCCGCAGCGTACGCTCGCGCCGCAGTTGGGGCGGTCAGGCGGTCGAGATCGTGCTCCACGGCCAGGGCGCCCGGACGCCCGCGGGAACGATCGCCCGCCTATCGGCGAGTGTTCTGAGCCGACTCGCGCGGTCGGACCGGGTGGTGCTCAGGGACGACGCGTTCGATCGGGACGCCTTCCGGACCCTGGCCGACAGGCTGGGGGGGTGGACCACGGGGAAGGAGTGAGGCCATGCCATTCCTGAGCGAGCTGATGGGCCGGCCCGTCGTCGACGCCGACGGTGTAAAGGTCGGATACCTCAAGGACCTTGTCGCCGCCGGCGGCGATAAGCATCACCCCGAGGTGGTCGCGGTGGAGATCCGATGCGGCAAACGGACGGTCCTCGTGGCTTTCACCGAGCTCGCCGTGCTCACCGCGCCCTCCATCCCCCTGCGCCGGTTGCTCGACGCCGTGAAGCCCTACGAGCCGCTGGAGGGTGACCTGTTCCTGGTGCGCGACATCCTCGACCAGCAGATCATCGACGTCAACGACGTGCGCGTGGTGCGGGTGAACGACGTCGAACTGGCCCGGGTGGACGGGAAGTACTACGTGGCGAACGTCGACGTGGGCAGTGCCGGGCTGCTGCGCCGCCTCGGCGTGTTCGGGAAGGGTCTCCGGCACCGCCGGAAGGATCGTCAGCGCCCCGCCACGGGCATGATCTCGTGGGAGGACGTGGAGCCGATCTCGAAGAACCGGCAGCTGCGGCTGAAGGTGCCCGGCGAGAAGATCACCGAGCTGCACCCCGCGGACCTTGCCGAAATCCTCAGCGACCTCGGCAAGGTCGACGGCAGCACGCTGCTCGCCTCCCTGGACCCCCGGACGGCCGCGGAGACCCTCGAGGAGGTGGAGACGGACTTCCAGGCCAGCCTCGTGCGGACCATGAGCGACGAGAAGGTCACGGACGTGCTGCAGCAGATGTCCCCCGACGAGGCCGCGGACCTGCTTGCCGAGCTGCCCCGGGAGCGTCGCCGGGAGCTGCTGCGCCGGATGGGCAAGGAGGACAGCGCGGACGTGCGCAAGCTGCTCTCCTACCCCGAGGACACCGCGGGCGGCCTCATGACCACGGAGTTCATCACCGTCGCCTCCTCCCGGACCGCCGCCTCGGCAATGAAGGCCCTCCGCAGCACGGCGCACGAGGCCGAGATCATCTACTACCTCTACGTCACCGACCGGGACGGGAAGCTGCTCGGCGTGATCTCGCTCAAGGATCTCGTGCTCGCCGAGCCGCGCGCGAAGGTCGTCGACTTCATGCAGGACCGGATGGTGAGCATGCACGTCGGGGACTCCCAGGAGGCCGTAGCCCAGGCGGTTTCCAAGTACAACCTGCTCGCCGTCCCCGTGGTGGACGACGAAGGGCGCCTCCAGGGCATCGTGACCGCCGACGACGCGCTGGACAAGATCATCCCGACCGCGTGGAAGAAGCGCCTGCCGCGCCTCTACCACTGACGGGGGCACCACGATGAGGCGCGCCCACCGCTTCCGCCCCCTCGCGGCCCGTCTCGCCCTCCTGCTGTCGGTGATCGGCCCCGGCATCATCACCGCCAACGTGGACAACGACGCCGGGGGCATCACCACCTACTCGATCGCGGGGGCGCACTTCGGCTACGGCATCCTGTGGATCATGCCCCTGGTGGCCGTCGCCCTGATCGTCGTGCAGGAGATGAGCGCCCGGCTCGGGGTGGTGACGGGCAAGGGGCTCGCGGACCTGACCCGCGAGCGCTTCGGAGTGCGGGTGACGACGATCGTGCTCGGGGTGCTGCTGCTCGCCAACCTGGCCAACACGGTGAGCGAGTTCGCCGGGGTCGCGGCGAGCCTTGAGATCTTCGGGGTGAGCAAGTTCGTCTCCGTGCCTGCTGCCGCGGTGCTGGTCTGGCTGCTGATCGTGCGCGGCAACTACCGCACGGTGGAGCGGGTGTTCCTCGTGGCGAGCGCGCTCTACCTCTGCTACGTGGCGGCGGGATTCCTGGAGCGTCCGGACTGGGGGGTCATCGGCCGGGCGCTGGTGACGCCGACCTTCGCGCTCGACCGTGACTACCTCGTCATTCTCGTCACGATCGTCGGCACCACCATCGCGCCGTGGATGCAGTTCTACCAGCAGTCTTCGATCGTCGATAAAGGCCTGAAGCCGTCCGACTACGCCTACGAGCGCGTCGACGTGGTGCTGGGCTCGCTGTTCGCGGTCTTCGTGGCGGTGTTCATCACCATCTCCTGCGCGGCGACGCTCCACGCCGGCGGCGTGCGCATCCAGACCGCCAAGGACGCCGCGCTCGCCCTGCGCTCGCTCGCCGGCCCGTTCTCCGGCGCGCTGTTCGGCATCGGTCTCCTGAACGCCTCGCTCTTCTCGGCGGCCATCCTGCCGCTGTCGACCGCCTACGTGGTGTGTGAGGCCTTCGGGTGGGAGTCGGGAGTGAGCCACCGCATCCGCGAGGCTCCCGTGTTCTTCGGGATCTTCACGGCGTTCATCGTCATGGGAGCGGGCATCGTCCTGCTGCCCGTACGGTCGCTGGTCCAGCTGATGATCGCGAGCCAGACCCTGAACGGCGTCCTGCTGCCCCTGATCCTCGTGGTCATGCTGTTTCTGGTGAACGACCGCAGCGTGATGGGCGACCGGTACGTGAACGGGCGGGTACTGAACGCACTCTCGATCGTGATCGTGGTGGCCCTCTCGGGCCTCACCGCGCTGCTGGTCGCGACCTCGATCCTGCCCGCCGCCCGCTGACCGCCGGGCGCCGAGTCGTTGCAGCGGCCTTCCGCACTGGCTGCCGGATGACCGTCTTCATCTTCGCGGGTTCGCCCCTGCCGGGAATGCTGATGTAGATCTCGTGGTGCTTTCCCGCCCGCAGGTATCCGCTCTCCTCGATGAACCGGTGGAGCCCCGCGATGGTCGGCCGCTCGGCCGCGTAGGAGCCCAGGTGCAGCACCTGCGCGCAAGTCCCTTCAGCAAACCGCGCAAGCCGAACGGCTGGCAGCGACACGTTCTTCTTTCTCCGCACCAGCTCTGCCCGGGCAGCCTTCAGGAGCTTCGCGTCCACGGCCGCGGGCTGCAGGAGCATCAGGGTCCACTTCCACTCGCCCCGGCGCGCTTTCATGAAGGCGCTCATGTCGTCGGCCCAGAACAGGCCCTCGAGAGGCATGGGCACGGCCTTGTTCACCCCACGGGCCTTGAGGATAAACCTCATCGTATAGGCCAGGCCGTAGAGCGCCCCGATGGCGTCGCGGAAGGCCGCGGACTTCGCGGGGTCTCCCTGCCCGTCCGTCATGAGGTACTTCAGGGCCGGCACCTTCACGAGCACCGGCTCGCGCGGCACCTTCAGCATCAGCGTGTTCCAGTCCGGCCCGGGCTTCCTCCCCGCCATACTCAACCCTCCTGCTTCTCACCGTCCGGCGCGTCGGGGTGCGGAACCGCGGTCGTGTCGCCGCGCCAGGGCCGCACGATTGCCGGAATGGTTTTCCACCCCAACCTCCGGCACGCTTCGACCCGCAGGTTGCCCGTGAGGATCTCGTAGGGCGCGCCGAGGCCCTGGCGTGGATTCTTCTGCACGATGACCGGTTCGAGCAGCCCGTGCACCGCGATGCTCTTCACCAGCTGCTCGAGGTCCTGCGCGTCGGCCCTGACGGGCTGCATGTGGATCGACTCGAGGTCGACGTCCTGCACCTCCTGCAGCGCCCGGCCCTCCACCGGGGCTCCCGGCTCCTTCATGTCCCGGCCCGCCCGGTAGGAGTAAATGAACGGGATGGCGATGTCGACGGTGGGGTCCCGCTGGATCTCCTCGAAGATATGCTTCTGGATCCGGTAGGCGATCTCGGCCCGGCCGTTGACATGGGTCTGGTAGCGCAGCTGCAGGTAGACGCCGTAGTCGTAGAGGTCGGACCGGATGTAGGGCTGCACGCCGGTCTCGGCGATGATGTCCCCGGTGATCTCGCGGGCCGCGCTGATCAGGATCTTCTCCGCGGTGTCCCAGTTCGAGTCGTAGGTGATGCGCACCACCACCTCGTCGAGCATGTAAGGCCGGGCCTGCCCGACCGTGTAGTTGATGACCACCTCGTCGAAGAGCATCGCGTTGGGCACGAGGATCGTGCGGCCCACCGCCTCCTCGCTGCCGATGGACCCGCCGACCTGGTCCAGGGTGGTGTACATCGCGCCCACGTCCTGCACGTCGCCGGTCAGCTCGAGCTTCGGGAACTGGATCCGGTCGCCGGGCCGGAATGGCCGCTTGAGCGACACCATGATCCACGCGACGAAACCGCTCACGGGCGCCTGCAGCGACCAGCCGATGACCATGCCGCCGAACAGCGAGAACACGGTCCCGAAGCTCGACAGGCGACCCAGCGCCCAGGCGCCGATCAGCACCACGGCGATCCAGGTGACGAGGCCGAGCACCCGGCCGATCATGCGGCCTTCCACCACGGGCTTCTCGCGCAGCACGAGCACCCGGGTGATGGTCAGGGAAAGGAGCCGGCCCAGGGCGAGCGCGCCGAAGGCCACGACGCCGAAACGGAACACGGAGACGCCAGAGGCGAGCGGGAGGAGTCCGGGGTAGGCGAGCTCGACGGCGAGGCAGGCACCCGCGAGCAGCGTCCAGAGGATGAACACGGTGAACGTCCGGCGGCCGTAGCGGGTGCGCATCGCGTTCCATTGTACCCCGAAGCAGCCTCCATTGGACAGCGCCGCCCCCGGTCCGATATCGTCGAACCATGAGCGGCGTGCTGTCGATCGCCCGTGACCTCGTGCGCATCGGGAGCGTCAACCCCATGGGCCGGGGCATCGGCGGCCCCGCGGTCGGCGAGGAGCGGCTGACCGCCTGGCTCGAGTCATTCCTGGCAGGCATCGGGGCCCGGTGTCGGAGGCAGCCGGTCGCGCCCGGCAGGGACAACCTCGTGGCCGAGCTCTCCTGGCCGGGCTCGGGCCGGTCCGTGATGCTCGAGGCGCACCAGGACACCGTCCCGGTCGATGGCATGACCGTGCCGCCGTTTGACGCCGAGGTGCGGAACGGCAGGCTGTACGGCAGGGGCGCCTGCGACGTGAAGGGCGGTATGGCTGCCATCCTCGCAGCCATGGAGTGCCTCGCGGCCGAACGTCCGAAGGGGGCCGCGTCGGTGATCGCGGCCTTCACGGTCGACGAAGAGTCCGGCTTCACCGGCGTGCGCCGGCTGGCCCGGGAGCTGCCCGCGGGCATCGCCTTCGCCGTGGTGGCCGAACCGACGCGCCTGGAGGTCGTCGTGGCGCACAAGGGGCTCGTGCGCTGGCGGGTGCGCACCCGGGGCCGCAGCTGCCATAGCGCCCGGCCCGCCGACGGCGTGAACGCGGTCTACCGGATGGCTCCGGTGCTCGCCGCCCTCGAGGAGTACGCAGCGACCCTCTCGACAGGTCGCTCCCACCCCCTGCTCGGCAGACCCACACTGAGCGTCGGGGTGATCCGTGGCGGCACCAGCGTCAACACCGTGCCGGGGTCGTGCGAGATCGAGATCGACAGGCGGCTGCTGCCGGGGGAAGACCCAGTCTCAGCGGTCGAGCACTGCCGTCGGTTCCTCGAGGCGCGCCTGCCCGGGGCGGACCTTGAGGTCGAGCCCGCGTGGATCTCGGACCTCGCGCTCGACACGCCGCCCGATTCGGAGGCTGCCCGGATGAGCCTGGAAGCCGTTCGGAAAGTGCGCGGCCGATCGGAACCGGTCGGAGTGCCGTACGGCACGGACGCCTCGAAACTGGCCGAGGCCGGGCTGCCCTCGGTCGTGCTGGGCCCCGGAGATATCGTACAAGCCCACACGGTCGACGAGTGGATCGAGATCGCGGAGCTCGAGCACGCGGTGGAGATATACGTCGAGCTGGTGAAGCTGGCTGGCTGACCGCGCCGCGGGGTCTACCCCGCCAACCTACCC
>JAPLSM010000058.1 GCA_026398635.1 Spirochaetota bacterium | reverse complement strand
GTGGTGGTACGTCGTTTCCCAGACCTCGACCCGATCGGCGAGACCCCAGAGCAGGCCATGGTAGAACGAGGGTTCGTGGTAGGTGAGCCGGGAGGCCGAGCCGGCGGTGAACCGGCTCCACCGCGGATCGTCCGCCGTGCGCAGCAGGGACTGGTGCAGGGGGAAGCCGGCGTTGGCCGGCACCTGGACCGCGAGAGCGCCTCCCCGTTTCACGAGGCCGAAGAGCATCGGCACCAGGCGCTCGTGGTCGGGGATCCACTGCAGCACGGCATTGGAGAACACGAGGTCCCGCGTGCCGCGGTCGGCTTCGCCCCCGAGAGACGCGGCATCGGCGCACACCCATTCGCCCCAGTCGTGCGAGGAGCCGGCCTCGGTGATCATCTGCGGCGAGTTGTCGAGGCCGGTGATACGGGCCGCCGGCCAGCGGTCGTGCAGCACCTCGGTGCTGTTGCCGGGGCCGCAGCCCACGTCGAGGATCGCGGCGGGCGAGGCGAGGAGGACCCGCGACGCCAGGTCGATCGCCGGCCGGGTGCGCTCGTGCCTGAACTTGAGGTACTGCCCGGGGTCCCACGTCGTGCTCACGGCGTCCGGTCCTCCGCCCCGGTGATGCGGCCGCTGTTCATGGTGCCTCCGTTGGTGATGGTAGGCGGGGATGATCGGCGGGGCAAGAGCGGGTGGCAGCAGCGCCGGGGCGTCGGTGCATTGGCGGGTGGCGCGCGTCCCAAACGGTCTGGACAATCCGCGCTGGTGGGGTAGTATCACCGGCATGAACAAACGAACCACCCTTCTTTCCGTGGTTCTCTTCTTCCTTATTATTCCCGGCGGGCTCTTTGCGGCGTCCTTCGACCCGCTGCTGCCGCTGCTCGTCGACCTCGCGGGCTGACAGGCGGAGAAGGCTGAAGGCATCGACCTCCGCCAGGCCGGCATGCAGGGGGTGACGGTCGTCAGGGAGTACACGAGCGGGGAGAAGGGTCTCTCCGCCTCGATCCTCCTGGGGGCGCAGGTGGGCATCACCTGGGTGCCCGAGCACAAGGAAGGGTTCAAGGTGGTGTCCGACGAGGGCTCGATGGAAGTCAGGAAGCTCAACGGGTTCCTCGTGTACCAAATTTTCAATAAGGAGAATTCCTCGGGCGGTCTCCTCGTCCTGCTCCTGGAGACGACTGCCGACAAACCTGAAAGCGGCGCTTTGTTCGTCTTCAGCTTCGACGGGGTGTCGCTCGATGAGGTGCTGAAGCTCGCGCAGAGGTTCGACGGGAAGAAGATGAAGGACGCGGCCGCGAAGGTGAAGTAGGCAGCAGGGGGGGGACGCAACGGCCCTGTCCCGCGCGCCCCCCGGACACGCGCGACTCCCGCGGCGCCTTCCGCAGTCCCCGTTTCACCTCACCGGCGTCAGAACCACCGACCGGATCGGCGGGACCTTCCCCTGCGACATGACCTCGATGCGCAGGTCGGCGCCGTTGCACCGGCGGTCGAACCTCGAGTCGGGAATCGGGAAGTCCGCAGTCTTCCACTCCCGGGTACCCGTGCAGGCGATGAAGGCCGCCTCCTTCCACGCGCCCCACGTGTCGGGTGCTTTCGGGTTTTCCCTCACGGACGTGTCCTTCGAGTCGTAGACGATGCGCAGCGACGCGTTGGGCTCGTCGAAGTACTCGATCCGGCCCCTCAGGGGAGGCGCCTTGCCGGCCCGGTAGGGAGCGTGGCTGACGACCAGGTAGACGTAAGACTGCTCGCCCCGGTCGGCGGGGGTACGGAGGTTCCTGATGCTGACGACGCCCCGGCTGCCGTCGGCATCGACGAGGCGCAGGTCTGACTCCTCGTCCCACGGCCGGAAGAAGAGACCCTGGCTCGTCTCGGCGGGATCGATCACGGCGCGCAGCTCCCGGGCTCCGGCCGGCAGCGGCCGGCGCTCGAGCCCGTACAACAGGAACCGGGCATCGGCCATCCGGGCCAGCATCTCGCCGCCTTCCTGGCGCCGGATGCCTTCGAGCACCTCCTCGAACACCCGCCAGGCGTCGTCCGCCAGGAGACCGCGCGGCATCGGCCGTGCCGTCTCGAGCTGGCGGTAGAGCGCGGAGACCACCTCGTGTTTCTCCTCCAGCCGGGCCGCCTCGTCCCCGACGAACCGGCGTGCCGGAGCGATGGGACTGCCGGCGGCCAGCCGGCTGTCCACGAGCCGGAGCTGGCTCTCCTCCTCGAGCAGGAAGGCGAAGAACCGTCTCAGGACGATAGCCCGTTCTTCGCTCACGCCGGTCGACACGAACATCGCGAGCACGTTCGCGTATGGGGTGAGCTCCTTCCCGGGGCTTCCCCACGAGGGCATCCTGGCCACGCCGAGGGAACCGCCGAGCACGCTGCGGAGGATCCCGAACGACCAGGGACCGTCGATCAGCAGCGCGGCCTTGCGATCGCGGAACAGGGCGGTGGCCGCCTCCTGCGGCAGGCCGATGGACATGGCGGATCCTTCGAGGGCTTCGCGCATCGCGTTGTAGACGGTCGCGGCCTGCGGTGATCCCAGCGCCGTCCTCGCGGTTCCGGGGACGAGCAGTGGGACGTCGCGCGACTCGGGGAACATGCCCATGAAGAAGGGCACGAGGCTGGGCATCGCCAGCGCGTCCCCCCCCTTCTGGGCGTACTCGGCCGCGAGGGCCGTGATGTCGGTCCACGCGCGCGGCGCTTCGCGCACGAAGTCCTTGTTGTAATACAGGATCGGGGAGAGTCCGCCGATCGGCACCCCGTACACCCTGCCGCCCACGCGCACGGCATCCACGAGCACGGGCGCGAGCTGCGTCCATTCGAACCAGCTGTCCAGGGGCTGCACGAGCTTAGCGGCCACGAGCTGCGGCAGCCGCTCGTACGTGAACTGCGTGCTGTTGTCCATGCCGCCGACCAGGTCGGTCCCTCGCGGCCACGCCGGTGCAGCGAGGTTCGTGGAAGCGGGACCCGTGACGAGGGAGAAGCGGGGCACCCGCCTGGCGAATAGCGCGGCCATCTCCCGGAAGAAGGGGTCGTTGCCGATCGCGGGGTCGACGCGGAACGCGAGATTCACACCGGCAGCGGGCGGGGATTCGAGGGGTTGCTCGACGATCGTCGATGGTGCGGCGGGAGCCGACGCGGCGCCGGGCTGCGCAGCCTCGGGCACCGTCTCCGGGGCGGTCGCGGGCTGCGCCGGCACGATGGCGGCTTCCGGAGCCGGCTCCGTCGAGGCTCCCTGGGCCGCGGGCTCGGCGGGTTCTGCCTGGGCGCCGGGTGCGGCCAGGGGTTTCAGCTTCCTGACGATCCTGGCGGCCGTCCCCCGTTTTTCGGGGAGGTTCACATGATCATCCCCGTAGCCGTCAAGCTTCAGATAGAGAGTGAGCGGGGTCCCTTCTTCGAGCACGGCGCCCCAGGTACCGCGGCCGACCATAAGGGAGCCAAGCCAGATTTCTGCATCCGCCGGCTCGACGACCACGAGCACCTTCACGAGCTTCCCGACGTCAGCCGTTTCCACCGTGGACGGAACGAACGCGTCGATGGCCTCCAGGTCCTCGGTCGCGGCGGGTGCGGTGGTCGGCGCAGCGTCGGGCGCCATCTCTGCGCGCCGGCCCGCGTCAACGTTGACCGTCGTGCCCTCCTGCGCGACTCTCACCGTGCCTTCCCGCACCGTCACCGTGGTGGCGTTTCCAGAGACGCTCACCTTGAATGCGGTACCCCGGACCCCGACCACGGCAGAAGGGGTACGGACCTGCAGGTCCGACCCGCTGAGCTTTTTCACCTTGGCGAGGATCGCGCCGGCCGTAAGCTCGCCGTTCACGGCCGCCTTCCCGTCGAGCGCGACGCTGCCGCACCGGAATTCCGTCTCGGGCTCCACGCGCACCGACACGGTGTCGCCGAATTGCAGCTCGCAGTACCCGTCCGCGTCCGTGCGCAGCACCGCTGCGGCGCCCACGGTGTCACCCGGCTCGACGTCGACCCACGCGCTGTCGCGGGACGCCCGGACCCCGCCCGACACGTAGACCACCATACCCTCGGTCGGTTTCGGTGCGACGAGCGGCCGCAGCGGCTTCGTCTGCGGTGCGCAACCCGCCAGGAGGAGCACGGCGGCGAGGACCGGCGGAACGACGCGTCGCGTGTTCACGCGACGAGTATAGCAGATTCCAGCACCCTGCGAGGCACGTCGCTGGCGCGCGCGCTATAAACCTGATCCACCAGTGACCCGAACCGCGGTTGATGGCATACTGCGGTCCATGGAGCCATGGCCCGGTCTTGCTCCCTTCGGTCGCACCCTCGACCTCGAGCGCGGGAGGGAGCGCATCCACGTGTTCGATGCCGGTCCTGGCCGAGCCGATGCGCCGGTCCTGGTCTTCATCCACGGCTTGGGAGACGAGGCCGACACGTGGCGTCACCTGTTCCCGCTGCTGGCGGACCGGTTCCGGCTGATCGCGATCGACCTTCCCGGCTTCGGCCGGTCCCGGGCTGCCGGCAGGGTGAGCGTTCCGTCATGCGCCGCGGCGGTGATCGACGCTCTCGACGCCCTTGGCGCCGGTCCCGCTTTCCTCGTCGGCAGCTCCCTGGGCGCCGCGATCGCCGAGCTCGTCGCGTTCGGGGCGCCGGATCGGGTGCGCGGCCTGGTCTTCGTGGACGGCGGCCTGCCGATGCCGGCCGGACTGCTGCGGCCCATGCTGCCCCTGATCGTGCCGGTGATGGGCGAGCGCCTCTACGCGTCGCCGCGGGGCAAGCCGGAGGCCGCGTACGTCTCGCTCGCGCCCTTCTACGCCGATCTCGCGGGAATGCCCGAGGCGGACCGGGTCTTCCTGCGGCGACGGGTAGTCGAGAGGGTGGAGAGCGTCACCCAGCGCAGGGCGTATTTCTCGCTATTGAGGGACCTCGCGCTGC
>JAPLSM010000278.1 GCA_026398635.1 Spirochaetota bacterium | reverse complement strand
AGACTGATTCCCAGATTCTTCGCGAAGTGGTCGCTGCGGCTGAATGAATAGTAGGGTTTCCCTGCCCACATGATGGTGACGTTTCCATTCTCGTCCTCATCTGCGTGGATGAATCCATTCGGGCCGAACAGTGTCTGTGCCATGCCCGAGAATAGCACAGAGAACGGTGAAAGTCAATTCTTTGGGGTACTATTTTCTATACTATTTTCGACCTACTGAACGAGTTCTGAAGTTTGGCCGGGTCCGCTTGTCAAGGTGCCACGCGGATGGAACGACAGAAGAGGCCGCGGCGCTCACACCCACAAGGGAGATGTCCGCCATGTCCAGGTTCAGCACCGTACACGAAGCGTTGTCATCCGATCGCATGGTCACGCTCGCCCACCGTGGTGCGAGCAGCTATGCCCCGGAGAACACGCTGCCGAGTTTCGACCTGGCTATCCAGCACGGCGTCGACTTCCTCGAGCTGGATGTAACCCTCAGCTCCGACGGCGAGCTCGTGGTGATCCATGATCCGGACGTTGATCGCACATCAAACGGCACCGGGGCCGTCCTGGATCTGACGCTCGGTCAGCTGCGAACCCTGGATTTCGGCGCAGGTTTCTCGCAGGAGTTCCGCGACACGAGAATACCGGTCCTCCAGGAGGTTCTTCGCCTGGCAAAGGATCGATGCCTTCTCGACATCGAATTGAAGATCGATACGAAGCGGCCGCATCTGTGCACCGACACGCCGCGTCGACCGATCGACGGCAGCCAATGCACCCGCCTGGTGGATACCGTTGTCCGGGCGATCGACGATTTCGACATGTGCGATCAGGTGCTCCTCTCCGGCTTCAGCAGGGAAGCGTTGAGCACGGTCAAGAGCAGGTATCCTCGCGTGGTGTGCGGACTGGCGATCGCCGAGAAGGATATCCGGAATTCGGTCTCGTTCGCCGGGGAAGGGGAGATGGAACTGGTCTTTCCGCAGGTGCACTCGGGGACCCGGGAGTACCTCTCGTTCGTTCACTCCCTGGGTTTGAAGGTCTTTATCTGCGTCTTTGACGCACACCGAGACGTCGTTCGCGATCTCGCCTCGGCAGGCGTTGACGGAATCATGGCCAATAATCCCGACATCCTGCAGGGAATTCTTTCACGCGTGTCGAAAAGTTAACAGCGCGAATCCCGCGCACCGTCTCCCCCGCCGCAGCCGGCGCATCATGCCCCGCTCGAGGGAACGCCTTGGGCGAGCCCCCCGGGGGTCGTCATGTTGACATGGGTGTCGAGGCGGGATGTATGCTCTCATCCGATTGGGGGTGCCCGCATGATCGACATCCGGCGATTCGCGCTCAACAGGATCACCTGCCCGGCACTGAGCCTGGAGGAGTTCTTCCTCCTTGCCGCGGATCTCGGCCTGTCGAAGGTGGAGCTCCGCAACGATCTGCCCGGCGGTCGTATCGTGGACGACATGAAGCCTGCACAAGCGGCGGCGCTGGCGGAGAAGCACGGGGTGAGGGTCATCACCATCAACGCGCTGCAGAAGTTCAACCTCGCTTCCGTGAAGGCCCGTGTCTCCCTGGAGCTCGAGGAGCTGCTGGATACCGCGTCGGCGTTGCGTTGCCCCGCCATCGTGCTGTGTCCCAACAACGACATGAAAGACACGCGGGACGCCGCGACGCGCCTTTCAGAAACGGCGGCGGCCCTCTCCGATTTCGGGCCTTCTTTCGCGCGCCGGGGCATCCTGGGGTACGTTGAGCCGCTCGGTTTCGCCGAATGTTCCCTTCCCTCCCTCGTGGCGGCGGTGACGGCGATCACGCGGTCCGGGCACAGCTGCTACCGCACCGTGTATGACACCTTCCACCACTACCTCGGTCCGGACACGGAGAACGACATCGGCACGAGCTACGATGTCTCGCACACGGGTCTGATCCACGCGTCGGGAGTCGAATCCCCGATTGCCAAGATGAAATATCGCGACGAACACCGGGTGCTCCCCGGTCCGTCCGACCGCACCTTCTGCCGGGAGCAGATTGCGCGTCACGTGAAAAAGGGCTACTCGGGGGACATTTCCCTGGAGCCATTTGCCCCCGAGGTGCAGAAGCTGCCGCAGGCAAAGCTGGTGGACGCGCTCCGCGCGAGCCTGGAGTACCTCAGGGCCTAGGCCTCACGGTCGCAGCACAGAGCGCTTCCGCGCCCGCGCGATCCTTGACAACCCTGCATACAAACCCGTCACTCGGTACCAAAGTACTAGTCCCCGATCAAAGGGACCCGAGTACTCTTTCGGCGAGGGGAACGGACGGCTACACTCGCAACGGTGAAGCCTATCTATACCACGAAGAAGCAGGGTGCGGATCGGAGGGACGTGAAGGACTCGTTCTTCGGTGAGGCGCGGCTCAGGCCGCAGGTGTGGAGGACCCTCGGAAAGCAGAAGGGCCTCTTCCTCATGATGCTCGTGCCCGCCGCGGTCTTCGTCCTGTTCCACTATGTCCCGTTCATCAAGGTGAGCTGGGCGTTCACGAACTTCGGCGAGGTGCCGCCCGACCAGGTCTCCTTCATCGGATGGGCCAATTTCGCGAAGCTCTTCCGGCTCTCGGTGTTCCGGCG
>JAPLSM010000009.1 GCA_026398635.1 Spirochaetota bacterium | reverse complement strand
GGGAGGAGGCTGACCGGGACCGGAGGGAGCGCTACGATCTCGAGAGCCTGAAGGGCGAGTTGCTCTCCGCCAACGTCCGCGTCGCGCGCATGGCGGAGGTCGCCGAGCGGGCGCGCATCGCGCGCGACCTGCACGACCATGCCGGCCACGAGATAGCGGCCGCGGAGCTCGCGCTCGAGGCGTACCGCGGGCTCGCCGACGAGGGCGATCCGCAGGCCACCGAGCTGCACGAAGAGGCCCGGCGACGCGTCGCGGACGGCATGGCGCTCTTGAGGCGCACGGCGCGCGGCATTGCGCCGGAGGCGGCCGTCGGGGTCGGCTCGCTCGAGGAGATCTGTCGACGCTTCTCGGCCTGCCAGATCGCCTTTACGGTGCATGGCGACACGGCCGGGGTGCCAATCCATGCCTGGGGGGTGCTCGAGCCCTGCCTGAAGGAGGCCCTCACGAACGCTTCGCGCCATGAGGCTCCGGGGAGGATCGACGTTTCTCTCGACGTCGGACCGCACATCGTGCGCCTCTGCGTGCACAACCCGACGCAGGGGGTCGTTCCGGGCGGGCACGGCCTGGGGCTGCGCAACCTCTCCCAGCGGGCCAGAGCCGTCGGCGGCAGCATCGCGACCGACACGCGGGACGGCTTCCGGCTCATCTGCGTGCTGCCGCTCGGCAGCGCACCGCTCGAGACGGACCCGCCCGGCGACGATCCGCCCGTGCGCAGGGCCACGAAGGACGGCCTGGCGTGAAGGTCCTCGTGGTCGACGACGATCCGCTGGTCTCGCGGAGCCTGAAGGTCCTCCTGTCGCGCGAAGCCGACATGCAGGTCCTCGGCACCGCGAGTGACGGCGCCCGGGCCCTCGCGTCCTGCGAGAGGAGCCTGCCCGACGCCGTGCTCATGGACATCCGCATGCCGGGCATGGACGGCATCGAGGCCACCCGGCGGATCAAGGAACGCTGGCCCGAGGTGCGGGTGCTCATCCTGACGACGTTCCAGGACGACGAGAGTATCCACCGCGCGCTCCAGGCCGGGGCTGACGTCTATCTGCTGAAGTCGACCCCCTCGGCGGGGATGGCGGAGAGGCTGCGCGCGCTCGCTTCCGGGACGTCCGTGGTGGACACGGCGGTGCTGAGGCGCCTCGGCGACCCCCCGCGAGCGCCCCTGGAGGGGCTCACGCCCCGGGAGAACGACGTGGCGGAGCTGGTGGCGCAGGGGTGCTCCAACCGAGAGATCGCCGAGCAGCTCTTCATCAGTGAAGGGACGGCGCGCAACATCCTCTCCGTCGTTCTGGAAAAGCTCGGCCTGCGCGATCGGACCCAGCTCGCGATCCGGTTCTGGAAGAGAGCCTTCTAGCGTCCGGCCGGCGCCGCTACCCGAGGTGCGGACCCATGATGCCGTAGCTCTGCATCAGGAGCGCGACCACGGCGAGTGTTGCCGCGACGCGGGTATGGTAGATCCGATCGAACACGCTGCCGTCGCGGCGCGCCCAGAGGAGAGCCGCCCACCCCTTCCGCACTCACGTCGGAACAGGGCGGGCACGTGCTGGGGGTGCAGGGCAATCTCTGGACCGAGTACGTGGACACCCCCGAGCACGCGGAGTACATGAGGTGGCCCCGGGCATGCGCGCTCGCTGAAGCGGGATGGTCTGCTCATCCGTAGGTCCGGAATGCTCCGGGCCGGGGCATTCCCATCCACGACCACGCCGTGCCTTGCGCGGGGAGCGTATCAACGTTCCTGCCAATTGACATCCCGACCACGGAAGACCAACCGTATCATCTCGGGGAGAGTGCATGTCCAAAAGACCGTCACTTGCAGAGACCATAGAGAGTCTGGTGGAGGCGAGCGACACGCCGTTCGCCCTGGAAGATCTGGTACAACGGGCGGCAGCGCGACGCGACACCACCGTCTCCGCGAAGCTCGAGAGCAGCGTCAAGAAGATCCTCGAATTCGAAGCGCCAGTATTCCGCGGAGATGACGAGCGGTACGTGCCGCGGTGGTCGTGGTTCGCCGGCGCCGTCTTCCTGATCTCTCCGACCGAGCGGGAGCTGGAGCTGGAAGTGCTCGTTCCCGGCCACCGATTCGTCCCCTTCCTCTCCCCGTCGCGCAATCCGACGGAATCGCGCCTGATCCTTCCTCAGGGCGCCCTCGTCGCTTCGAAAACCCTCGAGCTTCCCCTGTCGGAGGTGGGCATCTACCATTCGCTGCTCGATCCCCTTCGGTTCGAGGAGATCTTCCCGCAGCTGGCGGAGGACGCAGCCGCGGATGCCAAGCCCCTCGACCCTGATCACCGGGTGAGCCTCCGGGTGTTCGATCTCTCGAGGTTCTACGCGGAGCACGGCATGCAGCACGGTGACGTCATGGAGGCGACCGTGCTCGACTACCGTACGGGATCGTACGCCATTGCCTGCAGGAAGAAGGCGACCCTTCACGATGATCCCCGGGCCACCCCGTGGGGCGCAGCCCTCGAGGACGGCTTTTCACGGGCGCTGGAAGCTCTCGGCCCCTATGAGACCATCGAGGAGACGGCGGCGTGGGCCTACTTCCTTGCCGGACCGCGGGCGCGGCGGAATCCGGCTCTCACCCTCGGGCGCCTCATCGAAAGCTCCCCGCGCATCGAGTTGACGCGGCGAGGAGACGGGCTCGGCATCTGGTGGAAGGGCGAGGACGTGCTGGAGGCGATTCAGCAAGAGGCGGAGCGGGAGCGCCGACACGCCCGGCCCGACACCCTCGAGGGAACCCTGACGCGGCTGGGCATCTCGCGGACGGCGTCGGAAGTCGATGCTATCATCCGGGACGAGCTGTTCCACGATCGGCGATCGATCGCCCGGATCATGGACCGCATCCTGCTGGGAAGGAGCCCCGGGCAGTTCCACCCCGGGCTCGTCGCCGTGCTCGAGCTGCAGGTCGAGCAGCGGCTGCAGCGCATCGCCGGTTCCTACTCGAAGAAGCGTGACGCCGTGAACGGTCCGCTTCGCTCACGCGCCCTGGCGGTCCTGGACGCCGTCTCAACATTCATCATCCGGCAATCGCCGCAGTCCGACCTGGCCGGCCGCGATGCTTCGCACGCGCTCCTGGCGTTCATGCAGGGCATGGCACCCATCGCCCAGATAGTGGACTTCCTGAACCGGGCATCCTTCGATGCCCGTGAGCGCGAGGCGACCGAAGCCACGCTGGCGATGATCGAATCCATGCTTCCGGGAATCCTCGATTCATTGAACGCGAGGATGCAAACGACCGGAAGCGCCCGAACGACGGCCACTCGTTCCCGCCCATCGCGGCGGAAGCAGGGCGGCCCGCCCGGCTCGGCCGCGGTCGTGCAGATCCGCATCGAGCTGCGGCGCATCTCTCCCCGCATCTGGCGCCGCGTCCTGGTGCCTGCCGACTGCACGCTGGGACGGCTGCACGCCGTCATCCAGGCCGCCATGGGCTGGAGCGATGACCACCTGCACGAGTTCGTCGTGGATGGAACGACCTACGGCGGCTCGAACCCCGATTTCCCCGACGAGAACGACGGCGGCCTGGACGAGGAAGGCGTGACCCTGGCCGGGCTGGGGCTTCGCACCGGCAGGCGTCTGTACTACGAGTACGACTTCGGGGACTCCTGGGAGCACGTGATCACGGTGCAGCGGCTGATCGCGCCGGC
Source organism: Spirochaetota bacterium (assembly GCA_026398635.1). Taxonomy (GTDB): domain Bacteria; phylum Spirochaetota; class Spirochaetia; order SZUA-6; family Fen-1364; genus JAPLSM01. Next base: position 1,853 of record JAPLSM010000009.1, on the reverse strand, counting down.
CCCGAAGGGCTGGAAGGGCGTTCCCCGGTGCATCGCGGGGGCGCGCGCATGCCCGCCCGAGGACTGCGGCGGCTTCATGGGCTATTCCCACGTCCTCGAGATCCTCGCCACACCCGACCGCGAGTTTGACGAGGATGACCGCACCTTCAAGGAGTGGCTCGGCACCTTCGATCCCGAGCGCTTCGACCTTGAGAGTGTCAACCGGAGGCTGGCCTCGGTGTAGCCTCACCGGCGCGCTTTGCTCGAACCCTCACTGTACGCGGAAGCTGCTCACGCTCGCCAGCGCCGCCCGGGTCTCCGAGATGCCGCCCCCGCTCAGGCGTCGAACGAATACTGGACGTCCTGGAACTTCGACCGGAACTCCTTCACCTCGTCGCCGACGAACTTCTTGCCGAGCAGGACCTTCCCGAAGAAGCCGGCGATCGCCTCCATCTCGGGCTCCTTCATGCCGACCCGGGTCATCTCCTGCGTCCCCAGCCTGAGGCCGGCGGGATTGGTTACGTGGTCCAGGGGCTCGAACGGCAGCAGGTTCATGTTGACGATGATGCCGTTGTCCTTCAGCGTGCGGGCTGCCGCATCTCCTCCGCCGAGGTCCGACACGTCGACCGCCACCTGGTGGCTCTCCGTGAAGCCGAACTCCGCGCCCTCCACCTTGAAGCCGAGGTCGTGGAGCCTGCGGGCGAGGTGCTTCGCGTTGGCCACCACCTGCCGGGCGTACTCCACGCCGAACTCCAGCATCTCGTACGTGGACACCGAGAGGGCCACGAGGGTCTCGAGGTGGTGGTTGGAGGACGAACCGGGGAACGCGCCCTTGTCGATCTTCCGCCACTCGTCGTCGTCCACGTTGCTGAGGATCACCCCGCGCTGCGAGCCGAAGAACGTCTTGTGGGTGCTGCCCGTCACCAGCGGCGCTCCCTCCGCGAGGGGGTCCTGGAATTGGTGGCCGGCCACGAGGCCCAGCACGTGCGCGGCGTCGTAGATCAGCGCGATGCCGCGCCGCTTGCACACCGGGGCGAGCTCCTTCACCGGCTCGGGGAACAGGAACAGGCTCTTACCGAGGATCATCACCTTCGGCTCGAGCGCCTTCAACAATTCCATCGTGTGGTCCACGTCGATGTGGTACCCGTCGGGCGTCACGGGGAAGTTGACGATGTTCTTCGTGTACTTGCCCACCGCACCCACCCGGTGATGGCTGATGTGGCCGCCGCCCGGGGTGGAGTTCACCATCACTACGTCGCCGGGCCGGATGTAGCGGCTGAAGACCGCGTCGTTCGCGATCGTCCCGCTGATCGGCCGCACGTCCGCGTGCCGGCAGCGGAACAGGCCCTTCATGTGCTGCTTCAGCAGGCCCTCGATCTCGTCGATGATCTCGGTGCCCTGGTAGTAGCGCTCCCCGGGGTGGCCCTCGGCGTAGCGGTGCGCAAAGTCCGATCCCATGACGCCGCGGACGCGCCGGCTCGTGACGTTCTCGCTCGCGATCAGGTTGACGCACCGGCCCCGCCACTCGTTCTGTTCCTGCACCAGGGCCTCGATGTGGGAAACGTTGCGCTCGTACACGGGGATCCTTTCTCGGGTTCGGCTCCTCAGAGCCCGGCCAGGAACGCGAAGGCGTGGTCGCCGATCCACGGCAGACCCTCGTGCCCGAAGTCCGGGAACACGAGCAGGCTCTTCCGGCAGCTCATGCGGTTGTAGGCCGCGAACTGCGTGGACGGCGGGCATACGGTGTCCATGAGGCCCACGGCCATGCGGACCTCGCCCCGGATGCGGGGCGCGAGGTGCTGGTTGTCGATGTACCCGAGACGGGTGAACACCTCGCCCTCGCGCTCGTGCAGGGGGTCGAACATGCGGAAATA
>JAPLSM010000185.1 GCA_026398635.1 Spirochaetota bacterium | reverse complement strand
GTCAACGCTCTTCGCGAGCACGCCGATCACCTCGAGCGACGACGCGTAGGCCACGAGGCCGTAGCGGGACACGGCGCCGTAGGTGGGTTTCAGGCCGTAGAGGCCGCAGAACGAGGCGGGCTGCCGGACCGAACCGCCCGTGTCGCTGCCGAGCGCGAAGTCCACGATACCCGCGGCCACCGCTGCCGCTGAACCTCCGCTCGAGCCGCCGGGCACCCGGCCGTGGTCGAAGGGGTTCAGCGTCCGCTTGAAGGCCGAGTTCTCCGTCGACGATCCCATGCCGAACTCGTCGAGGTTGGTCTTGCCCGCCACGAGCGCACCCGCGCGCTGCAGGCGTTCCACCGCCGTTGCCGTGTAGGGGCAGACCACGCCCTCGAGCAGCCGGGAGCCGCAGGTGAGCTGGTAGCCGCGGACCGCGATGTTGTCCTTGACCCCGAATCGCGTGCCAGAAAGCGGGCCGGAAGGCGCGGAGTCGACAGCGCCGATCGAGGGGTCGAGCTGCAGGAATGCGCCGATCGCCGCGTCGCGTGCCGAGGCCTGTTCCTTCCAGGATCCGTCCAGGCTGCCCGGCATGCTGTCGGGCTCCTACAGGACGTTGGGAATGAGGATGAACCGGTCCTCGCGCTCGGGTGCGTTGGCGAGGAGGGCATCCGCCAGCCGGACTGGCGTCGGGGCAGCAGCTGCCGGACCGGCTGCTGCCGGGACGCCTGCGGCCTGCTCCGCCGGACCTTCGTCCGCGCGCAGCCGGTTCTTCGACAACAGCGCATGGGTGGTGGGCTCGAGATCGTCCACGGGAAGGGAAGCCATGTGGGAGCAGTAGACGAGCATCCGCTCCACCGCGCCACGGAGCCGCTCCTCCTCCGCGGGGGAGAGGGAGAGCCTGGCCATGCGCGCGGTCGCCTGCAGCTCTTCGGCTTCCATGCACCACGTGGTACCCGCGCTCTACCCGAGTGTCAAGTCGCCGTGCTCATGGCCCTTGCGCACGCCGTGGCTTGACTGCATGTATCATTTACTACTATTATGATAGTATTAACGGGTTTTCCACAAGGAGGGAAATATGCGGAGATTATTGGCTCTTAGCGCAGTCCTCGCCACGCTCGTGCTGGTCCTCGCCGGGTGCCCTCTGGGCGTGAGCGGAGTGACGATCACTGGAACGGTGAGCGCGAGTTATTTCGACATCACGAGCGACGTCACGGTGACGATCACCCAGGGTGGTTCGAATTTCTCGGTTGCGGTACCCATGGTGGGGAACCCCAGCCAGGTCGGATCCTTCCTAATCGCAAATATTCCAGCCGGCGATTACGCTGTTGAACTGACTTTCGAAGCCGACAACTATTGGATCGCCGGCACGGTGTACAGCATTAATGGCGGCGCGTGGATTCCAGTCGACAACGAGGTGGCCAGCGGATCCTCCGTTCCCTACACCTTCACGATCACCATCGACAGCCTGCCCGTCAGCGCCGACGATTCGATCGATATTGACTTCGGCGACGTGGGCTGAATCACATTCGGGAGCCGGCCCCGCCGCCGCCGCCAAGTACATCCAGAACTGAACTGCCCTCCGCCACGGCCCGGAGGGCAGTTTGCTTGACGGTCCCGTCCCGTTTTTCTTACCTTGATTCAGGCGTGGTCGCGGCTCTCCAGACCTCGCGCGTGCCGATCCTCGAATGCCGGGTCAGGTAACCCTCTATGGCGTATAAATCTATGCGTTATAGGGAAAAAATAGCTTTGACCGGACGGGTTGGCATGGTACAATACGGGCTCGAGCGCGGGGAACGTGGGTGACAAAAAAAGACTTCCCGAAGATACATTTTTACGATCGTGATCTCGTTTCGCTGTACAACGAAACGTGGGTCATGATGAAGGATTTCTGGAAGAAAGGCAGCACCGAGAGCGGGTTCCACTCCAAGTATTTCAGCCATCCCGATTCCACCCGGATCAACCAGGTCGAGGCCTGTTTTTCCACGTTCTTTCTCGTCTACTCGAACCGCATTTTTCCCGTCACCTCGATGCTCGACAACTTCTACGCCAAGCAGGAGGACTCGGGCGCCATCCGAGGCGAATACTCGATAAAGACCGGAAAGCCGATCCTGCCGCACGACAACCCCAAAGGGGTACTTCCCCCGCTGTTCGCCTGGGCCGAGCACAACCTCTATCACCGGCTCGGGGTGAAGAAGCGCATCCGGGAGGTCATGCCCGTGCTCGAGCGCTACTACACCTGGCTCGAGAGCACCTTCAAGGCCGATAACGGCCTGTTCGCCCCCCCGCTCGCGGCGACGATGATGGACAACGCTCCCCGCGAGGGTACGCGCTACCCCGTCGACTTCAACTGCCAGGTTGCTCTCGCCGCGCTGTACCTCGCCGAGCTCTCGGACATCATCAATGACAAGGACACCAACTACCGGTACAAGAAGGCCTACTTCTCGCTGAAGACCAAGATCAATGCGCTGATGTGGGACGAGCGCGACGGCTTCTACTACGACCTCGACGCGAAGCAGAAGCGCCTGCGCGTGAAGACCATCGCGTCGTTCTGGTCGCTCATCGCCGAGGTTCCCAACGAGGCCCGAGGCGAGCGGCTGATCGAGCACCTCGTCGACCCCCGGGAGTTCGGCATCGAGAACCCCTTCCCGACCCTCGCCGTACGAGACAAGCGTTTCGACCCGAACGGCATGGGCTACCGGGGCTCGGTGTTCCCGCCCCTCACCTACATGGTCATCAAGGGGCTCGAGAAGTACCGGCGCAACGACCTGGCCCGCGAGTTCGCCATCCGCCACCTCTACTATGTGCTCGACGGCCTGTACCCTGCCGGCGGGAAGAAGGGTTCTCTCTACGAGGCGTACCTGCCCCACGCCGAGGGCCCTGCCCGGTGGCCCAGCAGGCGGGGCTTCCCCCGGCAGATGCACCTCCCGTCCACGGCGCTCTCCACGGTGTCGCTGATGATCGAGAACATCATCGGCCTCGACATCTCGCTGCCGCGCAAGACCGTCGACTGGACCATCCCGACCCTCGAGCTGATGGGCATCGAGGGACTCGCGCTGAAGCGCAACCTCATCACCATCTTCTCGGCGAAGTCCAACCGGGGCTGGGAGATCCACCTCGAGAGCGAGAAGCTCTACTACCTCACCGTGAACCTGTTCGGGGCCCGGCAGAAGACCCTTCCCATACCCTCGGGCCGGTGCTCGCTCTTAGTCGACAAGCTGTAGCGCGTCGCGGTCGGAAGCTGCCGCCGCTACCGGACACCACCGCCGAGTCGGCGTGCTCGTCTACCGGGGCGCACGCTCCATGACCATGTCATCGGGGTCGCTGCCGTCGGAGGCATAAAGGCGTGGATCCGAGAGGTGCGCCCCTATGAACTCCCGGCGCTCCCGCTGCGAGCTGAAGGTCCGGGAGTCGAACAGAGTGTCGTCGATGAGCCTCAGGACCAGCCGGTCCGCGCTCGCTTCATAGCGGGCGAAGTACCACTCCGCGTCGTCCATACCGAGCTCCCGTATGTTCAGGAAGCGATCCTCTCCGATCACCGTCACGAAGAGGCGGTACATGTCGACGTCTTCCCCTGCGGCACCCTGGGCGCAGGCTGCCAGCTCGTGTTCGTCGAAAGGTTGGATGACGATGAGACCGTATTCCCCCGAGTCGGCATCCCGCGTCCGCCATACGCCCGCGAGAGACGGATCGATCGAGGCCGCCGCTGGATCTGAAAGCGGCTCATCCGAGGAATACGGACAGCCGGAGAGCAGGAGCACCGCAAGGAACGCACTCAAGCGCCGGACCATCCGGCAGGCCGTGGCGAGCCACGTTCGTGCCATGAGATTCATCATGGCACGAACACCGGTGGAGCGCCAAGGCATGGAGATAGCGTGCGGCATGTGGTAGCCTTCGATCGTCATTCAAGACGTTCCAGGATCAACGCATGAGACGCACCGCCGCCTTCCTCATCGCGTGCATTCTCCTGTCGGCCGTGTTTCCCGTTGCGATCCTCTTCGGCCAGGACAGCGAAGTGAAGAAGAAGCTGGTCCGGGGCAACACGCAGTTCGCCCTCGACCTGTATCAGAAACTGAAAACGGGCGACGGCAACATCCTCTTCTCGCCCTTCAGCATCTCGACCGTCGGCGTGCTGGCCTACCGGGGCGCGCGTGGAGAGACCGCACGGCAGCTCGCCGCAACACTCCATCTGTCGTTGCCGGACGAGGAGCTGTTCCCTGCTCTCGCGAGACTCCAGGCAGCGCTTGACGCGATACAAAAAAAGGAAAGTGTCGAGCTCTCCATCGCGAATTCCCTCTGGCCGCAGGAAAGGTATCCGTTCCTGAAGGACTATCTGGAATTCGCAAGAACGTTCCCGCAAACGCAGATCATTCCTGTTGATTTTGAGAAGGAACCGAGAACGGTGCACCAGAAGGTCAACCAATGGGTCGAGCAGAACACCCAGTCAAGGATAAAAGGCCTTCTCCCCGACCCCGTCGTCCGGCTCACCCGCCTCCTGATCGTGAACGCGGTCTATTTCAAGGGCGTGTGGGTCAGCCGGTTCTCCGAGTCGCAGACGAGAGAAATGTCATTCTTCCTCAATACAAAGACGACCGTTCGCGTTCCCATGATGAGCCAGGGAGGCGGGTTCAATTTCCGCGAGGACAAGAGCGTACAGGTGCTCGAGATGCCGTACACCGGGAAGGATTTCTCCATGGTCATCCTGCTGCCCCGGGAGCGTGACGGCCTCCGTAACCTCGAGGATTCGCTGACGGCAGACGCAATGGAGAAATGGACGAGCGGTCTCTTCCCTGGCGGGATCGAGGTGCTGCTTCCGAAATTCACCGTGACCCACCGGCTGACGCTCGATGCCGTGCTGAAGGAAATGGGCGTCACCGATGCGTTCGACCCCCGTGAGGCCGACTTCTCGGGCATGGATGGCAGGGCCGAATGGCTGAACATCGGATCCGTCCTGCACCAGGCCTTCGTCATCGTCGACGAGGAAGGCACCGAGGCAGCAGCCGCAACGTCGGGTGGCGGGTGCTTCCCTTCCGGGACAGTAGTGCTCACGGCAGACGGAGCCCGCCCCATCGAAAAGATCGAGTCGGGAACTCGGGTCGCCTCATGCGACCCGGCAACCGGAGCATGGACCCTGGCAACGGTGATCGAGCGGCAGGAAAGCAAGTTCGAAGGGGACCTGATCGCCATACGGGCTGGCTCCGTTTCGGTTCGTGCGGCCGGCAACCATCCGTTCCTCGTCATTCGGGGCGACCGTCTCGCGTGGAGGCCCCGTCCCCGCGACATCCCCGACGGAGAGTCGGTAGCGACATCACGCGGCCGGTGGGTGGAAGCTCGTGACCTCGTGGTGGGCGACGTTCTCGAGGGCAAGGCGGGTGAAGGGCTGGCCATCACCGGCTTATCGAGCCGGCAGGAAAAGCTCCTGGTGTACAACCTCGACGTCGAGGGCTGCCACACGTATGCGGTGCACCAGTACGGCATCCTGGTCCACAACAAAGGGAAGGCGGAGCCAAGGATCTTCCAGGCCGATCACCCCTTCCTGTTCCTGATCCGGGAGAACTCGACGGGGACCGTCCTCTTCATGGGCAGGGTGAGCAATCCTTCCCCTGCCACCGCACCGACTCGTCCCTGACCGGCGCAGCGGGTTCCCCTACCCGATCTCGCCGTCGGCGAGCCCCAACGGCAGCGCTGCCGACCGCTCGCAGCCGCTCTTGACCATATAAGATCGCCCGGCGGCCGAGGCGTCGTGGAGCCCCTCCATCACGTCGAGCACGTGGTACATCGCCTCGCCCGCGGCGCGGTGCGGTCGCCCCTTCGCGATCGCGTCGGCCATGTCGGCGACACCGAGACCGCGGCTGTTCTCCGCGTACCCGAAGGCGAGCGGCACCTCGCGCCATTCCTTCTCGTTCTTCTGCAAGAGCAGGACGGGGCCGCCGAACGTGTTGGGGTCCGGCACGGACAGGCTGCCGTCGGTGCCGTAGATCTCGATCGCCGGCAGGTGGGTGCCCCACACGTCGAAGCTGGTGAGGATCATCCCGACCGCACCCGAGGCGAAGTCGAGCACCCCGGCCACGTGCGTCGGCACCTCGACCTTGATCTTCTGGCCGTGCTTGGGCTCGCTCGTGATGGTTCGTTCAGGGTAGGTCGTCTGCGCGGATCCGGCGACCCGGGCGATCGGCCCCATCAGCGTGACGAGCGCCGTGAGGTAGTAAGGACCCATGTCGAGCATCGGTCCGCCGCCGGGCTGGTAATAAAACTCGGGGTCCGGGTGCCAGCGCTCGTGGCCCGGGGTGGTCATGAACGCCGTGGCCCCGATCGGCCGGCCGATCAGTCCGTCGTCGATGATCTTACGGCAGGTCTGGATGCCCCCGCCGAGGAACGTGTCCGGCGCCCCGCCGAGGCGCCGCCCCTTGCGCCGGGCGGCCTCGAGCACGCGCGCCCCGTCGGCGCGGGAGACCGCGAGCGGTTTCTCCGAGTACACGTGCTTGCCCGCGGCGATCGCGGCGAGCGACACCTCCGCGTGCACCCTGGGGATCGTGAGGTTCAGCACGATCTCCACCTCGGGGTCGCGGAGCAGCTCGTCGACCGTGCTCGCCTTCGCGACCTTGTACTCCGCTGCCGCAGCCTTCGCGCGCTCGGCAAGCAGATCGGCGCAGGCGACCACGCGGGTACTGTCGAACTTCTGCGTGAGATTCTTGAGATAGATGCCGCTGATCGCCCCGCAGCCTATGATGCCCACGCCCGTCTTCGCCATGACGCCCTCACCCTCTGCGATCCCGCACGGGGCCCGCGACCTGCCGCGGCCGACAGGCGGACCTCTTCGGCCCGTCGCTATGTTCCGGTTTTGTCCTGATACGGCTTCGCGCTCAGCCCCTGCTCGCGCGCGATCCGTTTCCCCTCGGCAGCCCACACGAAGCCGCGGCGCATGATCTCCGCCGGCGTGTCCATCTGGAACACATCGGCGTGGTGGCCGAGCGAGCAGTAAAAAACCCGCCCGACGCCCCAACGCTTCGTCCAGATCACCGGCACGTCGACGGGCCCGTTGGAGGCATGGTACCAGGTGACGGTGGGGAACCGGGTTGTCGCCAGCACCTCGACGACCGGGTCCACGTGCAGGTAATACTGCTCGGAGGTGATCTCGAAATCCTGGAATCCCTCGACGAGGGGGTTGGAGCCCCGCTTGAACTCCACCGTGTAGCGGGCGGTCGCTCCGCCCGGGTGCGACACCCAGTTGCCGCCGGTCATAAATTGCCAGTTCACCTCGGTGCGGAACGCATCGCACATGCCCCCGTGGCAGCCGGCAATGCCCGTCCCATTGGCCACGGCCTCGATCACGGGACCGACCTGCTCCTTCGTGATCTCCCCCATGGTCCAGACCGGGACGATCAGGTCGAGGTCCGCGAGATCCGGCTTCCTGAACGCATCGAGGGTGTCCGACACCTCGACCGCGAAGCGCTCCGCGCGCAGCATACCGGCAAAGACCTCGGCCACCTGCCGGGGCTCGTGCCCGTCCCAGCCGCCCCACACGATCAGCGCTTTCTTCTGCATGGCACCTCCCGGCCCCGCATCCTACCGAAACCGTTTTAACCGCGCACCGCGCGAGACGATGCCCTCAGGCGGCTACGCGAACCGGTAATACCGGCGATAATCCTCGGTCAGCAGGTGCAACGGCGGTTCGTCCTCGTCGATGTTCGGGAACCTGCCCACCGGGTCGTGGAAACGGTTGTCCACACGGTCGTCGTTCACCTTGCTCACCTCGCCTACGAGCACGGTGTCCGTCCCCGCGCGCCCCCAGAACCGGTGGTACACCCCCGCCGGGATGCACACCGACTCCCCGGGGGGGAAGGGGACCACGGTGCCGGGCTCCAGGGTGCGCTCGACACCGTCGAAGCGGAGGACCACCGGCGTGTCCGCGAGCCCCCCGCCCGGGGTGGAGTTCCAGAACGCGATCTCGAGCACGCCGCCGCCGCGGTTGATGATGTCTTCCATCTTCTGGAAATGAAAGTGCGTGGGCGTGATCTGGTCCGGCTGCACGATGAGGATCTTTTCTGCGTACGTCTTGCCCGAGGGCTTCGCGAGCTCGGTCACGGTCCCGTTGCGGATCGTGAAGAGAAAGAGCCCGATCCGGGAGAAGTCGCCGCTGCCGAAGTCGGTGATGTCCCACCCGAGCTGGTTGGCCACGATCTCGCTGGACTCGGGTCCCCGCTTCACCCAGTCCTCGGGAGACCACCACGCGAACGGAGGGAGCAGGAAGCGCATGCGCTGCAGGAACTCCCCGCCCTCGCGCATGATCCGGTTTATTTCAGATCGTTTCACGGCGGCCTCCGCGTCGCCCACCGTAGCGTACCAGGGCCTTGCTGTAAACACCCCTCGGCACCCGCGTCGCTTGCCTCCCTTCGTCTTGACGCCCTTCGGCGCACCCCTCATACTTTCCCCGATTCATAAAGGAGGCGGATATGAAGTACCGCATCCTCCGTTTCTCCCCTATTCCGGCAATGATGCTGCTCCTCGCGAT
>JAPLSM010000208.1 GCA_026398635.1 Spirochaetota bacterium | reverse complement strand
CGAGGAGATGCTCGCCATCAAGCGCGCCTGCACCCGGGCGGGCGTGGACCGCCGCGGCACCGAAGCGATCTTCCGCACCAACGCCGAACGGGTGCTCGGCGTTCGCCTCTTCTGATCGGGCACCCGAGGGGGACGCTATGCGCACGCCGTGGGTCGAGGGGACGGATCTCGAGCGGGCCCTGGAGCGCAATGAGGCGTTCTGGGACGGGACGTTGCGGGGCGGCCCGTTGCTCTGGGTGACCGTGCCGGAGGGCCGGCCGGAGGGCGCGCCCGCCGCGCCGACACCCCCACCGGTGGAGTCCGACGAGTGGACCGACGTGGGCTACGTCATGGCGAAAGCCGAGAGCGACGTCGGACGCACCGCCTACCTCGCCGATGCCCTGCCCACCCACAACCCGTGGCTCGGCCCCGACCAGTTCGCCGCGTGGCTGGGCGCCGACATCACCTTCAAGCCCCGTGACAACACCTCCTGGGTGAAGGCGTTCATCGAGGACTGGGACGCGCACCCCGGGTTCCACCTCGATCCAGGCAACCGGTGGTGGCGGCTGTACCTCGAGATCCTCCGGGAGTCCGTCCGGCGAGGCCGGGACCGGTGGGTGACCTGCTACCCGGATCTGCACACCGGCATCGACGGCCTGGACGCGATGCGCGGGCCCGAGCGCCTCATGTTCGACCTCATCGAGCGCCCGGAAGTCGTGGAGACCGCGATGCGGTCCATGACTCGTCTCTGGAAGGAGATCGTGGACACGGTCTCGTCCATCGTGCTGCCCGCGGGGCAGGGTACCACGAATTGGACCTCGGGCTGGAGCTCGCGGCGGTTCGTCTGCCTCGGCCAGAACGACTTCTCCTGCCTCGTCGGTCCCGCCATGTTCGACCGGTTCATCCGTCCCGACACGCGGGAGTGCTGCCGGCACGTGGACCGGATCATCTATCACCTCGACGGTCCCGGGGCCCTGCAGCACCTCGACCGGCTCCTTGCGATCGACGCGCTGCACTGCGTGCAGTGGATCCAGGGCGCCGGCGCCCCGCTTCCCTCGGCCTGGCTGGACCTGCTTCGCCGCATCCAGGCTGGGGGCAAGAGCGTGCAGGTGCTGTACAGTGGCGCCCACGGAGGCAGTGCCGAGTTCAAGCACGAAATCGATGCCCTGTGCGGCGCGCTCGACCCGGACCGGCTCTTTATCGTCGCCGCGGTCGACTCGCTGGACAAGGCGGAGTTCATCGTGCGCCGTGCCCGCGAGGCAGTGCGGGCCCGCTGAGCACCCCGGGCTCGGTCAGCGGATCACGATCAGGCCGGTCACGGCAGCTGCTAGCCCGGTCACCTTGCCCCAGTCGAGGCGCTCACCGAGCCACAGGAACGAGAACAGGGCGGTGAACAGGAAGCTGCACTGCGAGATCGGGATGACGAGCGTGAGGTCGCCCGTCTGCAGCGCAGTCAGGACGAAGACCATGCTTCCGAGCATGAGCACGGCGCAGGCGCCCGACACGAGCGCGAGGCGCGGCGACGGCACAAGCGACTGCCGGCGCGCCGCCAGGACAAGCGCGCAGAACGCGGCGATGAGGACGTAGCGGTACAGCACGAGGTGCAGCACCGAGGCCCCGAGGCGGAGGGCCGTCTTGTTCACGATGTTGAGCACGGCCATGGCGAGGCAGGCGAGCATGCTGAAGGCCAGGCCCCGGTGGTCGGCGCCCCGCGAGCGGCCTCCGAGGTAGAAGAGCAGCACCGCGAGGAGGCAGAGCGCTGTTCCCGCGATCTTGCGCGGGGTGAGCGCCTCGCCTCCGAAGAGGACCGCGAAGGCCGAGGTGAGCACGAAGTTCAGCCTGATGATCGTGACGTTCGTGGAGGCGTCGCCGGCCACGAGGCTGCGCAGCGCCGCGAGGTACGCGAGCCCCGCCAGCGCTGCCGTGGGCAACGCGAAGGCGAGGCTCGTCGGGTGCAGGAGCGGCTCCCGCAGGATGAAGAGAATGACCGGCAGCGCGAGCACGGCGATCAGCGCGGACTTAAACCCGTAGAACAGGAGGATCCGCGATCCCCCGTCTTCCCGAGCCACCGTCTTGAACAGGGTGTCCTTGGCGGCGTTGGCCGCCATGCCGATGACGGCGTAGAGTTTTTCCATGGAACCGTGCGGAAGACCCCTGCTATCCCTTGATCGAGCCCACCAGGAGCCCCCGGATGAACACCTTCTGCATGAACAGGAACAGGAGCAGGATGGGGATGGAGCAGAGCAGGGTGCCGGCGAACAGGAGGTCCCACCGGTTGAACCGCAGGGAGGCGAACACGTAGAGCCTGCGCACGAGGGGGTCGTATTTTTCAACGGTGAACGTGGCCAGGGGGATCAGGAGGTCGTTCCACACCCCGGTGCCCCTGAGGATGAGGACGGTCGTCGTCACGACCTTCATGAGCGGCATGTAGATGTGTAGGAGCGTTCTCCCCATGCCGCAGCCGTCCACGATGGATGCTTCGCACAGCTCCCGGGGAATGGCTCGCATGAATCCCGTGTAGAGAAACACCGCGAACGGCATGTTGACCGCGGCGAACACGAAGCTGGTCCCGAAGTAGTTGTTCATGAGCTTGAGGGTGCTCAGGATCTGGATGATGGGGATCAGGATGACCTGGAAGGGGACCGAGATGAGCAGTACGAGGGTGGTGTAGATCGTCCTGAGGAGCCGGCTATTGACCAGCGCGATGGAAAAACCGGCGAGCGCCCCGGACATGATGAGGATGCCGCAGCTCAGGGCCACGAGAATGACGGAATTGAGCAGTGCCTTGGGGAAGGAGAGGAGGCGCCAGGCGTTTGCCAGGTTGTCCAGGGTGAAATACTCCAGGCGGAACCCCATGGGCTGCAGGTTGATGCCCATGTCCGTCTTGAAGGCATTGATGAACACATAGTACAGGGGCACGAGGATGATGACGGCCACAAGGACAAGAATGACGTGAGCGCCAATGTGCATGTTATGAACCTTCAAGCTCTTCGCCGTGCTCATGTGTGCACCTCGCGCTTGACCAGGAGCTTGAGTTCGAAATAGGAAAGCACGATTGCGATACCGGACATGACGACCGCCACGGACAATGCCTTGCCCTGCTGGTAGCTTTCGTACACGTACCGGATCACCTGGATCGCCAGCGTGGTCCCGAAGTAGCCCGGACCGCCGCCGGAGGACAGCGTTGTGGGCAGGTCGTAGGCGCCCAGAACCCCCATGGTGCTCAACACCACGTTGATGGTGATGGCGGGCGCCAGAAGCGGCAGGGTGACGAACCGGAATTTCTGCGTGCCGCTCGCCCCTTCGATCGTCGCCACCTCGTAGTACTCCGGGGAAATCGCCATGAGACCCGCGTAGTAAATGATGGTGTAGTACCCGGTTGCGAACCATACGATGACGAGGCTGATGACAGGGATGACCAGGCCCTTCTCGCCCAGCCAGTTCAGGGCAAGGAAATCGAGCCCCAAGCGCCGAAGGGAAACGTTCACGAGACCCCTCTGGTAATTCAGGATCATCCGCCACACGAACCCCACGACGATCGGGGCTAGCAGGCAGGGGAAGTAGAGGAGGGACTTGATGAAGTTCCCGAACGCCCTGCCGATGTCCACGATCTTGATGGCCAGGAAAACCGCCACGATGTTGAGTGCCACGACGTAGATGAGCAGGAGCTTGAAGGTGTTTCCGAGCACGAGGTAGAAGGAGGAATCGGTGAAAATGGACTGGAAGTTCCGCAGGCCGATGTAGCGGTAGGGCACGCCGAATCCCCGGTAATTGGTGAAGGCGAGGACGAAGTTCAGGCAAACCGGCACGATGATGAACACCGTGACGAAGAACAGCGCGGGCAGGACGAACAGGAACCCCTCGGCGGCCCACCGGTCCGTGAATGTCGAGACCTTCCTGAGAGTCCTCTTGCGCATGAAGCATTCCCCCTCTTACGGCGCTCCGATGGTACTACGGTCGAATTGGATTTGTCTACAAAAGAAAACGCGCGGAGACTTTCTCTCCGCGCGTTTTTCGATCAGCGCCTTACTTGGTCGTGAACCAGTCGTTGTGCGCCTTTGTCAGCAGCGGGATGATGTCCTGCGGCGTCTTGTCGATGTAGAGGGATTGAGCCAGCCTCAACCCTTCGGTCGACGCGGCGGACGGCAGATTCCGGCCGAAGAGATCCGTGAACTTCGGGTACTTGTTGAGCTCCACCATCGCGGCCGCGAGCTTCGGGTTGAGCTTGTCGCCCTTCGCGGTCTTGAAGGGCGTGACGCATCCCCGGGGGTTCTGATAGGTGGCCCAGTTGTCCGCGAACATGAAGTCCAGGAGCACCTTGCCCAGCTTCTCGTTGCCGGCCTTGCCTACGGACCAGCCGGTTTCGGAAGCATTCACCGTCACGAGATCCTTTCCGGCGTTGTTCCACGGCGGGAGGAAGAGGCCGGTCTGGAAGTTGCCCTTATCGATGAGGTAGGATCCCTGCCAGGTGCCGGCGAACAGCATCGCCGCGTCCCCCTTGTTGAAGAACTCCTGTCCCTGGCCGTAGTCCGTGGAGATGAACCCCTTCATGAAATATCCCTTTTTATTGAGGATATCCATCTTCTGGTACGTTTCGACCCAGCCCGGGTTCTTGGAGAAGTCGTACTTGGTATTGGCCATGTTCTTGATGACGTCGGGCTCGTTGGGAAGCACGTAGTTCGCGAATCCCCAGCTCAGGGGCCCGTTGGAAAGCATGTTGGGGAACCCGCCGTACCAGACCAGGGGTACGATCCCGGCCTGCTTCAGCTTTTCGCACACGGTCAGGAACTCGTCCCAGTTCTTCGGCAGGGCCGTGATGCCGGCCTTCTTGAAGTAGTCCATGTTGTAGAAGATCAGGGTGGTGCAGACACCGCCCGAGATGCCGTACTTCACGCCATTGTAGGTCCAGGATGCCTGCATGGCAGGTACCATTTCGCCCCAGGCCCGGGTGTCGCCGATGTCGGCGATCTTCCCCGCGGTCACCTGGCTGTGAGAGAACGAGTCCAGCTCGAACGAGAACACATCGGGGATGTTGCCTGAAGCGAACCGGGGCTGCATGTTCTCGATGAGAGTGTTCCCAGTCATCATCTGGGAGTTGATCTTGATCCCCGGATATTTGGCCTGGAAGGCCTTCACCCAGTTCACCACGATGTCCGGGTTGTCCGGCAGCCAGGCGAACAGGTTCACCTCGCCCTTGAGTGACGTCGTGTCAGCCGCAAACAGGGAGCATGCCACGACCAAGGCCAGCACTACGACCAGGATTTTTCTCATAAGCACCCTCCTTCTCCGTACCGTCTTTTCTCGAGAGTAAAAAACCCCCGAGAGCTGCTATTTCCACAGACTACCACTGTTTCGTTGAACCTGTCAAGCTGCGCCTTGGATTCTGATTGAATCGATCATTTTAGCACCCCAAAAAGCCAGTAACGATCAGCGCTTGCAGCAGCTGCAAAAAACGAATAGAGTCCCGGTGCATTGCTGACCTGCCAGGCAGGAACTCGGTAATTGCTTTTAGAGACTATGGAGGGAGTAGATGAGCGGAATCTCGTGCCGCGAGGAACTGCTGCGCACGTTTCGGCAGGAGCCGATAGACCGCATTCCTGTTTCGCCGTTCATCCACATCAACCACGTGAAGGAGTTCTTCGGCTCGCATGACGTTGACTGGGTCGCCAGAACCCCGGAGGTCTATTCCGCCTACGGCTTCGACATCATCCACCGGAACTGCTCGGCAGCGTACAACTCCCTCGGTCCCTCGAGCCCGGACTGGGACGTGCAGGCCACGCGCACCGAGACAGGCCGCGATACGGCCACCTGCACCCGGATCCGCACGCCCCGGGGAGAGCTGCGCTGCCGCGAGATGCTCAACTGGGTGTACGAGTACGACGCCGAATCTTCCCTGGTAGATTTTCCCATACAATCCCCCGCCGACTTCGAGCTGTTCCAGGCCTTCCAGCCGCCCGCGGGGGAGGCCGACGTGTCGGTCATCCGAAGGGCACGAGAGGCGGTCGGCGACGACGGGGTGGTAGCGCCGTGGATCCAGGGCGCCTTCAACCTCCTCGTGATCTACTACCGAAAGGTCGACGATCTGCTGACGGATGCGCTGCTCGAGCCGGAGTTCTACCACCGCATGATGGAGTACTTCCAGCGGCGCTACATGGCATACGTGCGGCAGGTGATCGATGCGGGGGCGGACGTTCTCAGCTACGCGGGCAACGTGGCCAATGGCAAGATGGTGAGCCGGGAATTCTTCCGCACGCACATCTGGCCCTACGAGAAGCGTTTCATCGACTCCATCCAGGAGCTGGGAGTCCCCGTCCTGTACCACAACTGCGGCTACGCGAGCGGACTTCTCCCGCTCTACCCGAGCCTGGGCTTGAGGGCCTACGAATCCCTCACCCCGCCGCCCTACGGCGACACGGTGCTCGAGGATGCGGTCCGGGCCTTCGGCCGCGGGACCACGCTGCTCGGGGGCATCGATCAGCTGGACCTGCTGCGTAAGGGCACGATCGGCGAAATTCGCGCGGTAACGAGGAGGGTGCTCGACACGGTGCGCGGCCGCTGCTCCTTCATCCTCGGGACGACGGACTACTTCAACGAGAACACCCCTCGGGAGAAGATCCTCGCCCTGTCGGAAGCGGGGCGCCAGTACGGCAGACTGTGAGGATCAGCGGCCGCCGGACCGTGGGTGTGCCTTGACGGCAATCTGCGAATCGGAATAGATGGCGGAGAGCACTACCATGGACAGAGACCGCGCTTTCTACGATTCCGAGCTGGATCCTTTCCTGCCGGCGACAGTGCTGGATTTCCACACCCACGTGTGGGACCGCCGGGACCCAGCCGCGGAACCATGGGGAGAGACCCGGCCGGGTGCTTCCTACATGGTCACGGAACGCTCCTACCCCCCCGAGCAGCTGCTTGCGGACGGCCGGGCCGCGTTCCCCGACCGCGAGTACCGGGCCGTGTGCTTCGGGGACCCGACCCCGTCCGCCGACAATGCGAAGGACACCGGGTACGTGGCGGCGGCTGGGACCCGACGAGGTCTCTACCCCCTCATGGTCGCCGGGTCCTCCCTCGGGGTGCCCCGCGAGGTTCTCAGGGAGCGCATCGAGCGCAATGGGTTCCTCGGCTTCAAGGTTCACCTCGACTGGCAGGGCGACGACTACGGTGACCGCACGATCGAGGGCATGCTCGGCGCGAACGAGATG
>JAPLSM010000341.1 GCA_026398635.1 Spirochaetota bacterium | reverse complement strand
GGGCGATCGCGAGGCGGGCGAGATCCTGATCCAGCCCGACGACGAGCACCTTCGCGGCACCGGCCGCCTTGTACGCCAGCAGGTGCATCATGCCCAGCGAGCCCGGCCCGATGATCGCCACCGTGTCGCCGACCATGGGGCGCGACTGTTCAAGTGAACGGACGACCAGGGCGAGGGGTTCGAGCAGCGCCGCCTCCGCGAAGCTGACCTTGTCGGAGATCCGGTGCGCCTGCCGGGCCGGGACCGTCACGTACTCGGCGAAGGTCCCGTGGCAGGTGATCCCGATGTGCCTCCAGTCCGCGCACATGGTCGGGGACCCGGTCCGGCACATGGCGCACCGGCCGCACCCCGTGATCGGCTCCAGCGCGACGCGCTCCCCGACCGTGCAGCCCGTGACCCCCGCGCCCAGCGCGGCGATCTCGCCGGCCCCCTCGTGGCCCAAAGCCATCGGGATCGGGACCGGCTTCCGGCCCACGTACGTGTTCTTGATGATCGAGACGTCGGAGTAGCAGAGGCTGGCGGCCCTGATCCGGACCAGCACCTCGCCCGCGCCCGGCTCGGGCACCGGCAGGTCGACCAGCCGCACCGACCCGGCTTCGGCCGTGGCCTTGACGATGGCTTTCATGCCGCGCCCCTACACATCGATCGGCCGGTTCGTCCGCCCGGACTCCGCAACCGCCATGATGACCTCGAGGGTCCTGCGTCCGTCCTCGCCGCTCGTCCGCGGCTCCTCCTCGCCCTTCACCACGCGGCAGAAGTGGCGCATCTGCTCGACGTAGGTGTCGTGCTTCGGCGCTGTGAGCTGGGTCGTGCTGATGGGATGCTGCCAGCCGACCTTCGCGGGATCCGCGTAGTGGACCTTGACCAGCCCGGGGAAGGTCAGGGAGGCCTTCGTGCCGAGGTAGTGGTAGATGTCGCCTTTTGTCGGGTAGAAGAACGGGTTCTCGCCCGTGGTGCACTCGTACCCCCAGAGCGACGGCGCTGTGTCGGACATGAGGATGCTCGCGAGCGCGCCGTCCTTGAAGCGCACCGAAACACTCACCGTGTCCTCGACCTCGAAGCCGCGCGTTGTGTTGCTCACCTCCGCGTACACGCGCGAGATCTCGCCGCAGACGTAGCGGAGGTTGTCGATCTCATGGATGGTGTTGATCAGGATCGGGCCGCCGCCCTTGCGCCGGCGCCAGTCCCCCACCACGAAGTACTCCGAGGGCTTGTACATGCACCACAGCACCGAGACCCCCACGAGGTTCCCCAACTCGCCCGAGCGGATCGCGTCGCGCGCCGCGTTGATCAGGGGGTTGAACCGCCGGTGGTGGCCGCAGAGAATCCGCACATCGTTCTTCCGCGCGCTCGCGATCAGCCGGTCGGCGGACTCGAGCGTCGTGGCGATCGGCTTCTCCATGAACAGGTGCAGACCCCGGTTGGCGCACTCCGTGCCGACCGCCTCGTGCATCTCGTTGGGCACGGCAATGATGACCCCATCGAGCTTTTCACGGTCCATCATCTCGCGGGCGTCGCGGTAGTACTTCGTGCCGAGCTCCGCGGCCATCTTCTCCTTCGCGGCGTCGCCATCGCACAGCGCCACGTACTCGCACTCGTCCAGGCGGGCGAGGATCCGCGCGTGCACCGCCCCGATCATGCCCGCGCCGATGGATGCCAGGCGCACCTTTCCACCTTTGCCCGATCCGCTGCCCTGCTTGCTCATCACCCTCTCCTTGCTACACCTCAAAGAGGCACTTCACCGTTTCCTTGTTCCTGAACGCGTCGAACGCCTCGCCGGCCTGGTCGAAGGTGAAGCGCTTC
The DNA here is from genome assembly GCA_026398635.1 of Spirochaetota bacterium. Lineage (GTDB taxonomy): Bacteria > Spirochaetota > Spirochaetia > SZUA-6 > Fen-1364 > JAPLSM01. The sequence continues at coordinate 1,665 of JAPLSM010000341.1, read as the reverse complement.
GTGACCAGGGCCTGCCCCGACACCTTGCCCGATTCCAGCCAGTCGATCGCCCGCATGAAATGCCGGGTCAGGAAGGCCACGTCCCCGTAGAGGGTCACCCCCTTGCGGATCAGCGCCAGGGGCTGGAACGAGGACTGCGGGTACAGCCCGAAGACCGACATCCGCCCCTTGGCGGCCATCAGATCCAGGAGGTAGTCCCAGACCTTGGGCGAGCTGGCCGTCTCAATCAGGATGTCGACACCGCGCCCCTTCGTGCCCCGCATCACCGCGTCCACGGGGTTTCCGCTGCTGGCGTTGACGATCTGGGTCGCGCCAAGCTTCTCCGCGATCTCGAAGCGCAGCTTGTCAGCATCCAGCCCCACGACGATGAGCTTCGCGACGCCGGCTGCCCGCAGCGCCTGCAAGTGCAGCAGTCCCACCGTGCCCGGGCCGATGATCACGGCCGACTCCCCGACCCGGGGCTGCACGTGCTCCAGCGAGCGCACCGTCAGGCTCATAGGCTCCAGCAGGGCGGCGTCCGCGAAGTCGACGTTGTCGGGCAGCGGGTGGACCAGGGACTCGTGCTGGACCACGTACTCGGCGAAGGTCCCGTCGCAGGTGATGCCGAGGTGGTTCCAGTCCGTGCACATGTTCTTCCAGCCGCTGCAGCAGTTGAAGCACTTCCCGCAACCGCTCAGGACCTCGAAGCCGACGCGCTGGCCGACGCGCAGCGTGGTGACCTCCTTGCCGACTGCCGCGACGACGCCCGCCGCCTCGTGGCCCATGATCAGCGGGATCGGCACGGGCTTCCGGCCCTTGTACTCGTTCTTTAGTATCGACATGTCGGTGTAGCAGAGTCCCGTCGCCTTGACCCTGATCAGCGCCTCGGCAGCACCCGGCTTCGGGTCCGGCATGTCCTTGACGGCGTACGCGCCCGCGGCCTGGTCCGTCTTCACGATCGCCTTCATCTCGATTCCCTCCTGGGTTCTCACGTCGAGTTCTCGCTCCGGCAGCGGCGCTGCCGGAGCGAGTCGAGTCTTCGGGAATGACCCGGGGACACCCCAGTGCCCCCGGGTGCGCGCCGGCAGCGGTCGTCCGCCTGCGATTACGAGGGCCAGGCGACCGTGTAGAGGTGCCTGCCGCCCCGGTCCGGGCCCTTCAACAATAGGTCGATCTCCTCGGCGCTCCGCTGGGTCATGTACTTCGCGTCAGGCAGTACCCCCGGCGGGAACTTCGCCAGGATGTCGTTGTGCAGCTTGACCACGTAGTTCAGGCCGCCGCCGACGTGGCTCTGGCCGGGGATGGGGTAGTTGTAGATGTCGCCGCCCTTGTCGATGTGCCCCTCGGGCAGGAAGCCCCACGTCTTGGTGTCGACGCAGTTCTCCATCTGAATGAACTCCGGGAAGAGTGCCAGGCAGATGGAGTTCTCGGCCTCGTCACCGTGGCGGAACGGCGTCTCGAAGGGGCCACCGTGGGCCTTGTCCTTCAGCGCATCGCCCATGATCTTCATCACGTCCAGGAAGATGATCACCGCGGGGACCTGGAACTTCTTGGCCCACTCCTGGATGGCCGACGGGATGATGTACTCCTGCCCGTGGCTGCTCATCAGGATCTGCTTGCGGAATCCCGCGTTCCAGTACCCCGAGACGATCGAGCGCACCATCGCGGAGGTCAGGTCGTCGGGGA
>JAPLSM010000284.1 GCA_026398635.1 Spirochaetota bacterium | reverse complement strand
AGCGGGATCAAGGGGTGAGCCGTGCGGTATCGCCGCAGGGGGCAGCAGGACGGGGGGAAGGGGAGTGACCACCGGAAAAAATCGGGCCTGAAGCAGGAGGAGAAAACGTCGTGGACGGAACCCCGGGCCGCCAACCGGCGGCCCGGGGCAATGATCCAGGGTTCGGAGGCCGTCATGTTCCACTTCGGTGTCGACTATTATCCCGAGCAATGGCCGGAGGACCGGTGGCCGATCGACGCCGACCTGATGATGCGGGCCCGCTTCACCTGCGTGCGCCTCGCGGAATTTTCCTGGGGAGTCCTGGAGCACGCCGCGGGGACTTTCGACTTCGGCTGGCTCGACCGGGCCATGGAGCTGCTCGCCGGCCGGGGCCTGAAGATCGTGATGGGAACGCCGACGGCATCCCCGCCATCGTGGCTGATGCAGGCCGACCGCTCGATGGCGAGAGTCTCGGAGACCGGTCAGGTCGTCGCCTACGGCAACCGACGGGGCTACTGCCCGTCGCACGCCGGCTACCGCGCGCACTGCCGGAGGATCGTCACAGCAATGGCCGACCGTTATGGCGCGCATCCCGCGGTGATCGGCTGGCAGATCGACAACGAGTTCGGCGACCGCTGCTTCTGCGCCAGCTGCGCTGCCGCCTTCCGGCGGTGGCTTTTAGACCGCCACGGCACCCTCGGGGAGCTGAACCGGCGCTGGGGCACGGCGTTCTGGGGTCACCTGTACCGGTCGTGGGAGGACGTACCGCTGCCGCTCGCGAGCGGCAGCGCGCCGAACCCGGGGCTCGCGCTCGATTTCCGCAGGTTCGTCTCCGATCTGTACGTGGAGTTCCAGCGCGAGCAGATCGACGTCATACGGCCGCGTTCTCCGGGTCGGTTCGTCACGCACAACTTCATGGGCTTCGGTTCGGACACGCTGGACCAGCACCTGCTCGCGCGCGACCTCGACTTCGCCTCCTGGGACAACTACCCCCGGACCCAGTGGCACCTGTCCGCCGACGTCGAGCCGGCCGCGGCGGCCCTCTCGCACGACACGACGCGCGGCCTGAAGCCGGGCGGATTCTGGGTGATGGAGCAGCAGGCGGGTTCGGCGGGCTGGGAGATCGTCGGGGTCCCGCCCCGCCCGGGAGAGCTGGCGCTCTGGGCGTGGCAGGCGGTGGCGCGCGGCGCAGACGCCGTGGTGTTCTTCCGCTGGCGCAGCGCCCGGTTCGGCACCGAGCAGCACTGGCACGGGCTCCTCGACCACGACGGGTCGGTGACGCGCCGCTACGAGGAGATCGCGGCGATGGGGGCCTCCCTCACCGCGGTCGCCCCCCGGGTCGACGGCACGGCGGTTTCAGCCGAGGCCGCGATGCTGCTGTCGTTCGAGTCGCGCTTCTCGCTGCAGATCCAGCAGACGAACCCCGGTCTCGAGTACCGCCGGCATTTCGCGGCGTTCCACCGTGCGCTCCACCGGGCGAACATCACCGTCGACGTGGTGAGCCCCGGGGACGACCTCGCGGGGTATCGGCTCCTCGCGGCGCCGCTCTTCACCGTCGTGCTCGAGGATCACGCCCGCCGGCTCGAAACGTTCGTCCGCGGGGGCGGCACGCTCGTGCTCACGTTCGGTGCCGGGATCCGGGACAAGCACAATGCGATCGTGGATTCGCGACCGCCGGGCAGGTTGCGGGAGCTGTGCGGCCTTGAGATCGATGAGTGCGACTCGCTGCCCCCCGGCGCGAAGCGGGGTCTTCGGTTCCTGCACCGTCGATTCGCTGCCGGGACCGGCCGGCACCCGGCGTGCTGGTGCGAGGTGCTGCGCCTGACGGGGGCGGAGCCGCTCGCCGTGTACACGGATGGGCATTACCGGGGCCGGCCCGCCGTGGCGATGCATCGGCTGGGCGCGGGCCGGGTCATCTACCTCGGCGTGGCCGCGGAGCAGCCGCTGTACGACGCAATGGTCCCGGGGCTGTGCGAAATGGCCGGCGTGCGGCCCGTGCTGCGAACGCCGCCCGGAGTCGAGGCCGTCGAGCGCCGCGACGGGGAGCGTCAGGTTCTTTTCCTCCTGAATCACGGCGACCGGCCGCGCCGGGTCCGACTCGGTCGCAGCCGGTTCACAGACCTCGCCGGGGACGGACGCCCCCTTCATGGCCACGTGACGCTTCCCCCACTCGGGGTGCGGGTGCTCGACAGGGCTTCGCGCTAATTCCCTCCCTTTCTACAGCGGCTTGGCGGTGTCGGCTGACTTGCGGATCGAGCTTCCGGATCTGCGCCTTGCGGGCGCTTGGGCGCCCGCGTTACCATCGCACCGTGATTCCCGTCGATTGCATCGTGCCCGCCGCGGGCCGGTCCGAACGCCTGGGCCGGTGGAAGCCCCTGCTTCCCTTCCGCGGCAGCACCATCGTCGGAACCGTGGTGGCCGCTGCGCTCGAGACATGCAGCCGCGTGATCCTGGTCGCGGGATACCGGGGGGGCGAGCTGGCAGCCCGGTTCGCCACCGAGCCGCGCGTCGTCGTCGTGGAGAACCTCGGCTGGGAGCTCGGAATGTTCTCGTCGATCCGTCAGGGGGCTGTCCGGGTTGAGACGACGGCGTTCTTCGTCAGCCTCGCGGACATGCCGTTCGTCGGCTCGTCGGTCTACCGCGCGTTGCTGGACGCCCCCCGGGCGGACTTCGTGTTTCCGGTGCACGACGGCATGCGCGGGCACCCGGTGCTGGCGGGCGCCCGGGTGCGTGAGGCGATCCTCGCCGCGGATCCCGCCACGGGAAGCATGAAGGAGATCGCCCGACAACTCTCCGTGGTCGAGGTACCCTGGTACGACGACTCGGTGCTCAGGGACATCGACACGCCGGCGGATCTCGCGGGCGCGTGAAGGCTCGCCACGGCCGGGCGATCGCGTGCGCGGCGCCGGGCTCAGGCTTCCCAGCTCAGCAGGACCTTCCCGTCGATGTCCGTGAACGAGCCGGTAATGATCATGATGAAGTCGACGAGCGCCCAGATGCCCAATCCGCCGAGGGTGAAGATCATGGCGATGCCGGTGCCGACCTTGCCCACGTAGAACCGGTGCACGCCGATCGCGCCGAACAGGAAGCACAGCACGAGGGCAATGGTCCGACTCTTCGGGCTGACGGGCCTGCCGGCCGGGTCGGCCCGGGGTCTCAGGGGGTGGCTGCAGCCGGGGCACGTGACGGCCTGGTCGGACAATTCCTTGCCGCAGTTGGGGCAGAACATGCTGTTCCTCCTCACGAGCGCTTCTCATTCTATTGAACACCGCCCGGGCGGGGAAGCGGGCCGCGGGATACGGGCGCCCTCCCGGCCCTTCCCCTCGCTGCGCGCCCCGGGGTAGATTCCCCCTTGTATGAGAACACTGGCCGCCGTGCTCGTGCTTGCCGCGTGCCTTGCACCGTGCGCGCCCGCCGCGCCCTACTCGGTGACCGACGCGCTGGGACGGACGGTCGCCTTCGATGCCGTCCCCTCTCGCATCGTCATCGCCGGGCGGGGGACCCTGCTCCTCGTCGACGCGGTGTACCTCTTCACCGGCATCCCCGACCGGGTCGTCGGCGTCGCCGTCACGGACCAGGGACTCGGCGACGTGCTGCCCTTGCTCGACCCCTCGCACGCGCCCAAGGTCCGGTTTCCCAACGACGCGGG
>JAPLSM010000108.1 GCA_026398635.1 Spirochaetota bacterium | reverse complement strand
CGCGGCGAAGGTCGACCGTGACGAGGAGCGCCGGATGCTCGAGCGCGCCATGGTGCGGATGCGCACGCTGCGCGCGATGGTGAACGAGCTGCTGAGCCTCACGGCGATCGAGACCGGCCGGTTCCAGCTCCACCGGGTGCCTCTGGACCCCGCAGCGGTAGCTGCCGAGGTCGTGGAGGCGCATCGCGAGAAGGCGGCGGAGAAACGTGTGACGCTGTCGGCCGATGGCGGCGCCCCGGGCGGTGGCGCAGGCGGCAGCGCGGGCGGCGGCGCGCCGGGCCGCGCTCCGGGTGACAGCGGTCACGGCCCGACCGTGCTCGCCGATCGTGAACCTCGTCGACAACGCGATCAAGTACACCCCGGAAGGCGGCACGGTCTCCCTGACCACGGGTTGGGAGGGCATGTACGCCGTTCTTGCCGTGCACGACACGGGCATAGGACTTTCGGCCGAGGACCGCGAACGGGTGTTCGACGAGTTCTACCGGGTGCGCAGCGAGCAGACGCACGGCATCACGGGCACGGGCCTCGGCCTGTCGCTGGTGAAGCGGCTCGTCGAGCAGCACCAGGGCTCGATCTCCGTGGACTCGGAGCCGGGGAAGGGCAGCACCTTCACGGTGCGGCTGCCTATTGAGGGGTAGGGCACCTGGTTGAGGCCCGCGGCCGCCGTCGTAGCCACCGCGCGGGCTGCGGGATAGAGTATGCGCAGGGTAGCGGGATGGCGCAGGATCGGGAGAAGAGACATGGCAGCCCAGGGTGACCGCGCCGTGAAGCGCACCGTGCGAAAGCGGAATGACTCGACGGCTGGCTGCGCTGATCCCGACGAGCGGGAGATCGTGTCCTTCGTGGCGCACGAGCTCTCCAACTCCATGGGCTCGCTCCTCCTGAACGTATCGGTGCTCGCCGAGGGCGCAGCCGGCCCCCTCGCGCCCGAGCAGCGACGGATCGTGGTGCAGCTCCTGGCCGATGTGACCCGCCTGCGCGACCTGGTGCGCACGCACCTTGACCTCACGCGCCGCGGCGGCGGACTCTCGGCGCAGCCCGAGGATGTCGAAGTGCGGGGCAGGGCGATCGAGCCGGTCCTGCGCCGGCTCGCGGAGTGGCTCTCGCTTCGCGGCATGGAGATGCGCTGGGACTGGCCGGCGGACGTGCTGGTCCGGGCCGATCCCGGGCTGCTGGAGATCTGCTACGGGAACCTCGTGGTCAATGCGCTGAAGTACGGGGAGGGCTGGGTGAGGTTTTCGGCCGTGCGCGACGGAAGCGACTGGAAGCTCGGGGTGGCGAATGGCGGCACCCCGATCCCCTCGAAGAAGGCGGCATCGATTTTCGGCAAGTTCACGCGCCTGGCGGAGGAGGGTGAAGGCGCGGGCCTCGGCCTGTACCTCGTGCGGCGCATCGTCGAGCGGCACGGCGGTACCGTGTGGTGCGAGCCCCTCGCAGATGGCACGGCGTTCTTCCTGCGCCTGCCGGCCGCCGCGGGAAGGTAAGATCAGGACTGCCCGACCGGTGACGGCGGGAGGCGCGGAACGGTTCCTTGTTCCGCCGCGCTCCTTCGCGGATAATGGCCCAACACTCCCATGGCGCATCACTGCGAGCTGGACGGCATCACGATCGAAGCGCAGGCCGACGAGGCGGCGGCCGTCGCGAACGGCATGATGCTTCGGGGCCGCGAGGTGACGCTCGAGCTGCCGTTCGCCCCGGTTCGCTTCTACCGGCACGGGTGGCAGTCGTGGAGCCTGACCACGTGGCAGGGAACCGGTGAGCGCATCCCCCGTTCGAAGCCGGCCCTGCTCCTTCCCATGCAGACCGACCCGCGGTACGCACGGGACGATCGCCCCAACGGGTCCTGGGTAGGTGCGGTGGAACTGCCCGACGGCAGGATCCTGCTGCTCGCGTCGATAGGGTTGGAAACCCACGTGGCTCTGGAAGGGAACCGCTTAAGCGGATGGTGCGAGGCCGGACCGGTCAAATGGCTCGTGACCGTCGGCACCGAATCGGAAGCGTTCAACAGGTACGCATCGGCGATCCAGTCGGCGCTTGGCCGCGGCCGCGCGGGGGATCCGCCGCGGGTGTGGTGCTCGTGGTACAGCCTGCATGCGGCGATCGGCGAGCGGATTCTGCACCGAGTCATCGGCCAGGTGACCGGCATGCCATTCGAGGTCTTCCAGGTCGACGACGGGTGGCAGGCCCGCATCGGAGACTGGGAAGCCAATGACAAGTTCCCCTCGGGGATGGAGGCACTGGCTGCGCGGATCCGGGACGCCGGGTTCGTTCCCGGCCTGTGGCTGGCGCCCCTGCTGGCGGTTCCTTCCTCGCGCCTGCATCGGGAACACCCGGAGTGGCTGCTGCGGGACGGGAAGGGGAAGCCTGTTCCCGCTGGGTTCAACTGGGGAGAGCCGCTGCACGCCCTCGACGACGCCCGGCCCGAGGTGCTCGCATGGCTGGCGAGCCTCATGCGGAAGGTGCGTGCCTGGGGTTTCAGCTATGCGAAGCTCGATTTCCTGTACGCCGGTGCCCTCCCCGGGGTGCGCGGCAACGGGATGCCGAGGGAGGCCGCGTACCGCAACGCGCTGCGCGTGATGCGCGAGGCGCTCGGCGACGCATACCTCCTCGCGTGCGGCGCGCCGGTCGTCCCGTCCGTCGGGCTCTGCGACGCGCTGCGCGTCGGCCCGGACGTCGCAGCAGCCCGGGACGTGCCCCGCGACAGCCGGCTGCTCGCCAACCACGCCACACCCGGCGCCCGCAACGCGGTGCGCACCACGGTGCACCGTCTGTGGCTCGATCCCCTCTTCCATGTCGATCCCGATGTCGTGTACTTCCGCACGCATCGGTGCGGCATGCACTCCGCGGAGAAGGGGCTCCTCCGCGACCTGGCGTCGGTGTGCGGCTTCAGGGCGACCTCCGACATCCCCGGATGGCTCGAGCCGCAAGAGCGCGCGGACCTGCTCGCCTTCCTCGCGTCGAGGCCTCGGGTGAGACGGACCGGCCGCTACACGTTCGCGGTGGACGGCCGGCCGGTCGATTTTTCCGCGGCCGTGCCGCTGCCGGCCCCGATGCGCCTTGCGGGTGCGCTGGTCGGCTGGCTGGCCGGGCGACGCTGGGTGCTGCGGCTGTTCGACCGGCTGCAGCGCCGCTCCCTGGCCCGGATGGTGCAGGAGGACTTCAGCGGAAGCTGAGCCCGGCCCCTTGTGTGCGCCAGTCGGTCTGCACCCCCTTCCCACGATGGGGCCGTTATTCTATCCTGTCGCCTTCCTGGGTCGTCTCGCTGCAGCACGAAAGGACGGTCCCCCATGGCCGAGTTGCTGTACGTGGTTCCCGCTTCCGAGCGGACCCCGCAAGGGCTGCGGGGTCTCCTGGCCGCTCATCCCGAGATCCGGTTCGTCTCCCTCTCGGGAGTCGACCTCGGAGGCAACGACACGGACGAGAAGATCCCGGTGTCCCACTTCCTGGGGAACGCCGAGCAATTCCTCGCCGGCGGTGTGCAGACCGACGGCTCGAGCGTGGTGCTGCCCGGCATCGCCACGCTGAACGACGGCAAGGTCGACCTCGTCGCGGACAGCAGTGTGCGCTGGTACGTGGACTACAACCACGAGCATCCCGACCCGGCCACGGGGCTTCCGGTCGGCACGCTGCGCATCCCCTCG
>JAPLSM010000128.1 GCA_026398635.1 Spirochaetota bacterium | reverse complement strand
ATCGCCTGGGGCATCGACGAGGTGGAGCGGGCAGGCCGGCCCCTCGAGGACAAGGTGAGGGGCCATGTGAAAGTGCGGAACCGGCTGGGCGAGCCCTGCCCAGCGTGCGGCACGACCATCAGGAGGGTCGGAGTGCTCGGTTACGACGCCTTCTTCTGCCCCCAATGCCAGCCTGCCGAGGGGACCGTCGGTAGAAAGAGGGCGATCCCGTGGTGAACGCAGCACGTCCCGACCGCCGGCTCTCCTTCCGCGCCCTGCTGCTCGCGTACCTCCTGGCGGGGGCAATCGCCGTGGTCGCAGCGACGATCGCCCGGCACCTCACGCCCCGCCTGCACCCAGTGCTCGCCGCCGGCGCAGCAGACGTCCTGGCCACGGTCGTCGTGTTCTGCTTCAGCGCGGCCTTCGATAATTCCAGCATCTACGATCCCTACTGGAGCGTCGCTCCCGTGCCGATCGCGTTCTTCTGGGTGCTCGCAACAGGTGCCTGCCTGCCGTTGTGGCCGGCCTTGACTGCGGGAGGCAGGGCCGTGGGTGTCCTCGACCTCACGGCGGCGGTCGTGACGGTCGGGGCGATCGGCATCGAGGCGGTATCGGACCGGCAGCTGCGACGGTTCCTCGCCCGCCCGAGGTCCGCCCGCCGGCTGATCGACGAGGGGCTCTGGGCGCTCGTCAGGCACCCCAACTACCTCGGCGAGGTGCTGTTCTGGTGGGGCTTGTGGCTGTTCGGCCTCGCCGCGAACCCCTCGTGGTGGTGGACGATCGTCGGCCCGGCGGCGATCACCCTCATGTTCCTGCTCGTCAGCGTCCCGATGATGGACCGGCACCTGCGCGGGCGCCGCAGATCCTATGACAGCCCCCGGCGCACCACCGCCTCCTCCACCATGGCGAGGTAGTTGGTCGGCGGCACGTAGCTTGGCACCGAGTTGCCGGAGCCGATCGCGTAGCGGCCACGCGCCCCGCACTCGTCCATCAACCGGCCCGTCGCCCGGCGAACCTCGTCGGGCGTGGCGCGCGAGAGCACGTTGATGTCCAGGCCGCCGAGCACCGCAATTCGGTCGCGCCAGCGCTCCTGGAACCTCCCGACGGGCATGATCACGTCCTCAAAGGAGTGCTTCCCGTCGATGCCCACGTCCGTGACGAGGTCCTCCATGATCTCCGCCAGGTTGCCGCAGGAGTGGAGGAAGTACGGAAGCCCCTTCGCGTGGGCCATGGCTGCGTACCGCTTGTGCCACGGCAGCGTGTGAGCGCGCAGCGCGTCCGGGGAAATCAGCGTCGCGGTCTTGAACCCCATGTCGTCGCCCTGGAACACCGCGGCCAAACGGTCGAGGTCGAGCAGGGTCCGGTGGAACTGCTCCAGCAGGCCGCCCACGCGCCCGGCGACCGCCGCGACCAGCTCAGCGTCGTCGACCAGCGCAAAGCACAGCCCCTCGTAGGACATGAGCTGGGCGAGGTGCTCGTAGACGCCGCCGCCGTGACTCACCACCAGGCCCATGCCGGGCGGAAGGTGGGCGTCGAGGTAGTCATAGGGGAAGAAGTCGAAGTCCTCGACCCTCGGCCACGGGAACCGCTCGAAATCGTCCCAGCTCGCGATGGCGCCCCGGTGCTGGTCGGACCACGCGCGCACCTTGTCCGAGCCTTTCACGGGGTCGGCTGCCTCGAAGTGGCGCTCGGCGAACGGCAGGCCGATCTCGAACCGGACGATGTCGTACCCGAGCCGGAGCCAGAACTCGACGAAGGTGTCGAGGTACGCGGCCTGGGACCCGCGGTCGGGCCCCCACGGAGCCCACGTCCGGCCGAGGAGTCCCGTGACGATCGGCCGCTGCACCACGTCGTCGACGAGGTACTCGACCAGCGGCGGCACCGGCGCCCGGCACCTCCCCATGAGGGTGTCGGTCCACAGCCGCGCATCGGGCGCGGGATGGCGGAGCGGGAGAGCGGTGCTCATCGCCGTCAGTCCTTCGCGCGGTACTTCGCGACGCCCGAGATAGCGAGGATTTCCCCGAAGTACATGCGGTGGTAGTCCTTTTTCGGGTAGTTCGCCTCGATCCAGTCCGCGAGGAATTGGCGGGGCTCCAGGTCGTCGAAGTAAATCTTCCGGCACTCCACCACGAGGTCGGCCTCCGCGAAGGCGGGGGCCTTCACCGTCCGGGCGGCCACGGGGGTGATCCCGGCAACCTTCGCCTTGTCCCCATCCCGGCCCGAGTGGCTGCCGCAGTAGTCGAGGGCCGGGCGCAGCGTCTCGGGGAACCCCGACAGGGTGAAGGTGTCGTACCGCTCCGTGAAGCCGCGCGTGTGCCGGATCGGCCGGACCACGATCAGGGCCATCGGCCGGCCCCACATGACGCCAAAGGCGCCCCACCCCACGGTCATGCAGTTCCAGTCGCCAACCGAGAGGTCGCCGGCCGCGAGCAGCAGCCAGTCCTTCTGCCACGCCTTCACGGGCCCGACGGTGAATTGCTCGAACGGGATGTCGATGCGTTTCATGGATAGCGTTCTACCAGCCCCTTGACCTTCCGGCAAGCCGCGGTCTCAGTTGTGCCATGGCAAAGCCAGTCTGCAAGGGGGAGCACGAGGGGCACCTTTGCGTGCTCGCGAGCCGGGGCAGGTTCCAGGAGATCAAGGACCTCGCGCGATCGCCGAAGTTCATCTGCTTCAACTGCGGCCGGGTCGCGGAGTGCGACGCGAACCTCTGCAACCCGATGCCGATCGAGAAGAAGCCCTAGACCCGCCCGTCGTCCACGGCGGCAGCTGCGCCCGCAGCTGCGGGGGTGCTTGTCGCGCCCGCTCCACCGGCGGCGCCCGCGGTCCGTGCCTTACGCAGCTCGAGCAGCCGACGGATCCGCTCGTGCCGGTCGCGGCTCAGCGGGTAGACGGCCGCAGCGGCGACCCC
>JAPLSM010000140.1 GCA_026398635.1 Spirochaetota bacterium | reverse complement strand
GCGCTGCGCACGACGAACCGGGGCTCGCCCCCGACCTCCCCGTGCGCAGACGCGAGGTAACGCTCGACCCGGGAGGCGAGCCCGTCGAGGTCCGAGAGGTCCTTCACCTTGAAGTGGACCGCCGGCACCCGCGGGCCGCCCATCGACGTCCAGTCGGTCATGCCCGAAAGGATCTCGAAGGGCACGTAGCAGGTGTCGTCGTCCGAGCTGTCGTCCACGGGCGAGCGCTCCTTGGCGGCCATCACGCCGACCACCAGGAAATCCCGTCCGCCGATCGTCACGGTCCCTCCCAGCGCGGCGCTCTCCGAGTCGAAGAGGGCGCGGGCGGTGTTGCGGCCCAGCACCACCACCCGCTGCCGTTGGGCGACGTCATCCGCGGTGAGGAACCTGCCCGCGGCGGCCTCGCGCGCCCAGACGACAGCGTACGCCGGCCACACGCCGAACACCGAGGCCACCTGCTGCCACCCGAGCCGGCCCACCGCGTGGTTCGCGCGCAGGAGCGGCGTGATCCAGGCGTCCGCGCCGGCGAGATCGCGGAGCGCGCCGAGGTCGGCAGGTCGCATCTGCATCGGCTCGACGCCGTCCGCGTACGCGGCGCGGTTGGGCCGGACCCACAGCAGGCTCGACCCGATGCTCTCGATGCCGCGCATGACCGCGCCCCGGCTCATGAGGCCGATCGCCATCACGGCGATCACCGAGCCCACCCCGATGTTCATGCCGAGCATGGTGAGGAACGTGCGCAGCCTGTTCTGGGAGATGGTCTCGAACGACTGCCGGAACCCCTCGGAGACGTTCACGCGTGGGCGCTTTCCGCGAGGATCCGGCGGTCCACCACGGGCTCGTCGCGCGAGGCGAGGCCGTCGCGGATGGCGACCGTGCGCAGGGCGCACTGCGCGATGTCGTGCTCGTGCGTGACGAGGATGATGGTCACCCCCCGGTCGTTGAGCTGCTGGAAGGTGGCCATGATCTCGTCGCCGGTCTTCGAGTCGAGGTTGCCCGTGGGCTCGTCGGCGAGGATGATGGACGGGTTGTTGATGAGCGCCCGGGCGATGGCCACTCGCTGCCGCTGGCCACCCGACAGCTCGTTCGGCCGGTGCAGGGCGCGGTTCTCGAGGCCCACGGTCCGCATCGCTTCGTGCGCGCGCTCGCGCCGCTCGCGCTTCGCCACGCCGTTGTAGATCAGGGGCAGCTCCACGTTGCGCAGCGCGGTCATGCGGGGCAGCAGGTTGAACGTCTGAAACACGAAGCCGATCTCGCGGTTGCGCACCTCGGCCAGCTCGTTGTCGCTCATGCGCGAGACGTCGGTGCCGTTCAGCACGTAGCGGCCGGTCGTGAGCCGGTCGAGGCACCCGATGATGTTCATCAGCGTCGACTTGCCCGAGCCCGACGGGCCCATGATGGCCACGAACTCGTGCGCTTCGACCGATAAATTGACCCCCTGCAGCGCCGGCACCTCGAGGCGTCCCATCCGGTACACCTTGGTGACAGCCTCGAAGAGGATCACCGGGTCGGCTCCTCGGGGCGCACGGTCACGAGGATGCCGTCGCGCAGCAGCTTGAGGCTGCCCGTGGCGACCCGGTCGCCCTCGGCGAGGCCCGAGAGGACCTCGCCGTCCGTGACGTCGCTCGTGCCGGTCCGGATCTCGCGGCGGGAAAGCGAAAAGACCTCGGCGCCCGCCCGGTTGGCCGCACCCGTCGGCACCAGCACAAAGGCGTAGGACAGGCTGTCCTCGGTCACGATGGCCGAGATCGGCACGACCAGGACGTCCTGCCGCACGTTCGCGCTGATGCGCGCGCTGCAGGAGGCCCCCGCGCGCAGCTCGGGCCGGCTCCCGCCCCCGGCCGTGCCGGTGATCCGGACCTCCACGAGGGAGACCCGGGTGGCGCCGACGGTCGAGATGGTGGGCGCGATGGATTCCACCACCCCGGTGAGGGCCGTGCCGATGAGGGAGTCGCTGGTGACCTCGACGGCGAGCCCCTCGCGGATCTTGCCCACGTCCACCTCGTCGATCTGGATCTCCGCGAGCATGTCATCGAGGCTCTCGACGCGCGCGAGCGGGCTCGAGGCGGCTGCCAGGTCGCCGACCGAGGGCTTGACCATCGTCACGGTGCCCGCCACGGGCGAGACGACCGTGCACCGGCGGATGCTGTCCTCGGCCGAGCGCACCGCGAGGGTCGCCTGCTCCACCTCGGGGGACGCCTCGATGATCGCCGCGTCGCGCGATGCGTCGAGTTCGGGTTCCGCGGTGAGCCGGGCTCCGAGGCGGAGGTTCAGCTGCTCCCGCAGCGACTGGACATTGAGCTCCGCCGCGTCGTACGCGGACTGCGAGCGCTGGAGCGTGTCCTCGGAGATGGATTTCGAGGCGAAGAGCTCCCGGTTCCTGTCCAGCGCGATCTTCGCGTCCGAGAGGCTCGCCGCCGCCGCCCGGTACTGGCTGCGCAGCGTCACCAGGGACTGGGCGACCCCGCGCCGGGCCGACTCGAGCGCCGCCCGGGCCTTGTCGCGGGCCAGGGCGTAGTCGTCGTCGCGCAGGCGCACCAGCACCGCGCCCGCCTTCACCCGGTCTCCCTCGCGCACGGCGATCGCCTCCACCTCGCCGGACACCTGCGCGACCACCGTGATCGAGGTCCGGGGCGTGAACGAGCCGTTGCCGCTCACCCGGTCCTCGAGGCGCCCGTGGGCGACGGGGTGGGCCCGGACCGCGACCGCGGTTTCGTAGCGGCTCCCGCGCAGGGTCAGATTGAGCACGACCACCGCGGCCGCCAGCACGACGAGGGAGACGATCACGACGAGCCACGTGCGCTTCTTCATCGGGGGAGTCCCTTCACGATGCCGGCGAGGTCGTCGCCCGCCTGCGATGCGATGTCGAGGTTGGCGAGCAGCAGGTCCGCCCGCGATTGCCGGAGGTCATTGCGTTTGGCCTCGGCGTCGAGGCGTCGTGCCTCCACGTCGTTGTCGGTGCTGCGCCCCTGGCCGAGCAGGCTTTCCTCGGTGGCCTGGCGCCGGGACGACAGCTCCACGGCCTCGGCCAGCAGGCCAACCCGCTCCTCGAGGATGGACCTTCGCTCGAGTGCGGCCGCGAGGTCCTCGAGAACGGCCCGTTGCCGGCTCTCGAGCCCCTCCTGCACGGATGCGGTCAGCGCCTCGGAAGCGGCACGGTCTTCGCGCGCGCTGCCCCCGTCATACAGGGGGATGTTCAGGCCCGCGGCTGCGGTCCAGTCGACGCCCGCGCTGTCGGCGAAGGGGTCGGAGAAGGACTGCCCGAACGAGCGCTGGCTCAGGTCCGTATCCCGGCGGCCGGCGACGGAGAACGAGAGGGTGAGGGTGGCCGCGTGACGCTGTCCCGCGAGGACGTCGTCCGCGCGCCGCTCCTCGAGCGCGAGGCTGCCCTGGAGGATCGAGGCGTTCGTCCGCAGCGCGGCGTCGCGCAGGCCGGCGGGGTCACCCGCACGGGTCCACGCCGGAACGTCCTCCGCGAGCTCGACCCCCTCCAGACTTTCCCGGCCGATCGCCGCTGCCAGGAGCCGGTCGGTGCGAGAGAGGCTCGCGCGCAGGTCGAGCAGGGACTGCCGCTGCCGCCCGTTGGCGATCCGGATGTCGAGGAGATCCGTCTCGGTGGCGGTTCCCAGCCGGACGCTGTCCGCGAGCGAGGCGAGCCGGCGCCCGGCCAGCTCCACGGTGCGCTCCATCTGGGCGACTGCCTGCCGCATCTGCACCACGGAGAGGTAGAGCTGGACCGCCTGGGAGATCGCCCGGTTCGTCGCGACCCGCCCGGCCGCCTGCTCCTTCTCCCAGCCGAGCTCGGCCTTACGCTTCACGGCGGTGAACAGGCCGAGGTCGATCAGCTTGCCGTTCAGGAGCACCGGCTGGCTGAGCGAGACGGTCGCCTTGGGCGTCTGCTCGAAGTCGGGATCGGGATTCGTGGGGGCAGCAGGAAAAATCGCGCTCGAGCCGACCGACCCCACGCTGAGCGCATCCTCGACGGCGACGAGCAGGCTCCCCGCCGTCGGGAGGAGCTGGGACACGGACACCCTGGCCGTGGCGCCGTGCTTGGCGTAATCCGTGAGATCGATGCGCGGATCGGTCATGGTCACCGCGGGCGTGTAGTAGAGCGAGTACCCGGTGGAGAGATCCACCTGCGGCAACGCGTCAGCCAGGGTCCCGCGATACGCGTGGTACGCCGCCTGGACGGACTGCGCCGCCATCACGGCTCCGGTGTCGCTCGCGAGCACGAGGTCCGGCAGGTCGGCAAGTACGAGCGGTTCGGCCTCTCCCGGCACCGCCCGGGCCGCGAACGCGAGCGCTGCGGTCAACACCAGTATCCGAGCATCCATGTCACAACTCCCAGGTTATCCCCGCCCTGCCCAGCAGCCACGACTGCAGGCCGGCGACCGCCACGAGCACCACCACCTGTCCGAGCGCCCCTTTCAGCGGCACGCGGAACACCTCCCGGCCGCCGAGGACCGCAATGAGCAGCGCCCAGAGCACGAACGGGTCCGTGAGGGGGCGCAGGAACGCCGCGACGAACGGTGCGGGATTGCGCGCGCCGGCGAGCGACAGCAGGTCGAACCGGACAGCCGCTATGGACCGGAACTCACTCAGGGTGAGGGCGTTCATCGCGGCTTCGGGACTGCGGAACGCCGCCACGAACCCCGCGAGCAGGCGGCGGAGCGCCAGGGGCAGCGAGGCGGCTAGGAACAGCCCGAGCGAGGGCCGCAGGCCGTCGGCGCCGCGCTCCTCCTGACCTCCGAAGAACTGCGTGGCGATGAGGCCCAGGAGCCACAGCTCGATCACGGAGAGCACGAACCCCGCGCCCCTCAGGGCGAGCGTGAAGGCCAGCGCGAAGCCGCTCGCGGAGCCGAGCACCGCCTCGCCCATCCGTTCGCGCGCCCGGGCCTGGACCTCGGCCGGCGCCCCGTTGAAGAACGACCCGAACCGGGCATCGAACTCCGCCATGGCGAGCATCTGCGAGTGGGGGGTAAGCTCCACGCCGGCCCCGAGGCGGGCGCCGGCCACGACAAGCAGAAACACCAGGACGCAGGCACCCGCCTTCGGGATCTCGCCCGCGCGGGCACCGGCGAACGCCCGGTCCGGCACGAAGAGCGCCGCTGCAAGGGTCCCCCATCGGGACGCCACCCTCCCCGGTCGGACGCCTCGGGCGTTCTTAAGCATGGGGGGAAAATCGTCCTTTTCCCCCCGGCGAGTCAAGCGAGCCGCCGGGCCCGGGCCTCCTCCATGATAGTCCGGTTCCACCGGTTCGCGTGGAGGAACGCCGAACGCTCCACGGGCGCGTCGATGCGACTCGCCCGCTCCTGCAGCCCCTTCAGCGCCTTGGCGAGCACCGTGACCTTGTCGTCGCCCCCGGATTCTTCGGGCAGTGCGTCCGCGTACAGGAACAGGTAGAGGTGAAGGGACGGGTCGTTATCGGCCGGGCGCACGCCGCGGACGAGCTCGCCCAGCTCCCGCACGGCTTCGGAACCGGACCCGCCTCGCGCCAGCAGGTGACCGCGCAGCGCGGCGAGCTGCCGCTGGAGGTACGTCCCTGAACGGCTGAGGCTGAAACACCTGCCCTCGAGCGCCAGGAACCCGTCGCGCCAGCACCCGCCGTGCGGGGGTGGGAACGCGGACTCGGCCGGCGCCGCCAGGCCCCGCTCGACGGCCGACGCCGCACCGGCCGGGTCGCCGTCGAAAAGCGCCGCCTCGGCCTGGAAGAAGAGCACCTCGCGGGTCGACTCGAGCCGTTCGAGCCGGGACGATCCGGCCGCAGCGCTGCCGGCGTACACCATCGACCGGGCGATCCAGGCATCGAGCACCGGTTCGGCCGCGGTCATCCGGTAGAGCTCGGAGAGGCACAGGCACCGCTGAAGGAAGACCGAGCACCCCTCGTAGTCGCCGAGCACAAAGCGGACCCGGGCCTTTATGAAGCTGAGGAAGACCTCCTCGTCCCGCTGGCCCATCGCCGCGGCGAGCGCCAGAGCCTCCCCCGCGCATTCCTCCGCCCGGGTCAGCCGACCCTCGAGAAAATGGCAGGAGGCGAGCAGCGATCCCGCCCGCAGGGCGCCGAGCCGGTCGCCGGCCTCCTGCGCCTCGCGCTCCGCCAGGCCCGCGTACTCCACCGCCTCGCCGAGACGACCGTCGGCCAGCATCGTGGCGCCGAGCAGCAGCGACCCCTCGCGGACCGCTCCCGCGCCCCCCTCGCCCGCCTCCTGGGCCGCGGCGAGGCCGCGCTTGAGGGCGTCAAGCGCCGAGGCGCTGTCGCCGGCCGCGAGGTAGTACCGGGCTGCTGCCAGCCCGGCCTCCGCGCTCGACCCGGCCCCCGGGTCGCCGCGCCCGAGCCGCGCGAGTTCTCGGACCAGGACGCCCGCCTCCTCGAGCCGTTCCTCGATGACCGCCGCGCGCAGGCGCCCGGCCGTGCACACCACACCGAGCACGGCGCGGCCCTCGGCGTCGGGCGGTCGCGCGAACTCGAGCCGCGCCGGATCCGAAAACGCGCGCGCACCCGAGAGGTCGCGTTCATCGATCTTGCGCCTCACGATGCCCGGCAGCACCCGCAGAGCGTCGGCGGTCCGCCCGGCTTTCGCGAGGAACGAAAAGAGGAGCACCTCCCGATGGTATGCGCCCCGCTCCCAGAGCCCGACGAGGTGGTCCGCGAACCGGTCCGAAAGCCGCGACGCTTCCTCCCCCAGCAGCTCCTCGAGCCGCCGGCGCAGGCCCGGGTACCGTGGCACGAGGCATTCCTCCTCGGCCACGAGTCCCGAGGCGAGCAGGGCGTCGAGCGACCCGCCGGCCTCCCGCCGGTCGAACCCCGCGCCCGCGAGGAAGTCGAGCAGACCCTCCCGGTCAAGCAGTCCCGCCGCGAGGTAGAGGGCGTGGAGGAACAGGAACGAGTCGTCGGAGAGCGACCGGATGAGGTACCAGGACACGGAGAGCGGGTCGGCGGGCAGGCCCTCTGCGCCGCCCAGCTCCTGCACCCACGCGTACCGCCCCTGGGCAGGGACGCCCGAGGGCGGCGGAGACACGGAGGTCGGCAGCCGCCCCTCCTCCGCGCGGATGCTCCCGGTGCGCTCGAGGTATCGAAGGTACGACAACACCGGGACCGGCAGTCCCCCGGATCGTCCCCGGATCCGGCGCACCACTGCTTCGGGAAGTTCGAGGCCGGGGAACAGGGACTGCGCGAAGGAACGGATTTCGCGCCTGCCGAGCGGCTGCACCGGCAGGGCAGCCGTCTCGAGCTCGGCGAGCTCGGGTGGGAGCGCTTCGAGGGTCGAGGTGACGACGACGATGACCGACGGCTCGGCAAGGAGGTCGTCGATGAGCGCCGCGGCAGCCTCCCTGGCCGCGGGGTGCCAGGATTCCACGTCCTCGTACGCCGCGATCGCGGGTACGAGCGCCCGGGCCGCGCGTCGCGCCCACGCCCTCGCGTAGAGCCGGTACGCCAGGAAGAAATCCGTGACGATCCGGTCAGGCACCGCGACGACGGCCCCGGGGCGGACGATCCCGGTCAGGATCCCGCCGAGATCCTCCCAGGCCCCCCGTTCGGTGCCGGTGAGCAGCGCCGGCACTTCGGGGAGGAAACCGGGGTCGAGGCTGTTGAGGAACGGGTGCAGCGGCGTGCGCCGGCGGAACAGCGCGTAGGCCCGCAGCGGCGCTGATGGACCGATGCAGCCGAGCCGGCGCGCAGACTCGGAGAGCAGCGTGGTCTTCCCCGCGCCCGCGGGGCCGTGGAGGAACAGCACCGTCCGGCTCTCGCTGTCGTTCAGCCGACTGGCGAGCAGGTCGAGGCTGCGCTCCACGAGCGTCGCCCGCGTCCACGAAAGCGAGCCCGCGACGGGCGCGGGGGACGCACCCGTTCCCGCGTCCGGCTTCGACCCGGGAACCGGACCGAGCACCCGGAAGAGACCGCCGTGCGGGCGGGTCTCCAGCACGCCGTCGAAAAGACGCGCGGCGGCCGGGGACAACCAGAGTTCCTCCTCGGGGTGAAGGGCCAGCGCTTCGTCGGCCAGCCGGCGGGCTTCCAGGTCGTCCGGAGCTGCGGGCAGTTCCTCCAGCACGAGGGAGAAGCCGAACAGGGACTCGCGCTGCTTCCGCAGACTGTCGAGGACCTTCAGCGCGAGATAGGCGGCATGCCCGGCCTCGGGGTCGCAGGCGGCGAGCAGGCTCCCTCCCGCGCGCCACGTCACCCGGGCGTGCGAGCCCGACAGCAGGTTACGGAGGCCCTCCTCGATCCCCGGCAGGGAGTCGCTGCGCAGGCGTACGAGCTGGGAATGGCTGCAGAGCGCAATCAGCAGGTAGAGCATCGCGCCGGGATGGTCACCAGTGCTCCTTCGACGAAACCTGCTTCAGCGGCTTGCGGGGGCCGGGCTCCGCCTCGACCGGATCCCGGGGGTGGCCGACGAGCAGGAGGAGCACCACGCGCATGGAGAAGGGGGCGGTGAGGATCTCGCGCACCTCCTGCTCGTCGAAGGTGCTCACGCAGCAGGTGCCCAGCCCCTCGTGCACGGCCTGGAGCGTCATCTGGCAGGCGGCGAAGGCGAGGTCAACCGGGTAGGATAGCTGACCGTTCGGCATGCGGTAGTCGATGTTGGTGGTGCACACCGCGATGATGGCCGCGGCCTGGCCGACGTGCTCCTGCCCGAACGCGGCTTCCTGGATGCGCTCGCGCGTCTCCTTCTTCTGCACGACCACGAACCGCCACTCCTGGCGGTTCTTCGCGGACGGGGCGAGCCGGCCGGCCTCGAGGATGCGCTCAACCTGGTCCTTCTCGATCGGTTTCGGTGCGAACGATCTGACGCTGTGTCGGCTCAGGATCTCAGGCAGGACATCCATACGAGGACCGCGGCCCAGTATAGTCGTTCAACGGGCCGGGCACAAGGACAGCCATTTCGCCCTGCGGGCGAGATGGCGAACGGCGACAGCAACACTGCGACGCTGCCACGCAGAGTCGCAGTGTTGCGAGAGCCGCATGGTGAACCGGCAGCCACTCCTGCGACGCTCAGCAGCGTCGCATCGCGACAGCACGTGCCGAGAGGCCAAGCGCGGTTCTCCGCTGCGCTTTCTTGACGCGGGCGGCGCGGCCCCCTATGCTGTGGCCGCTCATGAGGCGTCTGCTCGCCGTCCTGCTCCTCCTCGCCGCATACCGCGCGGCCGCAGCTGCGCCCGCCGGTAGCGACACGCTCGCGCGCGATCTCGCCGCGGTTGCCGCATTTTTCCCCCGTCCCGAGGGATCGTCCGGCGAGGCGGGCCTGCTGGCTCACCTCAGCGCACGGCTCGCCGAATCTGGGATCGCGGCCACGCGGTTCGACTTCGACGAATCCGCGGAAGGGTATTCGTACTCGTCCTGCCTGTCCGCCCGCATCGAAGGCCGGCTCGCCGATACCCTGCTCGTCGTGGCGCCGCTGAACCACTCCGCCGGTGCCGGGCCCGGGGCATCCGGCGATATCAACGTGGCACTCGCGCTCGAGCTCCTGCGCCGCTCGCGCGAACAGGTGCCGGCAGTAACGCTGACGGTACTGTTCCTCGGCGCGGAGTACGGCGACGGAGAGGGCTACCCGATGGGCAGCGCGCTCTTCCTGCGCGACTTCCAGCCCACCCAGCGCGTGGCGGTCCTCTACCTCGGGCTGACGACCGGCTCTTCGCCGGTGCTCGTGCGGGCTTCCGGCCGGGGGGTGGGAAGCCCGGGGTGGCTGGTCGCGCGCAGCACTGCGGCGCTGGCGGATGCGGGCGTGCCGTACCGGTTGAGGGCCGGCGAGCTCGCCGTCGACCGGCTCGGGCTCGGCGGTCAACCGACCATCGTCGAACCGTGGCTGAAGGCCGGGATTCCCGCGGTGGCGCTCGAGGATTCGGGGGAACCGTCCGTGGCGCCGGCAGCGGATTCGGCCGCGGTGCTGGCGGCATTCCTCGACCGGTTCCTCGCGCTGAGCGCCGACGGACTCGAGGACGAATGGGACAACCACTACCTGCCGATCACGGCCGGCGGCCGCACGCTCGTGGCGGGCGAGGCGGTCTGGGTCTCGGTGGTCGCCGGCCTGCTCGCCCTGCTGCTGCTGTTCTCGCTCGTGTTCGCTCGAGGGTTGAAGAAGTATGCGCGCGCACTTGCCCGCACCGGCTGGGTGCTGCTGCCCCTGCTCGGCCTCGCGGTCGCCGCACTGGTCGCGGCCACACTCGGCCTCGAGGGCTTGCTCGCCCTTCGCGCGTTCCCGACGCTGTGGACCTGGCGTCCCGGCGTCTTCCTGGCCGCCAAGCTGGCGGCCGCCACACTGCTCGCCTTCGCGGCCGTGCTCCCCCTCGCCCGTCTCGGCATCGACCGGCACGCGAGCCTCCTGTCGGCAGCCGCGCTGCTGCTGCTGCTCGTCGACGTGCTCGTCGTTCTGGCGATCGACGTTTCGCTCACCTTCCCCTTCCTCTGGGCGTTCTGCTGGGTGTTCCTGGCCTCGCGGGCCCGCAGCCGTATGGCCAAGCTCGCCTTCTTCCTTCCGTCCGCCCTCCTTATCATCGCCGGTTTCGTGGAGGCTCTTTCCTCCCCGTCACTGCCCCTCTCCCGGTTCCTGCTCTTCTCCCGCTGGTGGGGCAACCTGCTGATCGCCGTCCTCGCACTCCCGTTTCTCCTTTTCCTCCTGCGCATCGGCCTGGCGCTCCCCGTCCGGCCCGGCCGGCGCGAGCCCGGCCGCCGGGTGCTCGGCGTGCTCGCGCTCGTGCTGCCGGCGGCCGCGGCCGTCGGCCTGGGAGCCTGGGCAGCCTTGTGGTCGCCGTTCTCGCCGTCGTCGCCCCGGCCCGTCACGGTGGAGCAGGCGATCGACGCGAACGGCGCCAGCCGGCTTGCGGTTTCCAGTCCCGTGCCGCTCCGCGCGGTGACGGTGACCGATCGCGACGGGGAACGCACGATGGTCGTCCCGGGGCGCGAGGCGTCCATCGATCTCGCACCGTCGAAAGCTTCCGTCGCGGTGAGTGCGCAGTCGACCGCATCCCTGGGGCGGGTGAACGTGACTCTCACGATCAGCGCGCCCGCGCCCGTGCGGCGGCTCACCGCGGTGCTGAGCGGCGGGACCGATTTCGTGCTCTACGACTGCACGTTCCCCTTCGTTCGCGAGGAGGCGGGACGCTACCGCCTGCTCGCGGGCGCCTTTCCGCCTTCGCCCCTGTCGCTCGGCCTGACGGTGCCCGAGGGCGGCGCCTACCGGCTGGATCTCGAGCTGGAGCTCGACAGCCCGCTGCTGGATGTCCGGTTCTCGGTGCCGTCGAGCCGGGTCGAGGAACGCGTCCGCATTTTCGCGCGGGTGGACATTCCCACGTGAACCGGGTGCCGCCCGTCGTCTTCCACGTGGACCTCGACGCCTTCTACGCCTCGGTCGAGGTTCTCGACGAACCGTCGCTCGCGGGCCGGCCCGTGATCGTGGGCGCCCTGCCCGGTCACCGGGGAGTGGTGTCCGCCTGCTCCTACGAGGCCCGGAAGTTCGGCGTGCACTCGGCCATGCCCATTTCCCAGGCGCACCGCCGCTGCCCGCAGGCCGTGTTCCTCCCCGTGCGCATGGAGCGGTACCTCGAAGTCTCCCGCGGGGTGATGGCCATCCTCGAGCGCTTTACGCCGCACCTGCAGCAGATCTCCGTCGACGAGGCGTTCCTCGATATGACGGGAACGGAACGCCTCTTCGGTCCCCCACTCGCGACCGGGGCCCGGCTGAAGGCGGAGGTGCGGCGCGAAGCCGGACTCGCCATCACCGTGGGCATCGGGCCGAACAAGTTCGTGGCCAAGCTGGTGACGAACTCGGCAAAACCCGACGGGCTTCGCGAGGTGACCGTCGTGGGGGTCGACGGGTTCCTGGAGGGCCTGGCGCTGAAGGACCTGTGGGGGGTCGGCGCGAAGACCCTCGAACGCCTCTCCGAGCTCGCCATCAGCACCATGGCGCAATTGCGCGCACTGTCCGAGCCCGAGCTCGCCGGCCTCCTCGGGAAGGGCATCGCAGCCTTCCTCTGCCGGGCGTCGCATGGTATCGACCCGGGCATCTTCGGCGAGGAGCCGCAGAGCCGGTCGCTATCGGCCGAGACCACCTTCGAGACGGACCGGAAAGACCGTTCGTCGGTCGAGCGTGCGCTGCTCGAACTCTGCCACCAGGTGGCCTTCCGGATGCTCGACGAGGGATGGCAGTCGAAGACCGCGGTCCTGAAGCTGCGCTTCCACGACTTCACGACCACGACCGCGCAGAAGACCATCGGCCACTGGATCACGTCGACCGAAG
>JAPLSM010000101.1 GCA_026398635.1 Spirochaetota bacterium | reverse complement strand
GCGAGGAGCACCGACAGGACGAGGAAACGGTTCCGTTTCACCTGGGTCTCCTTTCGAACAGGAACGGCTGGGGGTGGATGATGAGCCGATCGTACCCCGGGCGCCCGGGGGGCTGTCAAGGAGAGTCTGGCGATGGTAGCGTTGCCTGCGGAGAGGCGGCATGGAGAAGAAAGCTTTCCTCGAACACATCGACGCAGTGATCGGCAGGGGCCCCTTTCGGGCAGACTGGCGATCGCTCGAGGGGTACACCATCCCGGCGTGGTACAAGGACGCCAAGTTCGGGATCTTCATCCACTGGGGCGTGTACGCGGTACCGGCGGTCGGCAACGAATGGTATCCCCGGAACATGTACCGGCAGGGGACCTGGGAGTTCGAGCACCACGTGAAGACCTTCGGCCCGCACGCGCGCTTCGGCTACAAGGACTTCATCCCCCTGTTCACGGCGGAGCGGTTCGACCCCGCGCGCTGGGCCGAGCTCTTTCGCAGGGCCGGCGCGCGCTACGTGGTTCCCGTGGCCGAGCACCACGACGGGTTCGCGATGTACGACTGCCCCTTCTCGACCTGGAACGCCGCGACGATGGGGCCGAAACGCGACGTGCTGCGCGACCTCGCCGCAGAAGTCCGTCGGAGCGACCTCGTCTTCGGCCTCTCCAGCCACCGGGCAGAGCACTGGTTCTTCATGGAAGGCGGTCGGCATTTCGAGTCCGACGTGAACGACCCCCGGTGGCAGGAATTCTATGGCCCCGCCAGGCCGAAGGAGGAGCCGCCCGATCAAGCCCACCTCGAGGACTGGCTCTGCCGCTGCTGCGACCTGGTCGACCGGTTCCGACCCCAGGTGTTCTGGTTCGACTGGTGGATCGAGGAGGCTGCCTGGGAACCCTGGCTGCAGCGGTTCGCGGCCTACTACTACAACCGTGCGGCGGAGTGGGGGAAGGGCGTGGCGATCAACTACAAGCACCGCGCCTTCCCTGAGGGCACCGCGGTGCTCGACGTGGAGCGTGGCCAGCTTTCGGACATCTGGCCCGTGCTCTGGCAGACCGACACCTCGGTGTCGAGGAACTCCTGGGGCTACATCCGTCACCACGACTACAAGAGCGCCGGCGACATCGTACAGGACCTCGTGGACATCGTGTCGAAGAACGGCGTACTGCTGCTCAATATCGGTCCGCGCCCCGACGGCACGATAAGCGAGCCCGAGGAGGCGATCCTGCTCGGGATCGGCGACTGGCTGCGCGTGAACGGTGAGGCGATCTACGGCACCCGGCCGTGGAAGGTCCACGGCGAGGGTCCCACCCAGGTCGCCACGGGGGCGTTCACGGACGCGAAACGGACGCCCTTCACCTCCGCGGACGTGCGGTTCACATCGGGCTCCGGCGCGCTGTACGCGGTCGTGATGGACTGGCCCGAGACGGGACGCTGGGTTGTACGGACGCTGGCGGCAGGTTCAAAGAACGCGCCCGGTGAAATCCGAAACGTCGAGCTCCTGGGCAATGGGTCCCTCCGGTGGTCGCGGCTGAAAGAGGGACTCCTCGTTGACGCTCCGGCACGCAAGCCGTGCGATCACGCATTCGTGCTGAAGATCACTTGAACCACGGCGGTTGACGCCTCGCCGCAGCCGTACCCGACGGCACTGCGTTAGAGCCATCGGCCACGGACTCCATGCTCATGATTATCGGTGGCGCGTGCCGACAAGGAAGCGACCCCGGACGTCAGATGAACGACCCCGAGCAGTTCTTCCACCACCGCCGCATGAACCGTCTCGCCTTCACACTCAAGGCGCCGCTCGGCAAATGGGTGAACGAGGCCCTCCGGCGGATCCGCGGGAGCTTCGGGGAACCGGCTGCCCGGGCCGTACGCCGGCAGCTCGACGAGGCGTTCATCGACCTGGTCACCCGGGTCGACCCGAACATCGTGAATTAAGGTCGGGCGACGACGTACAGGTATTCGGTGTTCCGCAGGTGGCTCACCGTCCCCACCTTCCGCCCCTGCGGATTGTAGATACCGATCTGCGCGCCGACGTACCGCTTGAAATCATTCTCGATGGTGCTGACCTTGCCGGAGCCGTCCCAGAGGGACGAGAGCATCGCCTCCATCGCGTTCCGCGCCACATACCCCTCATTGCTGAACGACACGACCAGCACCGTGGCACGGACCGCATCAAGAAGGCGCCGGAGGGCATCCGCGGACTTCGGGCGTGAGTTGAAGACGCTTCGCCGTTCCCTCACATCCACCCGCTTGCACGCGATCCCGTACACTTCAGGCTTGTCCCAGCGGACCAGGGACTCCCAGATGTGGTAGTTGGCAAGGTACGAGTGCTGGTTGTACGGCGGATCGATGTAGGCGACGTCCGCCTCGAGCGCCCGGGCCGCGTCCTGTGCATCGAGGCAGGTCGCATGGCCTTTCCCGTTCGCGGCCCGAGGCAGGACATCGGGCACGCGCAGCTCCAGATCGTTGTGCGCGCGCGGCGCCCACTCCTTGAGGTACGCCATCTGAAGACCGGTGGTCGAATCGACGCGGTCCGCCGCTTCCATCAGCGAGACGAGCATCACGGCTTCGAGCTCGGGCTCGAGCCCCCGGGAGGCGATCGCCTCGCGTATCGCATCGATCCGCTCCCCGTTCTTCGGCTGGAAGAACCGCGACTTCACACAGTAGGTGTCGGTGAACCAGCCCGGCGACCCTCCCAACGCGTTGAACTCGCCCACCAGCATCCTCGCGGCACCGAGCACGTCGCCGGCATCGGCCTGCACGTAGCACCGCGCCAGCGTCGCCGCGTAGGCGTTGTGGTCGTTCGCGAGCACGCGGTAACCCGCGGCCTTGAGCGCGTGTCCGACGCGCGAAGTGCCCGAGAAGAGATCGAGCACCGAGCGCGCGCCGTCGACGCGGCGAACAACCTCGAGGATCGCCGGGACGAGCGTGCGCTTCGAGCCGATGTACTTGATCACCGCGCGCTCCGCACGGGTTCCACCCTACGGCTTCCGCGTGTCCTGCTCAAGCTGCCGGCCGCGGCTCCTGGGAGCCGCCGTGCCTTGAGCCCTTCGAGGCGATGCGATTATAGTAGGCGGCATGGCTGACGCGGAGCGGCCGGGCAGCGCGGCCCGCAGCTTGCTGAAGCGCCTCGGCATGGCCGCCGGGGTGCTCGTCTTCGGCGTCGCGCCCTGGTTCCTGTACCGCGAGCTGCGCTCCTTCCACCCCCGCGAGATCGCCGACGACATCCGCGGCTTTCCCGGCTCGTCGATCCTGCTCGCCGCAGCGGCCACGGTCCTGAGGTATCTGGCGGCTTCCGCGCACAAGTGGCTCGCCGAGCGATCCGCCCGAATGATGCTCTGGTGCTCGTCTCGGGGGTACCGATGGTTCAACCTCGGCGTGGCTCCGCTGGCGGGCCTCCCCCCCCACGAGCTCGCCTCGCTGTGGAGCCGGGCCGCCAACATCCTCACCCACCGCGGCGGCCGGTTCTACAACTTCGCGGGCCTGCGTTCGTTCAAGGAAAAGTTCGACCCCGTGTGGGAGCCCCGCTCCATCGCGGCGCCGCGCGGCATCGCCCTGCCGCTGATTGTGGCCCGATGAGCTCACAGCGGAAACGTGCCAACGTGAGGAAGCGCGGAGCGCGAAGCACGGGCGGCACCGCGGCGGCCGCGCGGGAGGTCCTCAGCGGCCGCGGGGGCCGGGGACTACTGCGGCGTTTGCTGCCGTTCTTCGGCCCGGCCTTCATCGCGAGCATCGCCTACGTCGATCCCGGCAACTTCGCCACGAACATCCAGGCAGGCGCCGAGTTCGGCTACACCCTGATCTGGGTGATCTTCGCAAGCAACCTCGCCGCCATGCTGATCCAGACGCTGTCGGCGAAGCTCGGGATCGCCACGGGCCGCAACCTCGCGGAGATGTGCCGGCTGCGCTTCCCCCGCGCGGTGACGTGGGGGTTGTGGGTCCTCATGGAGCTGGTGGCCATGGCCACCGACCTGGCGGAGTTCCTGGGCGCGGCGCTCGGATTCAACCTCCTCTTCGGCCTCCCCCTGATCGTCGGCGGCATCCTCACGGCCGCGGCCACGTTCCTGATCCTCGCCCTCGAGCGCTACGGCTTCCGTCCCCTGGAAGCGGTCATCACTGGCTTCGTGGGCATTATTGCCCTGAGCTATCTCGTTGAGACCATCCTCGACCGGCCCGATTGGGGGCTCGTGCTCCGCCACGCGGTGGTGCCGCAGCTACCCGGGCCGGAGGGCGTCCTGCTCGCGGCAGGCATCCTCGGCGCCACGGTGATGCCCCATGCGATCTTCCTGCACTCGGCGCTCACCCAGGGACGGATCAAGGTCAGGGGCCGCGAGCGCAAGCGACGCCTCTTCCGCTACGAGATCGTCGACGTGGTCGTGGCCATGGGCGTGGCCGGGTTCGTAAACGCAGCCATGCTCGTGATGGCCGCCTCCACCTTCCACCGCGGCGGCCTCACCGGAGTCGGGACCATCCAGGAGGCGCACCGCACCCTCGAGCCGCTGCTGGGCCGGGCGGCCGGCACGGTCTTCGCGCTGTCGCTGCTGGCCTCGGGGCTGTCGTCGTCCACGGTGGGCACAAGCGCCGGGCAGGTGAACATGCAGGGCTTTCTCGAGCGGCACGTGCCGGTCTGGCTGCGCCGGCTGGTGACGCTCGCCCCCTCACTCCTCGTCATCGCGTTCGGTCTGGACCCCACGCGCACCCTGGTGATAAGCCAGGTGATGCTCAGCTTCGGCCTCCCGTTCACGATCATTCCCCTCGTGCTGTTCACGGCCGACCGGCGGCTGATGGGGCCGTTGGCGAACCGTCGGATCACGACCGCGGCGGTCGGGCTCGTCGCCGGCCTCGTCGTCGCGATGGACCTCTACCTGATCTACCGGACTTTCACCGGAGGGTAGTCCATGCCAGATAAATTGCCCGCGGCAGCCTACCGGCACTTCGTGGTGCCGCTGGACGGATCCCGGCTCGCGGAGAGCGTGCTGCCCGCGGTCGCGGCCCTCGCGCGCAGCCTGAAGGCTTCCGTCACCCTGCTGCACGTGGTCGAGCGCAGAGCCCCCGCCCGGGCCCACGGCGAGCGGCACCTCGTCGACCGGATGGATGCTGAAACCTATCTCGCGGGAGTCGCGCGCCGGGCGATGGCCCGGGAGATGCACGCCTCCTGGCACGTGCACGAAGGCGACGCCGGCGGCCTGGCCCGGGCCCTCGCAGAGCACGAGAGGGAGTTCGGCCACGACCTCGTGGTGCTCTGTACGCACGGCCGGGGCGGCAGCCGGCGCGCGGTGATGGGCAGCGTAGCCCAGCAGCTGGTGAACGCCGGCTCGGTGCCCGTGCTTGTGCTGCGGCCACCGGCGGCCGGATCTCGGGGCGAGCAGTCGTTCCGCTCGATCCTGCTCGCCCTCGACGCCGATCCCCGGCACGGAGAGGCGGCGATCGGTGCCGCGGCCGAGCTGGCGCGCGCTTTCGGCGCGGTCGTGCATCTCGTGATGATCGTGCCGTCCTTCGGTCTGCGACTCGGCCGCTGGATGCTCACCGGGCGCCTGCTGCCGTCGACCACGGCGGCGCTTCTCGACCAGTCGGCCCGGGACGCGGAGAGGCTGGTCGCGAAGCGCTGCTCGGCGCTCGAGAAGGCGGGCGTGCGCGCGGATGCCCGGGTGCTGCGCGGCGACCCCGTGCGCATGCTGGTGCGGGCCGCCGCCGAGGTGGAGGCCGATCTCGTGGCCCTCGCCACGCACGGCAGGAGCGGCGCCCGTGCCCTGTTCACCGGAAGCGTCGCGAGCCGGGTCGCGAGCCTGTGCAAGCGCCCATTGCTGCTCGCCCCCGCCCCGCGGGCGCGGCGTTCGTCCCGTCGCGGTTAGCCGGCCCGATCCGCCTGTCCGAGGATCACGGCACGATGTACAGCGACTTGGTCATTCCGTTCACGGACGAACCGATATCCAGATCGTAGCGCGTGTTGCTCACCCCGGGGACGACGACCCAGAAGCAGGGAATCCGGGCCGAAGCAGTCATGTAGCTGCCCGAGACGATGATGTAGCTGCCGAGCACACGTATCGCGCTGGTATCCGCGTCGTGCGTGCCGTCGCCGGCGAGTTCGGTTCTCGTGGTTCCCGTCCAGTAGCATGCATTCCTCTTCGTACCGTCCAGGTACGAGCCGGCGGTGTAGACCGTCCCGCTGGACTCGCACACCGACCAGGCGACCGCGTCGTGCGAGCCGTCACCGGCGAGATCAGTTTTCGTGGTTCCCGTCCAGTAGCAGGGGATGGACTTCGACGCATCATTGTAATACCCGGCCGTGTAGATCGTGCTTCCATTGACGAATATCGAGAACGCCTGGGCCCTGACCGTTCCGGAGGGGAGGTCGTATTTCGTGGTGTTCTTCCAGTAGCAGGCAGCCAACGAGGGGGTTCCGCCGTTGTTGTCGCCCGCAGTGTAGATATCGGCGCCCGAGAGATAGATCGAGGAAGCCGTCCCGCCGGTGCCGTACGGCAGATCGGTCCGTCCCGCATCCTTCCAGTAGCAGGGGATCCGTGTCGAGCCGTTCTCGTACCAGCCCGCGGTGTACTGGTAGCTGCCGTCATACCAGATGGAGGTGGCTTCAGCATCATAGAGGAGAGAATCGTTGATGTAGAACAGGTTGGAGCCGAAGGTCCGCACGGCCCACTTGTAGGGCTGCACCTTCCGCCATCCGCACGTGAAGACGTTCCCGTTTCCGTCTACCCACACGGAGTTCGATTCGGCATCGAAGGCGGTGCCGTTGTCGATCACGGTCCGGTTGGTGCCCATCCAGTAGCACGGATAGTAGCGCGTGCCTTGGTAATACCATCCCGCAGTGTAGATGTACCGGACCCAGTACGTCCTTAACGCCTCCGAGCTCGTCGGGAAGCCAGACCGATCGGCGATGGCCCGGATTGTCCAGGTAGTGTCGTCGCCGGAAACGGGAATCGATACCGAGTACACCGTCGAGGAGGTGGTGGCCGGCGAGCCGTCGGTGGTGTAGTAGATGGTCGCTCCCGGAGTGGCGTCCGTGATCGTGACGTAGAAGGCCTGGAAGTGATCATGGGTCGAGGGGCTGATCACGGGCGTGGCGACCTGGTAGAAGATCCCATAGTCTGCCGAGGCCACGGCGCTCGTCGTCATGCCCGATTTGACTGCGATGGCCTTGATCGTCATAGAGGTGCCGTCGCCGGCTACGGCGATCGGGGTCGAAAAAACCGACGAGGAGGTGTTCGGCGTAGAGCCGTCCGTCGTGTAGTAGATGGTCGCACCCGACGTCGGGCAGGTGATCGTCACGTTCTCATCCGTAACATAGGCACCGGCGGCCGGAGTGAACTGGGGTGTCGCCACCGTCTCAAGATCGGGACCTGGAGATGGACAGCTCACCACGAGAAGCACCATGACGATCAGGGCTGCGGCAACGGGCAGTCTGGTGTTCATACGGCTCACTCCTCCCCTCCGTTAGGTCGCTGGTTACCCCCCGGAAATCGATGACGCTTGCGGGCATCCGCCCGATCGGAGTTGCACGAAGGATAATCCCGGGGCAGGTCTTCCGCAAGTAGTCCTCCGAAGAAAGGGCGGGTCTCTTCAGCCGGTCACGCCCCGACCAACCGGTTGCCCCTTGCTGTCCACGCCCACGCCACCCCGGTTGTCAGCGTCTACCCCACCCTTTACTTATGACTTGACAGGCATAGAAGTTCTATGTATAGTACTTCTATGCCTGAGCGGGACCCGCCGGCAGTACCCATCTCCAAGGATCTCGTCGCCGCCTCGGCCGTCCCCCTCGTGCTGTCGATTCTCCGCGAGGGGGACTCCTACGGCTACGCCATTATACGGCGGGTGTCCGAGCTTTCCGAGGGCCGGCTGCAGTGGACCGAGGGCATGCTGTACCCCGTGCTTCACCGGCTCGAGGCGCAGGGGCTCGTCTCCTCGGCGTGGCGAGACGCGGAGAACGGGCGGCGGCGCAAGTACTACCGCATCCGGCGCGAAGGCCTCGCGGAGCTGGATTCCCAGCGGGGGCAGTGGGACGCCGTGCTCTCGGCGCTGCGTCGGACGTTCCTGGACCAGGGGAGGTGACCTCATGTTCGACCTCGAGGACAGCGTGCGCGCGTGGACCGATGGCCTGCGATCGCGGGGGGCTTTCCGGGCCGAAGACATCGTCGAGCTCGAAGGTCATCTTCGGGAGGAGATCGACGGCCTGGTGAAGGTCGGCCTGAACGGCGAGGAGGCCTTCCTCGTGGCCGAACGCCGGATCGGCCGTCCCGAGGCGCTGGCCGCCGAGTACGCGAAGGTGCACGGAGAGCCGTGGCGCGGCATGCCCTTCGACGCCCTCACAGAGGGAGATCGACGGCACCTGCGTCGCGAGCTCATCCTGGTCGCCGCCCTGGCACTCGCGGCAGCCCTCCTCGCTCAGGTCCCCCGTCTGTTCGGAGCCGACCTGTACCACAGCAGTACGTCCGTGCCCTGGATGAAGAACCTCAGCCTGTTCTTCATGCCGCTGGTGGCCGTCTACTACGCAGTCCGCAGCCGGCCGAAGCCCTTTCTGCTGGTCGTCGCGGCCGTGCTGTTCGCGGCCGCCGGTCTCCTGGTGAACCTCTACCCCTGGCCGGCCCCGGACCGGCAGACGCTCGTGCTGGCGGCGTTGCACCTTCCGGTGATGCTGTGGCTTGTCGTCGGTCTCGCCTACACGGCCGGACGGTGGCGGGACGACGGCGCCCGGATGGACTTCCTCCGCGCGACCGGTGAAGCGTTCATCTACGGCACCCTCATCCTTTGCGGCGGGGCGGTCCTGACCGCCTTCACCATCGCGATGTTCTCGGCAGTCGGCCTGGACATCCGGCAGTCCTACCTCGAGACAGTGGGAATCGGAGGGATGGTCGCGGCCCCGGTGGTCGCCGTGTTCCTGGTGAACGCCAAGAAGAGCATCGTGGAGAACATCGCTCCGGTGCTGTCGCGCATCTTCACCCCCCTCTTCCTCGCGACCATGATCGCGTTCCTCGCGGTGATGGCGGCCCTGCACCGCAGCCCGCTCTCCGACCGGGACACGCTATTCGCCTTCAACGTGATGCTGGTCCTCGTGCTGGCGCTGGTGATCTACAACCTCACCGCCCGGCGCGCGGCGGAGCGGCGCGAGTGGACGGACTGGCTGAACCTGGCGCTGATCGCGTGCTCCGCGGCGGTCGACGCGATCGCACTCGCCTCCATCATC
The DNA here is from genome assembly GCA_026398635.1 of Spirochaetota bacterium. Taxonomy (GTDB): domain Bacteria; phylum Spirochaetota; class Spirochaetia; order SZUA-6; family Fen-1364; genus JAPLSM01. The sequence goes on along the minus strand of JAPLSM010000101.1, from coordinate 6,683 downwards.
GGCCGTATCCTGTCGTTCGGCTGGTCGCCGAACCGGGCGGCGCTGCTCGGGCTGAACGTCGTGCTGCTCGCCGACCTCGCCGGCCTGGCCATGTACACGCTGCGCTTCCTCGCCGGCCGCGGAACCTTCACCGGTATCGAGCGGTGGCAGTCCCGGTACCTGCCCGTGCTCTTCGGGTGGTGCGCCGTGGTCGTAGTGGTTTTCCCGCCGGTGTTCGCCTTCGCCTGATCCGGGTTCTGGGCGCCGGCGGCTCCTCCGGACAGCGTCAGCCGGTTTCCTTCCCGCCGCTTTCCTTGACGAGCCGGTTCCGTCCTCGCTACGATCGCTTCGGGCGCACGACGTGCCGCTTCTGCGCCCCCGGGGAGAAGGAGCGAAATCATGCAATGGCAGGGCAGGCGGAGAAGCACCAACGTCGAAGACCGCAGAGGAGCCGGGGGGGCGGCGGCCGTCGCATCGCAGTCGGGGGCGGTCTGGACGGCGTCGCGCTCATCGTCCTGTACCTCATCTTCGGCGGCGACCTCTCCAGGATCACGCAGGGCCTGCAGGGCGGCACGGCGACCTCGACGACCGAATCGAGCGGGGAGCTCAACGCGAAAGACCAGGAGATGGGAGACTTCGTCTCCGTCGTCCTGGCCGACATCGAGGACGTCTAGGGCGCGCAGTTCAAGGCGATGAAACGGACCTACCGGGAGCCAAAGCTCGTCCTGTTCACGGACCAGGTCGAGTCCGCCTGCGGCTACGCCGGCGCGTCGGTCGGCCCGTTCTACTGCCCCGGGGACGAAAAAGTCTACCTCGACCTCGCCTACTTCGAAGACATGCAGCGCGAGCTCGACGCCCCGGGCGATTTCGCCCTGGCCTACGTCATCGCCCACGAGGTCGGCCACCACATTCAGAACCAGCTCGGCATCATGGACGAGGTCTCGAGCCTGCAGCAGCGGGCAAGCGAGACGCAGTCCAACGCGCTGTCGGTCCGGCTCGAGCTGCAGGCTGATTTCCTGGCCGGCGTCTGGGCCCACTACGCCCGAAAGACCCAGGGGTTCATCGACACGGCGGACATCGAGGAGGGGCTCAACGCGGCCAGTGCGGTCGGCGACGACCGCATCATGAAGAAGCAGCAGGGCTACGTCGTGCCGGACGCGTTCACCCACGGCACCTCCGCGCAGCGCGTCCGCTGGTTCCGCAAGGGGCTGGACACCGGCGACATCGAGCAGGGCGACACGTTCAACGCCACCCAGCTCTGACGGAGCCCCGGGACACCGCCCGACTCTGACGGCTCCTCACGCGGCTCGCACGGGGTCCTGCAGGATCTTCCGCACCGTCTCCCGCCACGCCGGGCACCGTACAGCCCTCGCCAAATGCCGCGGCGTGGGAGTCGCCGATCATTGCCGCCACGGGGACCGGCCTTGGCAGGAAGCCTTCGGAGTCGGCGTCCGCGTACGCGTACGCCAATGATTTGATGGTTTTGCGCATCTTGGTAAAAAACAGGATCAAGTATGGCATTCCCTTGAGTACATCCCCTCAACCTTGCCTGCCACTGACCCAATCGCCTGAACTCGCGATCGAGATCCGACTTGAACTTTTAAAGGTCCCGCGCCCTGCCGTTCGCTAATGCATTTTTCAAGGACCTCGCGGAGGAATGCCCCGAACTCTTCCTGGCCGATGTTGTCCCTTCGAAGGCGACGATCAAACGTTCTCCCCGATGGTCGGATCGCTGGTGCTGATCCCGGGTCCCCAACAGGTCGGCAGGAGCAGGGAGTCGGGACGGAAATGGGGATTCCGGCGACACGGAGGACTGCAACCACTTCTATCATTTTGCCGGCCCGATCCTGCTTCTGGTCGGGCTTCCGCGAATCAGTGAGTGAATGGCTGCCGATGAAGCGGCTTCGACGTCGTACCGCCAGCCTTCGATTGACTGCCGGGCGCTGTCCCTGTACCGTCGGCCCACAATGAAAAGCGTCCCGGTATTCTGCGGCAAGGATTGCGGAGGCGGTGCATGTCCCCTTCTCCTCGAGATCGAGGGCGGGCGGGGACTGCGGGTTCTCGCCAACCCCGCCGGCGGGCACTTTATCAAGGCCTGCCGCCGCGGCTTCGACCTGGTAAAGGAACACTACGCCCCGGACAGACTCACCAAGCCGTTGATCCGCACCGGGCCACGCGGCTCCGGCTTATTCCGGGAGGCGGGTTGGGTGGAAGCCCTTGCGCTGATCGCCGCCCGCCTGGGCGACATCCGTGCAAAGCACGGCGCCGCCTCCGTGCTCTCCCTGGCAAGCAGCGGCTGCGTTGGCGCTCTCCACGGCTCCCAGGCCCTCACGAAACGATTTCTCAACGTCACGGGCGGCTGCACCGTTTTTTCCGGGAACTACAGCAAGGGCGCGGCGCAGGCGGTCCTGCCGTACCTTTTCGGCTCGCGCTGGAATGAATCGGGAACCGACGCCGCCACCATGAAATCCTCGGCCATGATCATCCTCTGGGGGGCGAACCTGCTGGATACCCGGCTAGGCTCGGAGATGCCGAGGCGCCTGCTCGAAGCGAAGCAGCGCGGGGTCCCGATCATCGCCATCGACCCGCGGCGCACCACGACTGTCAAACATGCCGCCACCTGGTGGATACCGTGCCGCCCGGGGACCGATGCGGCCCTCATGCTCGCGGTGCTCCACGTCCTCTTGAGCGAGAGTCTCGTCGACCTCACCCGCATTGGCGCTATCGCCACCGGCTTCGATTCCCTCGCGCGTTCGGTCCTCGGGCAGGATGGCGGCACGCCGCGAACCCCCGAGTGGGCGGAAACGATATGCGGGGTGCCGGCCGCGGAGATCCGCCGCTTCGCGCACGCCTATGCCGCCGCGCACCCGGCCATGCTCATCCCCGGCTTTTCCATCCAGAGGGTTTCTGCCGGGGAGGAGACGTACCGACTGACGGCGGCACTGCAGCTGGCTACCGGAAACTTCGGGGCCCGGGGAGGCTCGACGGGATCCCTGAACAATAGCCTCCCAACGCTGCGGGTCGGCACGATGAGCGCGATGATGTCTCCCGGCCAGCCATCCATCCCGGTTCTCCGCTGGCCTGACGCGATCCTCCAGGGGACAAGCGGCGGCTATCCCACGGACATCCATGCCGTCTACCTGGCGGGGGGGAACTTCCTCAACCAGGGAGGCGGTGTGCGAAAAAGCATGGCCGCGTTCGAAGCCCTGGATTTCGCGGTCTGCCACGAGCTGTTTCTCACACCGACGGCGCGTCATTGCGATGTGGTTCTTCCGGCAGCATCCCCGCTGGAAAAAGAAGACATCGGGATTCCCTGGCTGGGCAACTACCTTCTCTATAAGCCGGCAGCGCTCCCGCCGGTCGGTTCGGCTCGTTCGGACTATGACATTTACTGCGATCTTTCCAATCTCATGGGGGCAGGCAGCGAGTTCTGCGGCGGGCGGAGTGCGGCGCAATGGATCGATGCTTTCCTTGCAGCATCCGAAGTGCCGGATCACGAGGAGTTCCGGCGCACGGGCATCTATCTTGCCGCCGAGCAGGAGCGCGTGGGGCTCGAGGATTTTGCCTCCGATCCGACAGGGCATCCGCTTGACACCCCCTCGGGGAAGGTGGAGATCGAAAGCGAAAGCTACGCGCGGGTGACGGGCTTCCCCGCGCTCCCCGGTTGGCGCGACCGAGGCGCGGATGCGCGCCACCCGCTCAGCCTTATCACCCCGAAACGCGCCGAGAAGACACATTCCCAACTCGGCGATCGGTCGAGCCCGCTGGGGCCGGCGGACCACGCGTTGCACATGCATCCCGCGGACGCGGCACGGCGCGGTATTGGTCCGGGAGACGAGGCACGCATCTTCAACCAGAACGGGGTGGTACATATCCGCGTGACCATCACGGAAGACATCATGCCCGGGGTGGTGTCCCTTCACGAGGGCGTGTGGGTTCAGCTGGATGAGAACGGCGAGGACCGGGCAGGCTCGGCGAACATGCTCACCGACACCGAGGGAACCGGGCCTGAGCGCGCCTGCATCATGCACGCTCTCCCTGTCGAGGTGGCACGCGGCTTCAGCGGACCCGGGACGATCGTAACATGAAGCGTGCGGGAACGGCGGTGATTCTCTGCGGGGGAAAGAGCAGCAGAGCAGGCTTCGACAAGCAGCTTCTTCCCTGCGAAGGAACAACGCTTCCGAAAGCGATTGCCCGGAAGCTGCAGACCCTGTTCCCGGAAATCATCATCGTGACCAACACGCCTGATTTATATGCCGAGAGCGGCTTCGTTGTCGTGCAGGACCTCGTGAAAGACGCAGGTCCGCTCGCTGGAATATTCACGGGCCTTTCGTATGCGTCGAGCGAATACGCTTACGTGACCGCCGGCGATATGCCTCACCCGAACCTTCGTTTCATCGAATGGATGACAGGATTGCTGCAAACCGGCCGGGTCACCGCGGTTGCGGCGAGGGAAGGCTGCAAGCATATCGAGCCGTTCAACTCGATCTTCGCAGCGCGGTGCGCGACTTTGATGGGAGCATCACTTGCCCTTGGCGAGCGGAGCGTGAGCCGATTCCTGCGCAGCTGCGATCAGGTCGTGTTCGTTTCCGAAGAGGCCGCCCGCCGTTTCAGCCCGGACTGGAGCATGTTCGCGAGCATCAATACCCGGGCCGACGTGGAACGATTTCTCGCCCGACAGCAGGCTCCTGCCTGCCTTACCTGATCTCCTTGATGGTAAAGCGGGAGTCGGGAAACCTTCATCGTCTGCCTTGCCAGCAACGGCCGTAGACCACCCAGGGAGGGATGATCGGGCTGAGATGCGGTCCCATGGCAGGCAGCGGAGTCGGGATGGAATCGGGGGCTACGGCGAATCTCAGTTCCTGCTGCGCCATCGCCACCTCCACCGAGACCTTCTCTTGACACGATACATCCTGCGTTTGATCAAGTGGGGAGGCACGCCGCATCGAGAGGGGGACGCACGGCCGTCGCCGTGGAGGCCGTGCGCGCGGCTTCGCACCGGTGGGGACCGCGCCGCGGGGTTCTACTTCGCGGGCCGCCGTGCGTTCCGTTGAGGAGCTGATCATGGTCCCCCTGTTACAGTTCGATGACCAGGCCGGTCCTGAGGAACGCGACCCGATCGCCCATCACGTCCTTCAGGATCCTTCCGGCCCGCTCGCCAGTGCAGTGACCGGTCCACGTCATCCGCACGCCGCGCTCCAGGAGACCCTCGCCAACCCCACGCACGCTCTCGTCGGGTTCCACGAGAACATTTTTCCCCACAACCCCGCCGAGATGGAACCCGCCGATCACGGCCCGGATCGGAACGCCGGGGAACCTGGCGCGCGCAGCGTCGACCATGTTCAGCACGCCCTGGTGGCCGCACCCCGTGAAGACCGCGAGGCCGTCCGGCAGCTTCACCGTCATGGCGAGCTCGTGCGCGAGGTCGTCGCAAATGGTCCTCCCCTCCTGCAGGGCGCCCAGGGTCCGGTTGAACCTCACCCAGGGATGGGTCCTCCCGATCGACGTGAGCAGGAACACGCCGCCGGTCGCCTCCGTGTCCGCGTCGATGAACCGGAACCTGCCGCCGTGACGCTCGAACACGTCCCTCGGGATCCCCACCTCCCGCCGGCGGAACATCGATCGCGCATAGTGCGGCGCGTCAGCCGTGAGGCGCAGGAAGACGGGCGCCCGGTCGTTCACCTCGAAGAAACGCTCGAGCCCGCCCCCGTGGTCGTAGTGCCCGTGAGAGAGCACTGCGAGATCGACGCGCGCAAGGTCGATCCCGAGGGCCGCGGCATTGTCGGCGAAGAGTCCCGAGGCGCCGGTGTCGTGCAGGACGGCCATGCCGCCGTGCGCGACGTGCAGCGAGAGCCCGTGCTCGCTGCGGAGCCCCGCGTTCGCACCTTCGGCCGTGTTCTCCACCAGGACGGTGACGGTCATGTTCTCGCCTCCCGCAGGGCTGTCGGTCAGCCCGTCGACGTGAACCACGCGGGCGGCACGATGTCGTGTGCCGCGTAGAACGCCCCCAGCCGCGCGCGGTTCCCGGTCCACCCCTCGGGGGTCCCGACGGGAAGCAGCCCCAGAAACCGCAGCGCGTTGCCTCCGAAGAAATCTTCGATCTCCGAAGGGCTGAAGATCCCGCTGTCCCCGAGGATCCTCGTGTACGCGGCCTTGAAGGTCTCGAAGCCGTCCATCCGGGTGATGACGTGCCAGTCGATGCCGAAGAGGAGCCGCTGCGGCACGAGTCCGGGGAAATCGGCGCACATCGCCCGGTAATCCTCGGTGAAGTTCCGCTCCGCCTCCCCGGTCACCACCTCGTGGTGGGCCACGTCGGTGTAGAGGTTCGGGAACTCCTCGAGCATACCGAGGATGGTGCGGATCCAATTCCCGCCGCGGCGCCGGCGCTGCCGGGCGTCCATGTAGCGCAGGCCGTGGCTCCAGCCGAAGTGCGCGAGGTCGAGGTGCAGGCCGGGGTGTAGCTGGAGCACCGGCCGCCAGTGCTCCGGGCTGCCGAACGTGAAGCTCGCCCCCGGGTACGCCTCGATCCCGTCGGACCCGCAGTGCGCGACGATCGGGACCTGGTACGCGACGCAGAACGCGTACAGCTCGTCGAGCACCGCGTCGATCTCCTCGCCCGAAAACCGGCAATAGCGTGGGCGCCTGATCTTGCGGAAATGCTTCCGGCGCGCGTTGTCCACCTCCTCGTTTCCCAGGGGCCGATA
>JAPLSM010000272.1 GCA_026398635.1 Spirochaetota bacterium | reverse complement strand
AGACCGGCCTCGAGCTGGACATGGTCCAGCGCGGGACCCAGCACCTCGCGGAAAAGCGGCGCATCGCCGAGCGAGCCCTGGAGCTGATCGAGGACGGGGACACCATCATCCTGGACACGTGCACCACCTGCCTCGAGCTCGCGCGCCTGCTCGGCCACAGGCGCGACCTCACGGTGGTCACCAACGACCTCCCCATCGCGCTGTGCCTTGAGTCCGTGGAGACCGTACGCGTGCTCTTCATGGGCGGCCTCGTGCGGCGCAACTACCACTGCACCGTCATCCACGGGTCCGCAGGCCGGGACATCCTCGCGGGCCTCAGCGTGGACAAGGCCTTCATGGCCTGCAACAGCTTCAGCGTGGAGAAGGGGGCGAGCACGCCCGACATCAACCACGCGGAGACCAAGAAGCTGATGATGTCCATCGCGGCGAAGGTGATCCTGTTATTCGACTCGAGCAAGCTGGGGCGAACCTCGTTCGCGCTGTTCGCGCCGCTGGATACGATCGACACGATCGTCACAGACGCCATCGGCGCCGAGGACCGGGCGCCCCTCGAGGAGAACGGCATCGACGTGCTGGTGGCGGGCTGAGGCGGAGCCAGGCTGACGTGCATGCCGGTCAGCGGACGGCGAACCGTCAAGGGCGACCGGTACCGGCCCGCCCCGCTGATCAGGCGCGTTCCGCGTTCGTCATGCCAGCGCCCCGCCGTTCGTAGCGATGACGCGCTGGTACCAGCCCGCGCTCTTTTTCCACGTGCGCGCCTGCGTGGCGAAATCCACGTGCGTGATGCCGAAGCGCTGCCGGTAGCCAAAGCTCCACTCGAAATTGTCCAGCAGCGACCACAGGAAGTAGCCCTGCAGCTTCACCCCGCGTTCGATGGCACGCCGCGCGGCGCGGATGTGGCCGTCGAGGTACCCGATCCGGTCGTCGTCCTGCACCTGGCCCTTCTCCACCCGCTGATCCTTGAACGCCGCACCGTTCTCCGTGATGAAGATCGCCGGGTCGCCGTAGTCCCCCTTCAACCGCAGGAGGAGGTCGTAGAGGCCGTCGGGGTGCACCTCCCAGTCCATCTCCGTGCGCTGCCGGTCCTCGAGGCGGCCGGATTCATAGCCCAGCAGGCCGCCGGCGTCGCTCGCGTACACGCGCTGCGGGAAGTAGTAGTTCACGCCCAGGAAGTCCATGGGGTGGGCTGCGAGCGCCTCCGCGTCGCCCGTGTGCTCGTGCGGGGCCGCGTGGTGTCGGGCGTAGAGGTCGAGCATGTCCTTCGGGTAGGTCCCCTTGAACACCGGATCGAGGAACCAGCGGTTGACGTGGCCGTCGCAGCGCCGCGCCGCCTCCTGGTCGGACACGCCGTCGGACCACGGGTAGACTTGGTGGAGGTCGAGGGCGATGCCGATGCGCGCGTCGCGGGCGCCGAGCTCACGGAAGGCGCTCACTGCGAGCGCGTGCGCGTGCAGGAGCACGTGCGCGGCCTGCACCGCAGTTCCGAAATCCTTGAGCCCCGGGGCGTGCACGCCCTGCCAATGTCCCGCGAAGGCCGACACCCACGGCTCGTTCAGCGTCATCCATGTCTTCACGCGATCGCCGAGGTGTGTGTACAGGCAGCTCGCGTACTCGGCGAACCACGAGGCGGTGTCGCGGCTGGTCCACCCGCCGGCGTCCTGCAGCGCCTGCGGCAGGTCCCAGTGGTACAGGGTGAGCGCGGGCTGGATGCCCGCGGCCAGGAGTCCGTCCACGAGCGCCTCGTAGAAGTCCAGTCCTTTGCGGTTGGGCTTGCCCTTGCCCTGGGGAAACACGCGGGCCCAGGCGGTGGAGAAGCGATAGGCGGACAGGCGCAGGTCGCGCATGTTCTCCACGTCATCGCGCCAGCGATGGTAGTGGTCGCAGGCCACGTCGCCGGTGTCGCCTCCGTGGATGGCGCCAGGGACTCTGCAGAACCGGTCCCAAATGGTCTCGCCTCGGCCATCCTCGTGCACCGCACCCTCGACCTGGTACGCTGCCGTCGCGGCGCCCCAGAGGAACCCCTGCGGAAACGCATTGGCAGACATAGGCTTATTCTTCGGCGGCCGGCCGCGGGGTCTCGCCGCCGGCATGGCGGCAGTACACCTTGTAGGCCGCCCCGACGGTCCTCACGTTCCAGGCCTCTTCCATGGGAATGGTGATCCCCTGCTGCCCAAGACGCAGCAGCAGCTCCACGAGCCGGATGGAATCCGCGTAGAGGGTGTCCTCGAACGAGGCTTCCGGCACGACGAGGCTCTCCTCCACGTTCAGCTCGCGAGCGATGATGCGCCGAAACTCATCGAGCGTGATGGGTCCGTCGTGGTCGTTCACGATGCACCTCCTGCCGTCTCCTGCAGCGCCGCGGCGCGCAGCTTGTACTTCTGGGTTTTTCCCATCTCTCCCTCGGGGATCTCACTCACGAACCGCACCTGGCTGGGGATCTTGTAGATCTCCAGCCTGCCCCGGCAGTGGTCGAGGACCTCCCGCACCGTCATCCGCGCGTCACCCTTCAGCCGGACGAACGCCCACACGCTTTCCCCGCCCACCGCAGAGGGCACGCCGACCACGGCAGCCTTCTCGATCAGGGGGTGGGTCTCTAGGTGGTGCTCGATCTCCGCCGGGTAGATGTTCTGCCCGCCGCGGACGATGACGTCTTTTTTGCGCCCGACGATGTGGAGGTATCCCTCGTCGTCGATACGCGCCATGTCCCCCGTGTACAGCCAGCCCTCCGCGTCGAGCACCGCGGCAGTCAGCTCCGGGGCATGGTAGTAGCCCTTCATCACGCCTTCCCCGCGGACGGCGAGCTCCCCCACCTGGCCACCGGGAAGGTCGCGCCTCTGCTCGTCCACGATCCGCAACTCGACGCCGACCATGGGACGGCCCACCGATTCGGCTTGCTGCTCGTCGGAATCCTCGAGGCCGCAGACGGTGACACCTCCGCCCATCTCCGTCATGCCGAATCCATTGTACAGCGCGCACTTGAAACGGCTCTGGATCTCTCGCGCCAGTGCGGGAGGGCAGGCGGCTCCCCCGGTTGCGCAGACGAAGAGGGAGGAGGTGTCGAACCGGGACGGGTCGGGAAGGGCGAGGATCGCTTGGTAGGCGGTGGGCACCGCGACGAGAACCGTCACCCGCTCCCGCTGCACGAGCTCGAGCGCCTCGTACGGATGGAACCGGGGAAGGACTGCCAGGCGATCGCCCATCAGGAGACCCTGAAGCATCAGGTACAGGCCGGTGATGGTGTGCCAGCCCATTGTCGACATGATGGTCTGCGGCCTGCCGATCGAGCGCAGCATCCTCGATCGGTAGCGCATGAGAGCCTTCGCGGCATCCACCAGGATCTTGAGGCTGGACGGCCGCAGCCACAGCTCGCGCACCTTGAGGCTGGCCACCACCGGGGCGATCAGGCTGCTGTGCGTGTGCATGGTCGCCTTGGGCTTGCCGGTGGTTCCCGAGGTGTAAAGGAGCGCGAGGAGATCGTCCGGCGCCACTGCGGGCAGCTCGAGATCCGCGGGGCCTGCCTCCATGATCGATGCCAGCGGCGTGCCGCTGCCCCTCCCGCCCGCGTCGAGGATGCGGCGCAGGCTCGGCGCTTGCCGTAGGATCGCATCGTCCACCGTCCGCATCGTCACCATTGTCGTCGGTGCGGCATCGGCCAGGATATCGCCCAACGCCCGCTCGCGCAGATCGGGGTTGAGGGGAACGATCACCGCTCCCAGCGCAGCTACGGCAAAGAAGAGAAAGACGAACTCGGGCCCCGGCGGAAGGAGGGCGGCCACCCAGTCGCCTTTGCGCACGCGGAGCCCGGCAAGGCCGCGTGCTAGGGAATCGACCGACGCCATCAGCTGCCGGTTCGTGAGACGGGTCCGGCCGCAGATGAACACTTCCTGGTTCGGCCGCGCCTCGACGACCGCGCGGAGCGCGTCGCTCATCGTCATACGGGTGCTCAGCATCGCTTGTTCCTCACACCGGCATCCGGTAGAGACGGTAGTGCTTGTACATCTCAGCACCGCGGCTCCTGGCGATGAGGTTGATCACGGGGTTCAGCTCTGAGGTGAGGGAGCCGTCGAGCCACTGGTAGCCCCGCTCCTTCGCCTTCGCGAGCGCCTCCACGTAGAGCAGCGCATCGATGCCGCGACGCCGGTATTCCTTCAGCACGCCCAGCAACTTGAAGGAGACGACGTCGATCTCGCGGATGTAGCGTCCGATTCTGATCCAATTGAAGGGGAAGAGCCTGCCGTTCAGCCGGGCGAGCACGCGGTTGGTGTCGGGGATGAGCAGGCAGTAGCCGACCGGCGCGCCACCTATCTCGGCGATGAGGCCCAGCTCCGGGTCCAGGAAGGGCCGCATCTGGCTTGCAAGCCGGCCGAAGTCCTCCTCCCCGATTGGGACGGCGCCGGGGATGGTCTCCATCGTGGCATTGAAGAGGGCGAGGATGGTGGAAACCTCCTGGTCCCAGTTCTCCAGGCGTATCCTCCGAATGGAGAGCGCACTGTCCTTCCGCGCCGCATCCGCGACATGCACGATGTCCGAGGGTGCCCCGTGGAGCGCGGTACCCACCCGCTCGAAGGTGACCCTCCAGGCGTACAGATCGTTCTCCTTCTGCATGCCGTAGCGTTCCAGGAAGTCCTTGTAGTAGGGCGGCGTGTGCGCCTCGAGCATCGCGGGTGGATAGTCAGTTCCCGCGATCAGCACGCCGGGGCTGTCGTTGTCGCCGAAATTGGTCGGGCCGCGAACCGACACCATGCCGCGCTGCCGAAGCCATCCGCGGCAGGTATCCAGCAGCGCCGCGGCAGCCCCGTACTCCTCCAGCACCTCGAAAAACCCGAACCCGCCTTCCGCCCGGCCCACGTACCTGGCCCGGGCGTGGTCGACGAATGCGGCGATGGTCCCCAGCACCTGCCTGCCCTCCCGCGCCGTGAAAAGGGCCACGTCGGCGTCCTTGTAGAAGATCCCCCTTGCCGGATCGAGATACGCGAGACGATCGGAAATGAGCGGGGGCACCCAGAGCGGGTCGGCCCGGTAGACCTTCCAGGGGAACCGGATAAAAGCCTTGAGTTCGCGACGGGTGGTGACGGGATGGATCTCGACCGTGCCGAGCATCGCCATATCCCCCTCTTCGCCCCAGGACGTTTTCTCCTAAATGATATTCTACACAGGCGATCGAGGTAAGTACCGAGCCCCGAATGCCCGCGGATCGCGCAGCCGAGTCAGCGGGGAACGTTTCGATGGTTTCCTATATACTATACGCGGGAAAAGCCCCTGGGTTTGTTTTTTTAGGAGACGGGCGCCGGCAGTGGACCGGCCGCGAAATACCGGCGCTCGAAAGATCAGCGAATGGGAATGCGCGGGACGGAGTGTTTTGCTTCGAGCTTCACCTGCATGCAGAGGTTCATGACGGTAACCACTTCGGCGAACGCGCCGAGCATGGCCTGAACGAGCTCATAACCCGTGCCTACATGCGCTTCTTTCTCAGGCATGGGGTAGTAGAGATCGAAGCCCGCCCAGCGGTCCTTCCCGCACCTGCGCGCAGCCTTCCGGATCTGCTGGGAGGAGGAAAAGTAAGATAGGGCGCACCTCGTTCGCGCTGTTCGCTCCGCTGGATACAATCGAAACGTTCGTGACGACGCCGTCGGCGCCAGGACCGGGCCCTGCTCGAGGAGAACGGCATCGACGTGCTGGCGGCGGACTGAGGCGCGCCGGGACGTCAGCGGATCCTGATGCGGTACAGGGCGGGGTTTCCGTAGTCGACGAAATACAGATATCCGTCCGAGCAGACCTTTGCCCCGCGCAGCTGGGTGAAGCCGTCAGCCAGCACCTCGATCCTGCCGCCGGCATCGCGGCGCAGGATCGAGTCGCGAGTGGGCACATAGAGGTTGCCCGAGCTGTCTACGTCAAAGAAG
>JAPLSM010000197.1 GCA_026398635.1 Spirochaetota bacterium | reverse complement strand
ATCGATGCGGCCGCGAGGGGGGGGCACCGCGACGACGACCGGGACCGAGCCGTTGCCGTGCTCAGGTCCTTTTTGCGAAGAACCTTCTGATGGGGAGGAACAGGGCAACCATGAACGCTACAAGACTAACGAGGAATATGGTGAAGTCGGACATGTTTCCCACGACGAGGTTCTGGACGGTTCCGAATCCACAGCCTGCGGCGCCGAGGATGAGCATCGCAAACCATGCCCATTTCTCTTCCCTTCGAAAACCCGCGAACAGGATGAAGAAGCCGGACGCTATCGCTGTCATTTCGATTACTGCCATGTATCGGATTTGCATTAGAGACACCCGCACTGCGTCGGGTCCGAGGACCTCCTGATAGCTCTTGCCGGTCATGGCCTTGAAGTCTCCCTCCAGCACCATCGTTGGCACGAAGAGAACCACTATCTCGTAGCTTGCTAGAAGAACGAGCAAGACAGCGAGAATAATCGTGCTGACCCTAACCATACTTTCCTCCTCGAGGCTGATTCTGTTCTGTGACCCAGCATACTCTATACCGATTGACGATGGAATTATAGCCCGCTTGATCTTGGGCAAGGCGGGCTATTTCGTTCGCGTGATCGGGGCGGCTCAATAGATGCCCGGGACGATCCTCCGGGGGACCCGGCGCCGGTACTCGTCCCAGGGCGTCCCGTATTTGGCCGCGCAGCGGCGCGGATTGGAGCCAGCAGGCCAAACTCACCGCAGGCGATGGTGGTGCTTATATTTATTTTGGCTTCTCCGTTCCAATCAGCGGGGACTATGCCATTGTGGGGGCATCCGAGGATAACAGCACCGGCTCGGGTTCGGCGTACATTTTCGAATGACGATCCTGCCCACATGCCTCGCTGAGGTGCCGCTCTTTTTTGCTCCCCGGCCGGAACGATCCCGCCAACGGGGGGATGGTCAGGATCAGCGTTGAGAATGTCTGAATCTCAAACTGTCAGCATCATAACGGGGGGCGGGAAGGGCCGGGCGACCATGCGCTGCAGCACCGCGACCCCGTCGAGGTCGGGCAGGTCGATGTCGAGGAGCACCACGTCGGGAGGGTCGCGCTCGAAGACCTCCAGGGCCTCGGCGCCCGTGTAGGCGGAGAGCAGGGTGCAACGGTCGGAGAGCACGAGGTCGAATGTCTCGTGCAGCGGTCGGTCGTCGTCGACGAACAGCACTTTCAGCATGGCGATTCACCGGGATAGTACGGTACCGGGGGACGCGCCGCAAGGCGGCCGGCAGGGGGCGGTGCGGCGGCCCGCTAGGCGCTGAACACCTCGACGGCTCGATGTATCCGGGCCGGCACGTCGACGCCGAACGGGCAGCGCTCGACGCAGATTCCACACTCGGTGCAGTCAGAAGCCTTGTGCGCGAGGGCGTCGTATGCGGTCCGCACGCGCGCGTCGCGGTGGTGTTCCTCCGAGTCCAGCAGCTTGATGAGACCTCCGACATTGATCGCCTCGGGGCAGGGGAGGCAGTGATTGCAGTACACGCACCGGCGCTCGAGCTTCCACAGGGCGTTCGCGTCGATGGCGCTGAAGTCCCGTTCCTCACCGCCCGCCTCGAGGTACGCAAGTGCGGCTTCAAGCTCCCTCGGGTTGCCGCAGCCGGGCAGCGCCGCGCTGATGCCCGGCCTGGACAGCACGTGGCTCAGGCACTGAACGGGGGTGAGTGAGAGACCTCCCGGATGTTCGACATCCTTCCCCCTCAGGAAGTCGAGCACGACCCCTTCCTTGAGGAGCAGCCCGCCCGCGTACGGTTTCATGGCGATGATGCCGATGTCGTTCTGCTGGCAGGCGAGGGTGAACCCACTGCGATCCTTCGCCGGGCCCGCTCCCCCCTCGGACTGCTCCCAGTAGGGATCCTTCCTCCACATGAGGTCCAGGCCCCGGTCGCCGGGAAAGAGATCGTGCGCCGCATTGACGGGGAACATGACGGCGTCGATCACCCCGCTCTGGATCGCCCTCACTCCAATGGGGGTTCGATGCGTGCTGATCGCCAGGAACCGGGCCTTGCCCTCCTGCTTGAGCCTCAGGGCGAGACCGAGGTACCCGTCCGGATCGAAGGCATTCACGAAATCGGGCTCCTAGTCGATCCAGCTGAGGAACAGGATGTCGATGAAGTCGGTACGCAGTCTCGAGAGCAGGTCGTGGAAGGATGCCTCGCACGGTGCGGGGTCGCGTGTCTTGCGGAAGCTCGACCAGATGTAGGTCGAATAATCCGCCGGTGGAGTTTCCGGCTTCCGGAAGGTGCCCCCGAGGTGCGCCGACAGCATGACCCTCCCGCGTATCCCGTCGAGGGCCGCCCCTGCCGCGTCCCGGAACTCCGGCCACCAGGCCGGGCAGTCGATGAAGTTGATGCCGCTGTCGACTGCCAGGCGGAAGGTCGCCGCGATGGTGGCCGCATCCTTCTCGCCCAGACCTTCGGTGCCGAGGCTGATCTCGCTGATGTCGATGCCGGTCTTCCCCAGCTTCCGGTACTTCATGTCATCCCACAGGCTGATGATACCACACTACGGCAAGGTGGGCCGGCCTTCCGGAACCGCCCGTGGGCCCTTGACCCCGATGGAGAGCCCCCCATAAGCTTTCCGCGGACAGGGAGGAAGAACAGGGACCGAAGGGGGGCTGCATGGCGGATTCGTGGAGCGCGTCCGATTGTCTCGGGATCCTGAAGCCGGGCGTCGACGCTCACGTGCTCGGCGTCACCTCGGTCGCCGGGCTGCTCGACGAATGCGGCTGCGCGGTCGCCGTCGCTCCCGACGAGGTCTGCCGGGCCGCGAACCGGCCCGAGAGCGGACCGGAGTCCGATGCCATCGAGCGGTGGGTCCGCGAGAAGCGCATCACCCGGCTCGGTTTCAGCTACCGCCTGAACCCCGGAGACGGGGTCGCCCTGTTCGACCGGCTGGTCCGGCAGCTCGAGCGGCGCCGGCTCTTCGCCGGGCAGGGGGGGCCGGTCGTTTCCCTCTATTTCGCGGGGCTGCCCGAGGCGTGCCGGCTCGCGCGCGAGCGCGTGCCCCGGGTCGCTGCCTGCTTCGACGGCGAGGAGACCCCCTCCGAGACCCTGGCCCGGCTCGGCATCCGGCAGTCCATGGTGCCGCAGGAGACGGGGAAGGCGCTCGCCTACGACCGTGACCGGATGAGCTTCGGGGAGGAAATCGTCCGGCGTGCCGACTACCTTCGGGTGCAGCCTCCCGACCGAACCGGGTACCCCGGCTTTGCGGAGACGTCCGACACGCTCGTGGCCCGGCTGGACCACGCCGCCCGAACGGGAAGCCTGCCCCTGACCCGCGCCCACATGGGGCCGTACCTGCCGGACCGCGGGGAAGCGGTGCGTCTGTTCCTGCAATGGACCCGGGACATTGCGGCCTCGGGTCACCTCGACATCCTCTCCATCGGGACATCGCAGCTCACCCAGGCCCGGTTCGGCGAGCCGTGGGGGGATGAACCGAACGGCGGCGGGGTGCCGCTCGCGAGCGCCCGCGAGTTCGCCGATGTGTGGCGCGCGGCCCGGCCCATGCTGGTGCGGTCGTATGCGGGCTCGAAAGGCCTCGCCGTCATTGCCCGGATGCTCGACGAGACCATCCACAACGCCTGGCACGCGCTCTCGCTGTGGTGGTTCTGCCGCATCGACAACCGGGGACCGTACTCCCTGCAGGAAAACCTCGGACAGCAGTTCGCCGCGCTGCGTCACGTGGCCTCGGTCGGGAAACCCTACGAGCCGAACGTGCCGCACCACTTCGCCTTCCGGGGCGCCGACGACGCGACCTGC
>JAPLSM010000043.1 GCA_026398635.1 Spirochaetota bacterium | reverse complement strand
CACCATCTCCAGGACGAACGACTGCCGGGCCGGCGCGTCGAAGGCGTTCACCACGCCCAGGAGAAAGGCGAGCACGAGGATGTGCCAGGGCGCCACCACCCGCGCGAAGACGAGCGCGGACAGGGCGAAGGCGAGCAGCATGCTCAAACCCTGGGTGACAACGAGGATACTGCGCCGGCTCACCCGGTCGGCGAGCACGCCGCCGAGCAGCGTGAAGATCCACGAGGCGATGCCGCCGGCGAAGCCGGTGTACCCGAGCCACGCCGACGACCGGGTGAGCTCGAAGACGAGGTAACCCTGCGCGGTCGACTGCATCCACGTGCCGAACAGCGACGTCATCTGGCCGAAGAACCAGAGCCGGTAGTTGGGCCACGCCAGCGCCGCGAAGGTGCCCCCGGAGCGGCGCGGGCCCGGCTGGCGGGTTTCGCGGGGCGATTCCGCCCCGCTCACGCGACAGGTACCATGCGCGCACTATAGACCGGAAGCCCGGGGGTGGGAAGCGTGGACAGGGTGGCACGGCCGGCCGTACATTGGAACGGATGACCGGCACGGGTGTTCCCCAGGCAGCCTTCGACATCCGGCTCGGCGAGCTCGCCGCGGCCGCGGCCGGGCTCGAGGAGCAGGCGCGCGGTCTCGAGGAAGCGTACTCGGGCCTGAAGGACATCGACCTGTCGCTGCGGCTGGCGGCCGCGCGGCTCGACGTATGCCTTCACGTGCTCGGCAGGCTTGCGGACCGGCCCGATCTTCGGGAGACGGCCTCGACCCATGCCCTCGGTGCCGCGGCGGTTCTGGATGGCCTCGCGGGGGAGAACGTCTCGGAGGACCAGCGCGGCGTGCTGCGGCAGGGATCCGCGTGGGACGCGGTGAGGGCCCGGCTGCGGGACTTCCTCGCCGCAGGGGGTGCGGCACTCCTCGCCCATCCGGACCTGAACGACCGCAGGCGGCGGATCCTCGCCCGGAGCATCGCCGCGTCTATCCGCAAGTACACCGTGCCGGATGATCTCTTCCAGGCCCTCGATCCGGACCGGTATCCGCCCATCGTCCGCCGGTTCCTGTCGACGTTCTTCCCGGTGCTCGTCCGCGCGCACCCCGAGCCGCCGCCGTACGGCATCGAGGAGGGCGAGGAGGTCGTGTATTCCTCGGACCACGTCACCCTGCCGCTGTCGCAGGCGGTCCTGTACCTGGAAACGGAGGTCCTTCCGGACCTCGAGCGCCGTCTCGCGGAATCCCCGGGAGACCCCGGCCTGCAGGAGGAGATCCGGCGAACCGAGCAGCGTATCGAGGAGTGCCTCCGGCTGCGCTTCTTTCCCCGGTCCACGCCGGTGCTTCTCGAGCAGGGTTTCCACACGGGGGGCATGACCGGGTACAACGCGGACGGCGAGATGCTCGTGCGGATCGCGCTGCCCGTCAAAATCCGATCCGGCACCAACCTCGACCGCCGGATGGAGCTGGTCAGGGCCGATCTCGTCAAGCGGCTGGCCGGCCGGAGGATTTCAGAGAAGCTCGACCGGGAGTATCGGCGGTTGAAGAGCCTCGAGAGCGGCATCAGGGGCAGCTCGCGCACCCCGTCGCTGAAACTGGACCCCGTCGGCTGTTTCCGAACGCTGAAACGGGAGTTCCCGGTGCTCGCCCGCCTGGAGGACAAGGAGGAGTTCCGCGAGCTGAGCGCCGCGGCGGGCGGCCGGATGCCGGGCCGGGCCGAGCGCCTCATCGAGGAGATCGTGATGCGCGATCACGAGGGGAAGCCGGGCAGCCTCACCAGAATCGCTCGAATCGATCCTTCCTAGCCTTGCACACGGGGCAGACCTCGGGCGGTTCGTCCCTGGCGCAGAGGTAGCCGCACACCCGGCATCGCCACACGGGGTAAGGGGTCGGGCCGGGGGCACCGGTGTGACCGGCCGTGCCGGGCCCCGCCGCGCGCGGACGGGGCGCCCCCGTGCCCATCGTCCAGGGATGGACGGAGGGCGGCGCGGCCAGGGACGGCCGTGCGCCGCCCCGGCGCTCCGGTACCTTGTGCAGCTTCGCAGCGCCGTCGAGGGCCGCCTGAGTCACGTACAGGGCGCAGTAGCAGGCGCCGTGCTCCGCGAGGTCGGGGTCCCGGTAGTCGCACGGACAGACGATGTCCCGATCCTCGTCGGCGTTCCCGCTCGCGAGCCGGCACGGGCAGGATTGATACCCGTAGCGCGACTCGTTCAACAATAGTCCCCGGGCGAGACCCAGGGTGAACTCCCGGTCCGGGTTCAGGTGGTACCCCGAGCGCTCGGCCTCCTCGGAGAGGCGCCGGCGCAGGGCTTCGGCAGCCGCATCGTCGGTCACTCGAGTCTCCCCCGGATCTCCGCCTCGTCGTAGCCCGAGATGACCTCCCGGTCGTCGATGACGATCGTGGGGTAGGATCCCGCGGGGTTCCACCGCTTGATCTCGGCCTTCGCCTGGTCCTTATCCCCGCCCTCGAGGGTGTCCACGTCGACGTAGGAATAGGCCACGCCGATCTGCGAGAGAAGCGACTTGGTCATGCGGCACCACATGCAGGTGCTGAGCGCGTAGATGACGATCTTTCCTTGAGCCCGGCCTTCGACGTGCTGCAAGGTCACTTCCGTCGCCTCCTGCGAGAAGATACTCCGCCCGGCTGCTTCAGGGAAGCCGATCGGGCGGACGGGGCACGTGCCGGAGCGCCCGCGCCCGCCTCGGCAAGGAACCGGCTCCGCAGTTCAGGGTAGGCGCCGATCTCCCGCGCGCCGCGGGCCGCGAGCCGGTAGACGCCGGCGCTCACACGCTGGAACCAGCCGTAGACGTTGTGGTAGAGGATCGACTGGGTCTTCGGCCCGGTACCCAGCGCCCGGAGCGCCTTCGGGGACAACTCCCCGTGTACCGAGAGGAGGCAGGCGATCCGGATTGCCTGCTCGCGGTAGGCGGTCATGAGCTTGCGCCTGGTGCTGCCCGCGGTGTTGTAGTCTGCGGACCGCTGGCCGACCTCTTCCAGCACGGCGCGGCGTGCGGCGGCCTTCCGCCGGCGCGCGAGCGGCAGTGGCTGCAGCACCACGTCCACCGGATCGCGATCCGGCTCGAGCGAAACGAACAGCAGCCCCAGCTCGAGCCGGCGCAGCAGGTGCAGCA
>JAPLSM010000367.1 GCA_026398635.1 Spirochaetota bacterium | reverse complement strand
AGTCGTTTCATCTCTCTCCTCCTTCATGAAATATCGAAGCCCCCAACGGGGGCACGGTTCAACCCTTTACGGACCCCAGCATGACCCCCGAGATGAAGTAGCGCTGCAGCCAGGGGTAGGCGACTAGGATGGGCACGGTCGCCACGATGACCGTGGCCGCCGTAATAGCCGCGGGCACGATCCGGTGCCCCGCCGCGGCGCCCTCGAGCTGGAACACTTCGGGCGACGTGTTGTTGATGACGATGTACGCCAGCTTGAGCTGCAGCGTGTAGAGCCTCGCGTTGGAGATGTAGAACAGGGCGTCCTGGAACATGTTCCACCGGCCCACCGCGTAGAACAGGCTCAGGGTGGCGAGGATCGGCATGGACAACGGCAGGATGATCTGTAGGAGAATGCGGAAGTAGGAGGCGCCGTCGATGAGCGCCGACTCGGTGATGGAATCCGGCACCGACATGAGCGACGTGCGCAGGATGATCAGGTTGTAGGGGCTGACGGCCAACGGCAGGATGAGCGACCACATGGTGTTCAGCAGGCCGAGCATCTTGATGAGCACGTACAGCGGGAGAATACCGCCGCTGAAGTACATGGTGATCACGATCACGGTGGTCAGGAACTTCCGGCCCTTCAGCTCGGGGCGGGTGAGGGGGTACGCGGCTGCGATCGTCAGGGCCATCGCGATCACCATGAACGCCACGGTGAGGTAGATGCTGAACACGAGGGACTGCAGCACCGAGGCGTCCTTGAACACCTCGCGGAACGAGTTGAACGTCGGCTCTATCGGTATGAATCCCACCTTGCGTGAGAGCACGGCATCGTTGGAGCTGATGGCCATCGCCAGCTCGTGCACGAGGGGCAGCAGGCATGTGAGGGCGGCCACCGTCAGGAAAAGAATGATCAGCGCTTCTGGCCACCGTCTCAGCAGTCGCGTCACCGGCCCTCCTCCTACCAGATCCCCGTGTCGGTGAGCCGCCGTGCCAGCGCGTTCGCGGTCAGCAGGAAGAACAGCCCGACCACCGACTGGAACAGGCCGGCCGCGGCCCCGACGTTGTAGCGGGCCGAAAGTATTCCCATCCGGTAGACGAACGTGCTGATGACATCAGCGAAGTCCCGCACCAGGTCGTTGCCAATGATGTAGGGCTGCTCGAAGCCGATGTTGACGATCTTCCCGACCTGGAGGATGAGCAGGACCACCATGGTTGAGCTGATCCCCGGCAGGGTGATGCTCCAAATCTTCCGCCACCGGCCCGCCCCGTCGACCTCGGCTGCCTCGTACAGCTCGGGGTTGATCGCGGTGAGGCTGGAGAGGTAGATGATGGTCGCCCACCCGGCGTTCTGCCAGATCCCGATTCCCTGGTAGGTGAACAGCCAGTGCCACTGCTCCGACAGGAAGGGGATGATCTTCCCGCCGTGCGACTTGATGAACACGTTGACCAGGCCCGTGTTATCGGCGAGCAGCTCGACGGCCAGCGAGCCGATGATGGCCCACGACAGGAAGTGGGGAAGGTACAGCGTGCTCTGGAAGGTCCGCTTGATTCCCCTGCCGCGCACCTCGTTCAGCATCAGCGCGAGGATGATCGGTGCGGGGAATCCTACGATGAGGTTCAGGCCGTTCAGCATGAAGGTGTTTCGGAGCGCGGCCCAGAAGCCCTGCATGCTGAAGATTTCCTTGAACACCGCGAACCCGGCCCACTTCGAAGCGAAGAAGCCCTTGAAGATGTTGTAGTCCTGGAACGCGATGATGAGCCCGACCATGGGCAGGTAGCTGAAGACGAACAGGACCAGCAGGGGTACTGCGAGCAGGAGATACAGCTGCCTGATGTTGCTCAGTCTGCCGGTTCTCATGAGCTGTGCACGGGCACGGGGCTCGTCCCCGCGGTGCCTGGGCCCGGTCAGTGTAGGGGAGAACCGAGTCGAGTCACAGGGATCGATGCTTGGGAAAAGGTATCAATAATTGACATTCCTGTCCCAACGCCCGTACGATGGTAGGCGATGAAGGGGACCATGTACCGGCTTCTCATCGTGGACGACGAAGAAGACATCCGGCGGGGCCTGGCTGAGCTTTTCCCCTGGGGGGAGATCGGGTTCGAGGTCGCCGGAACCGCGGAAAACGGGCGGCAGGCCCTGGAGCTCGTCGCGGCCGGAGGCGTGGACGCGGTCTTCAGCGACATCCGCATGCCACTCATGTCTGGCATCGAGCTGGCGAAGGCGCTGTCCGAGGCGGGGCTGGCAGTGCCCGTCGTGTTCCTGAGCGCGTACAAGGACTTCTCCTACGCCCGGCAGGCGCTCCAGTACGGCGTGCGTGACTACGTGCTGAAGCCCACGGACTACGCGGACATACGATCGGTCTTCACGAAGCTCAGACGCGAGATGGACCGGGGTCGGCACGCGGCTGCCAGGGCGCGGGGCGCCGGTCGCGCGGCGGCAGGCGGCGACCCCTTCGTCTCGGCCATCATCAATTACGTCGAGCGCGACTGCGCGAACGCCTCGCTGAAGGGCGCGGCCCGGGCCGTGGGCATGAACCCCCAGTACGTCAGCCGGCTCTTCCGGGAGAGGACCGGCGAGAACTTCCACACCCTCCTCGCCCGGACCCGGATGGAGAAGGCGGCCCATCTCCTGCGCGACGGGGGATACCGCGCCTACCAGATCAGCGCGATGGTCGGCTACAGCAACCAGAAGAACTTCACGCGCGCCTTCAAGCAGCACTTCGGGGCTGCGCCGCTGGCATTCCGCCGGCAGGGCAACCCACCGGACGTCAGTTCCGGGAGGGAAGCTCCACGGTGACGCTGGTGCCCCGGCCGGGCCCCCGGTAGACGCGCGACCGTCGCGGTTTCCGTGATGTATCCGCAGGCGCTCGATCGCCAGGCCCATAACCTTCGGCTCGCCGGCGTGGATCGATGCTCGCGCTGTCGTTGTCGCCGATGCGGCGCCTGCGATCTCGACAGGCACACTCCATGAGATTTACCATGATGCATCAGGGAAGGACTGGGTCGGGGCGGCGAGGAAAGGCAATGGCCAGTTGGAAAGCTCGTGTCATCAGTTCGTACCTCGCATTTAGGAACCGCCTCAGGGGAAGATCTGGACGGCTCGATGTACCGAGGGAGCGGGTCGATGTCGAGTCAATGGCCCGCTTGTTCAGGCCGATCGGCCCGATTCAGTCCGAACCGGTATCGGCACATGGAGTTCCTGCCGAGTGGATCCGCTCGCCAGATCGTGAAACCCGCCGGGTGGTTCTCTACATCCACGGAGGATCCTTCGTTTCCGGATCCATCGTCAGTCATCGAACCCTGGCCGGAAGCGTTGCGCTGGCATCCGATTCGCGCGTTCTTCTGATAGACTACCGTCTCGCGCCCGAGCACCCCTTTCCGGCAGCCGTGGAAGACACGGTGACGGCATACACGTGGCTCCTCGCTCAGGGTCTTTCCGCAGGCCAGCTCGCCGTTGCCGGCGATTCAGCGGGCGGGAATCTCGCCCTGGCGCTGCTGATCTACCTGCGCGACCATCATCATCCGGCACCGGCGGCAGCCGTGTGCTTTTTGTCCCGCGCCCGACCTGACCTTCTCCGGAGCGTCGTGGGGTTTCAACTCGGAAAAGGATCTCATGATCGAAGAAGGGAAGGAGCGCGAAGCGGTCCGGCTTTACCTGCGGGATACCGATCCCCGAAGTCCCTTTGCATCGCCCTCCTTTGCCGACCTCGGCGGCCTTCCACCCCTGCTCATCCAGGTCGGCTCGCACGAGGTTCTGCTTTCGGATTCCGAGCGGTTCGCGGAAAAGGCCCGAGCTGCCGGTGTCGACGTGCAGCTGGAAGTGTGGCCGGAGATGCAGCACGAGTGGCAGTTCGCCGCCAGGTTCCTTCCCGAAGGCAGGAGCGCGATTTCTCATGCAGGGGCTTTCCTCAGGGCTGCGTTCTCCCGTTTTCGGGAGAACGACACCGCCCCGGGTGAGCAGCGAACGTAACATCGTGGAGGTCGAATGCCAGCGAGGATCAGGTACGTACACACGAACATCGTTGCCAGGGACTGGAGGAACCTCGCAGGATTCTACACCAGGGTCTTTGGCTGCACCCTCAAACCCCCCGAGAGGGATTTGAGCGGTGACTGGCTGGACAGTCTCACGGCATTGAGGAATGCGCATGTCCGAGGCGTTCATCTGCTTCTTCCCGGGCATGGGAGAGCGGGACCGACGCTCGAGATCTTCGAGTATTCGGTCAAGAAGGATGCCCGGCCATCGGGCATCAACCGGCCGGGATTCGCCCACATCGCGTTTTCGGTCCCTGACGTAAAGAAGACGCTGCTCAGCGTGAAGCGCAACGGTGGGAGCAGCGTGGGAACCCTCGTCGCAGCCAGCATCGAGGGTGTCGGGATGATCGACGTCGTGTATGCCCGGGATCCCGAGGGTAACATCATCGAGCTGCAGAAGTGGGAACGGGGGATGAGCAGGAAGAAGATGACAGGAAGGAAGGGGTAAGTGGCCGACTGGACGAAACTCCTGAAGGCGGATCCCACCAGCTGGCTGCTGGAGGAAAGCAATCCGTCCGTACGGTACCTCACCCTCGTGCACATCCTCGACCGGAAGGAGACGAGCGCCGAGGTGAAGCGCGCCAAAGCGGACATCCTGCGGGCAGGAGTGGTCCCCCGGATTCTCAGCAGGCAGAACAAGGGCAGCTGGAACGGCCCCGGCCGCTTCTATCGGGACAAGTACAAGGGCACGGTCTGGCAACTGCTGATGCTCGCGGAACACGAGGCGGATGGGGCGAACAGGAAGATCGCGGCTGCCTGCGAATACATCCTGCGCTGCTCCCAGGACCCGGAAAGCCACGGATTCTCGTATGACCAGCGGGCCGACGAAACCGGGGGCCGCCACGGCGAGGTCATCCCCTGCCTTACGGGGAACATGGTATGGAGCCTCGTGAAACTCGGCTTCCTCGGGGATGAGAGGGTCCGGAAGGGAATCGGATGGATCACGCGGTACCAGCGCTTCGATGACGGTGCCACCGAAAAGCCGGCGGGCTGGCCATATGACCGGTACGAGATGTGCTGGGGCAGGCACAGCTGTCACCTGGGAGTCGTCAAGGCTCTCAAGGCTCTCTCGGCGATACCGAAGCGGCAGAGGAACGTCGGCATCAACCGGAGCATCGCGAATGCGTGCGAGTACCTCCTGGCCCATCACATCTACAAGCGGAGCCATGACCTTTCGAAAGTGTCGAAGCCGGGCTGGCTCAGGCTGCAGTTCCCATTGATGTACCAGACCGACATTCTCGAGATAGCGGATATCCTGGTCGATCTCGGCATCCGGGATGAACGGATGTCGGATGCTCTCGAGCTGATCAGGTCAAAGCAGGATGAACAGGGGCGGTGGCGGCTCGAAAGCAGCCTCAACGGCAGGTTCTGGGCGAGCATCGAGAGGAAAGGCATGCCCAGCAAGTGGATAACCTACCGGGCGATCAAGGTGCTGAAAAGGATTTCAGAATAGGGGCTCGCCCCCGGGCCTCACTTCCGGGAGGGAAGCTCCACGGTGACGCTGGTGCCCCGGCCGGGCTCGCTCTCCACGCTGAGGCCGTAGTCCCTGCCGAAGGTCAGGCGGATGCGCCGGCTCGTGTTGGCCAGCCCGATGTTGCCCGGGCCCGTCTCCGCGTCGGCGCCCTCGTCGTCAAGGCGGCGCCGGACCTCCGCGAGCCGGCCCGGCTCGATGCCCACGCCGTCGTCGATCACCACGATCCTGAGGCGTCCGCGCGACTCGCGCACGTAGATCGTGATGAGGCCGTGCCCCTCCTTCTCCCTGATGCCGTGGTAGATGGCATTCTCGAGCATGGGCTGCAGCAGGAACCGGATCACCTTTCGCTGCTCGAGGCCGGGCTGGAGGTCCCACCGGACCGAGAACCGTCCCTTGAAGCGAATGCGCTGGATGCGCAGGTAGTCGCGTGCGTGCTTGATCTCGTTGTGGAGCGTCTCGCGCCCGGAGGGGGATTGGAGCACGTACTTGAGGATGCTCGAGAGGCCCCGGATCATGTCGTTGATCTGGTTCGGTCCGCGCGTGAGCTCGATGGCCTTCCAGTTGATCGCTTCGAGCGTGTTGAAGAGGAAGTGGGGATTGATCTGCGACTGGAGGGCGAGGAGCTCCAGGGTCTTCAGCCGGTAGCGCCGCTCCGAGAGCTGGACGCGCAGGTACTGGTGCTCGAGGAACGTGCGGAGGATGCTGTAGGTGACATGGCTGAAACCCCGGTCGGTCTTCGCCGGCACGGGGGGCAGCGGTCCGCCCTTCTCGGCTGCGTCCACGACGTCCAGCACGCCCTCGATGCTGCGGAAGCTGCGCCGCGAGGCGTAGAAGGTGACGACCGTTCCCCCGAGCACGGCCAGGGCGATCACGGCGATGTTGATACCGCGCAGCGGGCGCGAGACGCCGTAGAAACGGTCGGCGGGGGTGAACGAGAGGTACGTCCAGCCGTGCCGGCGCGAGGCGAGCCTGGCCGCGACCCAGCTTGTGCCCTCGGCGGTCACGGTGCGGAACTCCGCCGCGTCCGCCCCGTCGCCGTTCCAGGGGACCCCGGCGTCGGGGAAGTCGGTGTACACCACCGAGCCGTCCTCGTCGAGGATGACGATGCGCTGGTCGGCTGAGCCCTTCATCTGGCCGAGCAGGTCCGCGAAGAACCGCCGGTGGATGTTGAGGACCACCACGCCCGGCATGCGCACGCCGGCGAGCGGGTACAGCCGGCGGTAGATCGTGACCACGGGCCGGCCCAGCTCGACCGCCGGCAGCCGGTTCAGCACGCGCGTCTC
>JAPLSM010000467.1 GCA_026398635.1 Spirochaetota bacterium | reverse complement strand
TCACCTTCAAGGGGCAGGACATCACCACCACGGCAGCCGAGAAGATCGTGCGGCTGGGCATCAGCCAGGTTCCCGAGGGCCGCAAGATCTTCGCGCCGCTCACGGTGCGTGAGAACCTCATGATGGGTGCCTACACCCGCGTAGACCCCGCGGAGATCGACTCTTCGCTGCAGGGCGTGTTCCAGAGCTTCCCCCGCCTGAAGGAACGAATCGGGCAGCTCGGCGGCACGCTCTCGGGCGGTGAGCAGCAGATGCTCGCCACGGCCCGCGGCCTGATGAGCCGGCCCGTTCTGCTGCTGCTCGACGAGCCCTCCATGGGCCTCAGCCCCATCCTGGTCGAGGAGATCTTCAGGATCATCAAGGAGATCAACAAGCAGGGAACGAACATCCTCCTCGTCGAGCAGAACGCCCAGATGGCGCTGTCGATCGCTCACCGGGCTTACGTGCTCGAAACGGGGCGTATCGTGCTCGCGGGTACGGCGCGCGAAATCGCGGAAAACCCGCAGGTCAAAAGCGCATATTTAGGTGTATAGAGGCGCAGCCTCGTAGGCGTCTGAGGCTTCACCTCAGACGCCGGAAGGCTTTCGCCGCAGCGCGCTCAGCGTGCGGAGGCGGAAGCCTCGGCCGCGCCTACCTGTCCCGTTCCTGCTGCTTGCGCCGCGAGCCCACGAAGCGCGCGAAATCGTTGATGTTCTTCACGTGGATGCGGTCGGGGTGGATCTCGATGCGGCGCTGGGCCATGAAGCGGTTCAGCACCTCGCGGCACTGCCCCGTAGGTATTCCTGCCCAGTGGGCCATGTCGTCCACGGTGGTCTTCAGGTCGATCGCCTCGCCCGAAGCGGTGTCGACGGCCTGGTTTTCCGCCATCATCAGGAACACGTCGGCGACCTTGGCCTCGACGTCCGGCAGGGTCAGGATCATGAATCGGCGCTTCTGGTCGTAGATGCGCTTGATGAACTGCTTCAGCAGCTTCATCGCGATCTCGGGCCGGCCCATCATCAGGACATCGAGGTTCTCCCGGTTGAACTCCAGGGCCTTCACCTCGTCGAGCGCGATGGTGGTGGCCGATCGCGGCGCTTCCTCGAGGATCGCCATTTCGCCGAAAAGCTCCCCGGGGTACAGCACGTCGATGTTCTTCTCGAGATCGCCGATGATGCGAACGATCTGCACGCGCCCCGACTGGATAAGGTAGAAGGTGTCGCCGGGCTCGTACTCGCAGAAAATGATGTCGCCCTTGCGGAACGTCTTGGAGAAGCGGTTGAACATGGAGAGGTCAGGGGCTGCGGGGTTCACGCTTCGCCTCCCTCCATCGTCCGCAGGGCCTTGCGAGCCTTGCGGGCGACCGCGTCGTCCTCGCCCATGCTGAGGATCTTCTTGTAGAGGCTGCCGGCCCGCGCCTGGTCGCCCTTCTCCTCGTACGACCGGCCGATGAAGAAGATCGCCTCGCGGAGGTCGGGGTGCTTGGGCGACTTCTGGATGATCGCCGTGAACCCCTTGATGCACGCATCGTACTGCTTGAGGTGATAGAGGCACCGGGCCATCTCGAACTCGGCCTTGACCCCGTATTCGACGTCAGCGCCTTTGTCCAGCAGCCGTTTGAACTCCTTGTACGCCTCCTGGTACTTCTCCTGGCTCACGAGGCTGACCGCGTTGTAGTACCCCTTCGCCACATCGGACAGCGCGCCTCCACCCGCCGGCTCCGCCGCCGCGTTCGCGGTCGGCCGGCCTGAGGAAGCCTTGGCAGCCGGAGCCGCCGGCGCCTCGTCGGCGGCCGCGGGGGGTCCGCCGGCCCCGTAGCGCGAAACGTAGCCTTCAGCCTGCTCGAGCTTCGCGGCGACGTCCCGGGCATACTGCCCCGACGGGTAGTAGGTGAGGTAGCGCTTGTAGGCGTGCAGCGCCTGCGCGTATTTCTTCGCGCGCAAGTAGTACTCGCCGATCTGGTAAAGCCCGGTCTCGGGGTTGACGGCCTCGTCGCTCACGAGCAGGTTCTGCACCTGCCGGTGGATGTGGCGCAGCTGGTTCGAGAACACCTTCAGCATCTTGGTGATCATGCGGGTGTTCTTCATGGCCAGCGCCTCGAACTCCGGCACGGTGAAGGCCATCACCTGCGCCTCCTGGAGCACCACGGCGGTCTCCTCGCGCGGGTAGCGGCCGAGCGCGGACTTCATGCCGAAGAACTCGCCGGTCTTGACGATGTCGTGAACCTCCTGCCCGGTCTCGATGTCGATGCTGTTCAGGCCGACCTTGCCGGAGTTCAGAATGAAGACCCGGTCGCTCGCGTCACCCTTGAAGTAGATGACCGAGTTGGC
>JAPLSM010000396.1 GCA_026398635.1 Spirochaetota bacterium | reverse complement strand
AGCCTGCTCGCGGGCGCGGGCATCCCCATCCCGCCCAGCAGCGCGCTGCTCGAGCGCATCGGCGACGTGGACCGGTACGCATGGCGCTTCCCGGTGATTGTGCAGCCGGGCCGCGAGCACGCGGGCATCGGCCTCGAGCGGGACTCGATCGTGCGCACGAAGAAGGACCTGCGGGCCAAGGTACGGCACATCCTCGCCACCTACCGCCAGCCGGCGCTCGCCCAGCACTTCCTGACCGGCCGGGAGTTCAACGTGGGCATCGTCGGCGGCCGCAAGCCGCAGGTGCTGCCACTCGCCGAGGTGGACTACTCCCGCCTGCCCGACGGCATCCCGCCGATGATGTCCTATGCCGCGAAGTGGGAGGAGCAGACCGTCGAGTACCAGTCGACCTCCATCATCTGTCCGGCCGCGGTCGAGCCGGACCTCGCAGCGCGCATCGGCGACGTGGCGCTCCGCGCCTTCCGGGCCGTCGGTGGCTGGGGGTACGGCCGGGTGGACATGCGTCTCGACGAGGAGGAGGTGCCCCGGGTGCTGGAGGTCAACTGCAACCCGCTGCTCGACCGGGGCGTGGGCCTCGCCCGCTCCGCGGAGCGGGCGGGCATCAGCTTCCCCCGGCTGCTCGAGAAGATCGTGGCCGCCGCCTTCGAAGGGCCGCCCTACGACCTGAACATCCCGCTCGCGCAGCGCATCCCGGTCATTCGGTGAACCGCCCGATGTAGGCGAAGTCCATGGCCAGGGAGACCGCCATGGCCGTGGCGTCCATCAGGCGGCGGGTGGTATCGCGCAGCCGGTACTGCAGGTCGAGCGCCGCGCACCGGCCCTCCAGCTTGGCGAGGAGCGCGCCCGCCTCCTCCTCCTCGATGCCCGACCACCGCACGATGCGCGCGGCCAGCTCGTCGCGCCGCTCCCGGAACAGGCCGCCGGCGGGGCGAAGCGCCTTGCCGCCCACCGGGGGGAAGATCTCGCGCAGCTTATCGTCCACGTAGCCCTGCGCGGCCCGGCGCAGACGCTCGGCCTTCTGGCCATAGTAGTCGGCTAGGAGCAGGGTCATGCTCTCGACGGGCTTGACGAGCCGCTGCCCGGGCCTTCGAGGCCGCTCCCGTCCGACGGTGCGCATCATCCGGTCGACGAACTCGAGCTTCTCCAGCGCAGGCCAGGCCCGGTAACGCGTACGCCAGTTTGCCCGGGGCGTGATCCAAACTGCGAAAGTCTCCGCGAAGTCCTCGTCGGGGTGCTTCTGGGCGTAGGTGCGGCCGTACCGGTAGGCGTCGATGTGACGGACGAACCGCCTGCTGAACTTGTCAGGCCGGAACTCCTCCCGGTAGGGCTTCGTGAAGGCGCCGAACAGGGGCACCCATTCGGGCTGCCGCCACAGCCGATAAGCGTAGTTCACCGCGTGCCCGGCTTCGTGCCGCAGGAACATCATCACGGTCTTCTCGTCCTCTGCCTCGCCGGTCTGCTCCTCCTCGATCCTCACGAGGCGACGGTCGGCGTGGTAGAAGGGGATTCCGATCACCGGCACGCGGTCGGGACATCCCCAGCTGTCAGTCAGGTAAAAACTTGGCTGGAAGGCGATGCGTTTTGCTGCCATCTCGCGGAGCAGCCTCCGGGTGAACGGCTCCAGGGGGGATCCTTCTATTTTCAATCCCAAGAAGGAAATGGGAGTGTTAAGGAGCTCGAACCGGACGGTTTCCCAGCTCTGGATGATCGACTGGATCCCTATTGAAGACATATTGCGGCCTGCCGGGCAGGGGCGCATCCTACCACGGGGCTGTCGGAGTGGGAATGGGGCCGATCAGGCAGCTGCTAAACGAGCCTGGCTATGGCAAGAGCCGCCACAACCGCCCCGATGCCGATCCGGTACCACCCGAACACGGAGAGGCTGCGCGTTTTCAGCCAGGAAACCATCCATCGGACCGCGATAAAGGCGCACACCGCAGCCACGGCGAATCCCACGATCGGGGTGACGACGCCGAAAGCGGCCACGATCTCACCGCCCGATTTCACCGCCTCGTAGCCGGTCGCAGCGCCCAGGGTGAGAAGGCCGAGGAGGAAGCTGAACTCCACGGAAGCCGGCACGGAGAGTCCGAGCAGCAGGCCTGCGGCGATGGTGACGAGGCTGCGGCTGACTCCTGGCCAGATGGCCACCGCCTGGGCGAGCCCGATCACCATCGCGTTACGCCAGGTGAGGGACTCCAGGGGCCTGCCAGCCGTGGCGGGGGCCGCGGCGTTGGCCCGGACGCCGGCCGACCGCTCGCGAACGAGCAGGAGGATGAGCAGGCCGCCCACGATCCAGGCGCCGACAATGGGCCAGATGCCGTAGAGACGGGCCCGCACCGGTTCCAGGAGCAGGCCGATGACCGCCGCGGGCACGAAGGCGATCGCGAGGTTCGCGAGGAGCCGCAGGCCTTCCCGGTCCCTGCCGAAGAGGCCCCGGATCATGCTCCGGATCCTGCCGAGCGAGACGAGGAGCACTGCGAGAATTGCCCCGCCCTGGATGACGATCGTGTAGGAATCAGCCGCCCGTTTCTCGGCGGGTGTGCGGCCGATGCCGAGGAAGCGCTCCGCAACCGTGAGGTGACCGGTCGAGCTCACGGGCAGGAATTCGGTCAGCCCCTCGATCGCCCCCAGCACGACAACCTTCGGGAGGGTGAGCGCGGAAGGCCGTTCCGGCTCCAGGGCCTGCACGGCAGGTCCTACGGTGAAGCCCGGACCCTCGTCCGCGAGAATAGCGACCGGACACAGGCAGCAGAGGCAGAGGACGGCAATCGAGGTCAGGCAGCGGCTGGTGCGCATGGTGGATCCACGGTATCCGCTCCGGGTACGGGAATCAAGGCCAGCCCGGGCTCGAGTTGACCCCGGCCCCGTGCCCGGGGTATGTTCACTCCGTGAAAATTGAAAAAGAGTTTCAATTTCATGGCGACCGCCAGGCGGGCCGGCTCCTGGCAGGCCTCGCCGGCGCCGGTCGCTCCGACACCCGAGCCCGGCGCGCGGTCGTGCAGGCGCTGTGCGTGGCACCAGACCGCTCGACGCCGGCCGAGCTCCTCGAGCGCGGTCGGGCCATCCACCCGCACCTGGCCCCGGTCACCGTCTACCGCACCCTCGACCTCCTCCAGTCCCTCGGCCTCGTGGAGCGCCTCCATCATCCCGACGGCTGCTCGTCCTTCATGCCCGCACCGGCCGCCCATGGCCACCACGTCACCTGCGAGCGGTGCCGGCGCACCGTCGAGTTCTCGGGGTGCGCCATCGGGTCGCTGGCCCGGTCCGCGCGCGCGCAGACCGGCTTCACGGTGCACAGCCACTGGCTCGAGCTCACGGGCCTCTGTCCCGACTGTCGACGGGCCGGGGCGGCCCGGGGGAGGGCGTCATGAGCCGGCTCGCCGCGGCCGCAGCCGTCCTGCTCGCCCTCGCCTCGTGCTCGCGGGCCGGCGCTCCCGACGGCGCCCGGGTGATCGCCGCCGAGACGTTCCTCGCGGACATCGCGCGGCAGGTGGCGGGCGACCGCATCGCCGTGCAGGCCCTGCTGCCGCCCGGCGTGGATCCCCATGCCTGGGAGCCGGCCCCGCGCGACGCGGCGGCGGTGGCGGCCGCGCGGCTGCTCATCGTGAGCGGGGCAGGTCTCGAGGCGTTCCTCTCGCCGCTGCTCGACGGCCTCGGTGCCGGGGGCCCGCGGGTGGTGGAGGCGTCCGCCGGCCTCACGCCGCGGGCGCCCCGCATGGGTGAGCCGGCCGCCGACGCCGGGCAGGGCGAGATCGATCCGCACTTCTGGCTCGATCCTCTCAACGTCATCCGGTACGCAGAGAACATCCGGGACGCGTTGAGCGAGCTGGACCCGGCGGGCGCAGCGGCCTTTCGGGCGAACGCGTCGGCGTACGCGGAGAAGCTCCGTGAGCTCGACCGCTGGATCGCGGACGAGGTGTCCCGGATCCCGGTCGAGAGACGGCTGCTCGTCACCAACCACGAGAGC
Organism: Spirochaetota bacterium; assembly: GCA_026398635.1. GTDB lineage: Bacteria > Spirochaetota > Spirochaetia > SZUA-6 > Fen-1364 > JAPLSM01. The sequence continues at coordinate 20,289 of JAPLSM010000396.1, read as the reverse complement.
CTCGGGTACTTCGCGGACCGGTACGGCTTCCGGGTGGTCGGCGCGGTCGTCCCCAGCGTCAGCACGGGCTCGACCCCGAGCGCGAAACAGCTCGCCGCACTCGTCGGCGTCGTTCGAGCGGCGGGCGTGAAGGTCCTGTTCGTCGAGGACGGGGGAGACCCGCGTCTCGCCCGGCAGCTCGCCGACGAGGCCGGCATCCGGCTCGTCACCGGCCTCGGCACCCACTCGCTCACCGGGCCCGAGGGAGCCGCCCCGACCTACCTCGCGATGATGCGCGCGGACGTCCGCCTGATCGTCGACGCGCTGGGTGCCCCGTGATCGACTGGCTGCTCGCCCCCCTCGCGTACGGCTTCATGCAGCGCGGGATGCTGGCCGGCGTGATCGTGGGCGTGCTCTGCGCCGTGATCGGCTGTTTCGTGGTGCTGCGCTCGATGGCCTTCATCGGCGACGCGATGGCGCATGCGGTCCTGCCCGGCGTGGCCGTCTCGTACCTCCTGAAGGGCGACCTGCTCGTCGGCGCCCTCGGCGCGGCCCTCGCGGTGGCGCTCGGCATCGGCGCGCTCTCGCGGCGCGGGGCGGTCCGCGAGGACTCGGCCATCGGCATCCTCTTCGCCGCCGCGCTCGCGCTCGGGGTGCTGCTGATCAGCTCGATCCGCACCTACGCGGTGGACCTCAGCCACATCCTGTTCGGCAATGTGCTCGGCGTCTCCGTGCGCGACCTGGTGCTGACCGGCGCGGCCGCCGCCGCGGTGCTGGTGGCGATCGGCCTGCTGTACAAGGAGCTGGTGGTGGTGTCGTTCGACCCCGTGCTCGCCGCCACCCTGCGCCTCCCTGCTGAACGCCTCCGCATGACCCTGCTCGTGCTGCTGGCCATCACCATCGTGGTGTCGCTGCAGACCGTGGGCATCGGCCTCGTATCCGCGTTGCTCATCACCCCGGGCGCCACGGCGCTCCTCCTGACCCGGCGCCTCCCCCGGATGATGGCGATCGCGGCAGCGATCGGCGTCGCTTCAAGCGTGATCGGGTTGTACGCGAGCTACTACCTCGACGTGGCGTCGGGCGCGGCGATCGTGCTGACCGCCACCGGGTTCTTCCTGCTCGCGTTCCTCTTCTCGCCCCGGCGCGGCGCCGCGTGGCGCCTGTTGCGGATCGGCGGGAAACGCTAGCGCCCGGCCGGGAACTTCGCGATGGCCCGGCGGAAGCCTTCGAGCGAGCGTTCGATCACGGCCTCGTCCACGCAGTAGGCAAGGCGGAAGTACCCGGGCATGCCGAAGCCCCTGCCGGGCACGGCCAGCACGAGCTCGTCCTGCAGCGCCCGGATGAAGGCGAGGTCGTCGCCGCCCGGGGCCTTCAGGAACAGGTAGAACGCGCCCTCGGGCCGGGCCGCGGTGTAGCCCAGGCCGGCGAGCGCGTCGTACAGCCGGTCGCGCCGCGTGCGGTAGAGCGCGGGATCCACGCTGAGCCCCTGCAGGCGCGCGACCACCCGCTGCATCAGCGCGGGCGCGTTCACGAATCCGAGCATCCGAGTCGCCGTCACGACGGCGGCCACGACGGTCTTCGCGTCCTCGGCTCCAGGGTGCACGGCCACGCAGCCAATGCGCTCGCCGGGCAGGGACAGGTCCTTCGAATACGAGGTGATCACGATGCTGTGCGGGTAGGCTGCGAACACGCTCGGCACCTTCACGCCGTCGTAGACGACGTGCCGGTAAGGCTCGTCGGACACGAGGTACACCGTGCGGCCGACCCGGCGCGAGGCGGCGGCGAGCATGGCGCCGAGGTCCCGTATGGTGCGCTCGGGGTACACCCGTCCCGTGGGATTGTTCGGCGAGTTCACGATGACCGCAGCCGTTCGGGGGCCGATCTTCGCTTCGATTGCCGCCACGTCCAGGTTGAAATCGCCGCGGGTCGGGGCGAGCACGAGCGAGCCGCCGTGGTTGTCCGCGTACCCGCCGTACTCCATGAAGTACGGCACGCTCGCGACCACCTCGTCACCGGGGTCGAGCAGGGTTTTCAGCACGGCGTTCAGCCCGCCGGCCGCGCCGCAGCTCATCACCACGTCACCGGCGGACAGCGTCGTCCCGAGCTCGGTCGAAAGATGGCCGGCCACGGCAGCTCGCACCTCGGGGTATCCCGCGTTGGGCATGTAGCCGTGCTTGTGCGGCACCCGCTCGCGCACGACGGCCTCGAGCGCGGTTTGGAAAGCGGCGGGAGGCTCGACGTCGGGGTTGCCGAGGCTGAAGTCGCAGACTTTCCCGGGGCCGTGCTTCGCCGCGAGCTCGGCGCCCACTTCGAACATGCGCCGGATCCACGAGGTGCCCTCGAGGCTCCGCTTCATCTTCGCGCTCACCCCCATGGCAGCCTCCGTCCGTCAGCGCCGGACCAGGTCCCCGATAGCCCCGGCCAGCGCGTCCATCTCGTCGTCTGTGCCGATGCTGATGCGCATGCCGTCGTCGAGCCCCGGCCGGTCAAAGAACCGCACGAGGAACCTCCGCTCGAGCAGTCCGGCGTAGATCTCCCGGGCAGCCGGCATGCCGGTACCCGTCGCGGCGAACACGAAGTTCGCCTGCGAGGCCGGCACCGCGAAGCCGAGCTCGGTGAGCCGGGCGGAGAAGCGCGCCCGGGTCGCCCGGATCCGGTCCCGGTTCGCCCGGAAATGCGCCTGGTCCGCGAGCGCGGCCGCGGCCGCGGCCTGGGCGGGCCGGTCGAGGTTGTAACTGTCCTTCACCTTCGCCATCTCGGCCGCCACCTCGGGGTGCGCGAAGGCCAGCCCGACGCGAAGGCCGGCGAGGGAGTAGGACTTGGAAAGGGTCCGGATGATGACGAGCCGGGGATGCCGTGGCAGCAGGGGCAGGCTCGTCTCGTCGGCGAACTCCGCGTACGCCTCGTCCGCCACCACGATGCCGGGGAACGACGCGAGGAGCGACTCGATCCAGGCGGTGGAGAAACCGGTGCCGTACGGCGCGTTCGGGGTGCTGAGGAGGAACACGCCGGCCTGCACCCGGGGAACCGGAAGGCCGGTCGCGTCGCGGGGCAGGGGCAGCTCGACGACCCGGGCCCGGGCGACTGCCGCCAGCACGGGGTACAGCGAGTAGGACGGCTGGAAGTACGCGACGGCGCCGCCCTCGTCCACGAAGGTCCGCATGACGATGGCGAGCAGCTCGTCCGAGCCATTGCCGGGGACCACCTGGGCGGCATCCAGGCCGTACACCTCGGCGGCCCGCTCGCGCAGCTCCCGGCATGCGGGATCCGGGTAGAGGCGGAGCCGGGGCCCGGCCGCCGCGCGCAGCGCCTTGAGCGCCCTGGGCGAGGGGGGGTACGGGTTCTCGTTCGTGTTGAGCTTGACGAGGCGCTGCCCGGGGCCCGGCTGCAGACCCGGCACGTAGGCGGACATCGCACGGACCGCGCCGCGCACGAGGGGGAGCGCGTCGTTCGTCGGAAGATCTCTCGCGGGAGTGCTCACGGCGGGCCGGAGTGTAGCAGGAAGCCCGGCCGTGCAACAAGGAGCCGGCGTTCCTTGACTCCGAGGCGTTCCACCGCGATATTCCCCGCATGATCACCATCACCGAACAGGCGGCCCGCGAGGCCGTGCGGATTCTCGGCGAGCAGGGCAAGCAGAAGGCAATGGTGCGCGTCTGGATCGCCGGTGTGGGATGCGGCGGCTACCAGTACGGCCTGGGCATCGACGAGAAGGAATCCGGTGACGGCGACCAGGTTTTCGAGACCGGGGGAGTGCGCCTTGTCGTGGATCCGGAGAGCTTCGCGCACCTCGACGGCGCGACGCTCGCCTGGGTAGACGACGCCGACAACCAGGGTTTCAACATCGAGAACCCCAATCCCGCGCCCGAATGCGGCTCGGGATGCTGCGGTGAAGAGCACGAGCACGAAGGCGACTGCGGGGACAGCTGCGGCGGTGACGGGGGTTGCTGCGGTTGACGCAGGGCGGCGGCTGCGGTGATGGAGGCAGCTGCGGTTGAAGTGAACCGGGGGCGGCACTTCCGGAGTTCCGCCCCCGTTGCAGCTCAGTACTCGTCATCGCGCTGCGCGCCGAGCTCGTGCTGCGAGTACTCAGTCCAGAGTGAAGGGCGGGTAGACGTCCGTGACGAGCAGGAAGGCGTAGGCGCACACCCGCACGCCCCACCGCATGACCCCCGCCACGAAGGCGGCAAGCTCCTTCGGGTAGCGCCCGGTGAAGAGGATCGCGAACCACGAGATGACCACGCACACCCAGGCCGCGATGCCGAGGAAGATCAGTACAAAGACGTGGGGAATGGCGAGGAACCACTTCACGAGCGGCAGCCACTGCGAGAGATCCTTCTTCGCGTCGGGGTAGGGCACCTTCAGGTGCACCGCCTGCTCCTCGTCCGTGGACGGGTAGACGTCAGTCAGCAGCGCCGCGTACATGGCCACCCGGAGGCCGAACCGGACGAACTGCACGTTCCAATCGAACCACCAGCGCGGGTACTTCTGCCGGAAGACGAGCATCAGCAGCGTGGGCAGGAACAGCACGCCGCCGGCCGTCATGCCGACCTGCCAGGCTCGCTGACCCGTATGTCCCCAGTCCCATCCCGATGTCGTGCCGGCGATCAGGCCGATCACGATCGCGATCGGCACGATCAGAAAGATGCGGAACGCCGTAGTCAGCCGGTTCAGCTCCCGGCCCGGCAGATCGATCTTAAGCGTCACCGGAAACGAGGTAACATCGCTTTTCATGCTTTCCTCCTGCGCTCGAGAATAGCGTAAGAATACCCGTAGGGGGTCTGCGGGTCCACCCGTCACCGGCTACGGCATCCGTGCCGCGGCCGCGCCTAGTCGCCGTCCATGGCTACGGCGCGGCTACGACGTCCCTGTCGTGGCCTGCCTCCCGGCCAGCAGGCCGGCGCCTCCCAGGATCAGCGCTGTACCCGCTGCGGCGAGCGGGAGAGCCGAGGCCGAGGGGGGCGCGGTCCGGAACACGAGCAGGAACGCGAGGATCGGCACGATCTGCTGCGGGACCATCTGGATCGGTACGAGCCGGCTCGCGTTGCCGACCCGGTAGGCGTGCTGGGTGACGACGACACCCAGCAGGCTCGAGGCGAGGATGACCGCGAGCGCGACCGCGGCCAGGCCGAGGCCGTCGCGGATCGGTGCTCCCGCCAACCAATGGTTGAGCGAGTGCATGACCTCGGCGAGCCACAGGTTGCCTCCGGAAAAGAACAGGCCCGCTGCCACGGCGCGCAGCGGGCCGCACGCGCCGTGCATCCTCGGCGCGACCGTCAGGAGCACGGCTCCCAAGGCCGAGGAGCAGAGGGTGAAGGCTACGAGGCTCGCGAGGAGGGCCGGCTCGCGCATGCCGGTTGATGACACGTCCACCAGGAGCCGGCTCAGGCCGATGAGGACGATGCCGGCAATCACGAGCGCGATGCCGGCGACGTCCACCGCGCCGAGTTGCTCCCCGGCCACGGTCACGGCGCCGACGGCGAGCACCACGAGGCCGAGGGACATGAGGCCGGGCAGAATGGCAGGTCCGAGCCAGAGCGCGGCGACCAGGTTGAGCGGCGTGCCGACGAGGACCACCACGGCGAACCCGGCCAGCCAAACGGGCGAGCCGAGGAGGCGCACGAAGAGGCTGGACCGCAGCCGCCCGGCGGCACCCTCCTGTGCCGGGAGACGGTTAACGGCGATCTTCTGCGCGAGCTGGCCCACATTGTAGGCGGCGCCCGCGCAGAGCGCCGCGCCGACGCCGAGGGCGTAGTGGCCGATCACAGGCGCGGCACGGCCACGCCGCCGTCGACCATGATGACGGCGCCGGTGGAGTAGGGGAGGTCGCCCCGGGCGAGCATCGCCACGGCTCTGCCGACGTCCTCCGGCGTGCCCCAGCGCTTCTGCAGGGCAAGGCCGGCCTCGAAGAGCTCCTCGTACTTCGCGGCGACCTTCGCGGTCATATCCGTCCGGATGATGCCCGGCCGCACCTCGTACACCGGGATCCCGGCCTCGGCAAGGCGCACCGCCCAGAGGCGTGCGGCCATCGAAAGCCCGGCCTTGGAGATGCAGTAGTCGCCCCGGTTGATCGATGCCGTCGTGGCGGAGATCGAGGTGACGAACACGATGCAGGGGCGGGGGCCGTCCGTCATCGCCTCCATCATGAAACGGGCCGCCGCCTGCGTCAGGAAATAGGGGCCGCGCGTGTTGATGCGCACCAGCCGGTCGAAGCTCTCGCGCGTGGCCTCGAGGATGTCCCGGCGCTCCTTCGGCGCCACGCCGGCATTGTTCACCAGGACATCGAGCCGGCCGAACCGGCCCCGCACCGCGGCCACGATCCGGTCGGCCGCGTCGTCGTCGCCGATGTCCACCTGCACGTAGAGCACCTCGGCCCCCGCGGCGCGAAGCTCTCCGAGCGGCTCCCCGGCCTCCGCCTCGGAGCGCACTCCGACCAGCGCGAGGTCGAACCGGGCTGCCGCGAGCGCCCGGGCGCAGCCGAACCCGATGCCACGGGTGCCGCCCGTCACGAGGGCAACGCGCCGGCTCGCCGGCGCCGATCCGGCAGCGCTCACCGCCGGGCCCCGCGGCCGGCATCAGCCTCGAGCGGCGGCACGTCCACCCAGCGGCGCTCGCGCCAGCTCTGGTGGCCCAGCTCGGCGAGCTGCACGCCCTTCGCCGCCTCCAGCAGCGACCAGCGGAACGGCTCGTCCAGTGCAACGTACCGCAGGAAGAGCTCCCACTGCGTCTTGAACGCGTTGTCGTACGTCCGCTGGTCGGGCATCTTCTGCCACGTGGAGGCGAAGTCAATGGCGTTCGGGATGTCGGGATTCCACACGGGCCGGGGAGTGGCGCCGTAGGGCTGGATCCAGCAGTCGCGCAGGCCGGCCACCGCGGAGCCGAGGGTGCCGTCGACCTGCAGGGTGAAGAGGTCGTCGCGCCGAACCCGGACCTCCCAGGAGGAGTTGATGTGCGCGACGATGCCGCCCTCGATCTCGAAGGTCGCGTAGGCCGCGTCCTCGGCGGTGGCCCGGTAGGGCTTACCATGCTCGTCCCACCGGTCGGGCAGGTGGATCGCCGCCGTGCACGAGACGGCTTTCACCGGGCCGAAGAGAGCGTCGAGCACGTAGCGCCAGTGGCAGAGCATGTCCACGATGATGCCGCCGCCCTCCTCCTTGCGGTAGTTCCAGGAGGGCCGCTGCGTGGGCACCGTGTCGCCCTCGAACACCCAGTACCCGAACTCGCCGCGCACCGCGAAGATCCTGCCGAAGAATCCCTTCGCCCGAAGGTCCGCGAACTTCATGAGGCCGGGCAGCCACAGCTTGTCCTGCACAACGCCGTGCTTCACCCCCGCGCGCCGGGCCCGCTCGTAGAGGTCGAAGGCCTCCTTCGTGGTGACGGCCGTGGGTTTCTCCGTGTAGACGTGCTTGCCGGCTGCGATGGCTTTCGTCACCGCCGGCGCGCGCAGCAGCGTGGTCTGCGCGTCGAAGTAGACGGTCATCGAGGGGTCGGAGAGCGCCGCGTCGAGATCCGTGCTCCACCGGCCGACCCCTGACTGCTTCACCAGCGCATCCAGCTTGTCGGCGCTGCGGCCGACGAGCAGCGGCTCGGGCATGAGTACCGTGTCCCCGCCTGCCCGCAGGCCGCCCTGCTTCATGATCGGGACGATCGAGCGCATCAGGTGCTGGTTCGTGCCCATGCGTCCGGTGACGCCGTTCATTATGATGCCGATCCGCGTGGTCTTCATGCCGGTTTCTCCGTGCACTGCGGCCAGGCGCCGGCGGGAAGCGGCGGCGCCTCCACGCCCGCCCGTGGCAGAGTTCCGTCGAGCTCCTGGCGCCAGTGGGCAACGTCGCCCGCGGGCGCGTAGACGTAGATCATCACGAGCGGGGTGTCGCCGGTGTTCGTGAGCTGGTGATGGACGCGCGTCGGAATGTACACCGCCTGCCCCGTCGACAGCGTCCGGCGCTCCGTGCCGAGGCAGATTTCGCCCTCGCCCTGCACCACGAAGTAGATCTCCTCCTGCTCCTGAGCGTGCCACGGCACCTGGCCGCCCCGCGGTTCGAGGGTGACGTGCCCCATGCTGAAGCCCGGGGCCTGGATGGGCGAGGCGCCGCCCACGAGGTTGCGCGTGCGGCGCCGGGCCGGGTAGGCGCGGCCCGGAATGAGCGCGAGATCCGCGATGGTCATGAGCTCTCCTTCCCGAAGAACGTGAGATAGGGTCCCCGCTCGAGCCGACCGACGTACACGGCCGCCTCGCGCAGGTGGTAGTCGCCCCACATGCTCGACTCGCCGCAGGGCACCATCCTTCCCGGCGGCACCGCGTCCCACCCGTTGGGCCGGTGGTAGACGGAGTGCAGCAGCAGACCCTGGTGGTCCGGGGAGACCGAGAGGTACGGTTCCGAGAGCAGCGTGGCGAGCACCGTGAGCCCGGCGGACAGGTAGCGGCTCCCCGCGGCGTCCCCCCGTGCCGAGAGGCGCCGGCCCAGGCGCATCAGGCCCTGGCACGCGATGGCCGCAGCGGAACTGTCCACCGGCTCGTGCGGGTTGAACGGGTCGGCCGGCCGTGACCGCCAGTCGCCGAGCTGTACGAGCCCCGGGGCGCCCGTGTCCCAGTAGGGGATGCCATCGAGTGCCGTGTGCTCGAGCCAGAAGTCGGCGGCGGCCCGCAGCGCCTCGCTCATGAAGCCTTCGATGTCCGCCCGACCGCCGAGGGGTGCGAGTTCCGCATCGTCCACGCTGTCGAGGAACTCGAGCTGCTCGGCGAAGCCCGTGATGATCCACGAGAGGCCCCGGGTCCAGGTGGAGAACGGCGAGTACCCCTGCTGGGAGTTCGGGCACCGGTAGCGGCCGTCGACGACGTCGAAGATCGACTCGTGGGCTACCCGGCCGCGCACGTCCCACGTGTCCCGGCCCTTCCCGTAGTACACCGAGTACCGGGCCGTGGACCGGGCGTGATCCACGAGGCGCCCGAGCAGCGACACACGCGCGTCGTTCTCCTCCATGAGCACGTGGCCGAGCCGGTGGGCTACCGCGAGCGAGCGGAGGCTGCGGATGGTGTCCGCGAACAGGGAGTGCGGCCCATTGAAGGAGTGGATGAACCCGCCGCCGTCCGCGGTGCTGGTCCATCGGTGGGCCTGGACCGCGCCCGAGACCTTCAGCGCCAGCTCGTAGAACCGGATCTCCCAGGGCCCGGCGTCGATCGCGCTCTCGCCGGCGAGACGCAGGAGGTTGCCGTACGTGCTGACGTTGTTGAACCCGTGGTCGTGGACTCCGACGTGCGAGACGTGGGGGGCCATGCGCTCCACCGTGGCTGCCCGGCCCTGTTCGAGGAACTCCTTGGCGCCCGTGGCGTCGAACTGCAGGATGGCCGAGCCATACTGGAAGCCCTGGGTCCACTCGGTCCAGCCCCGCGAGGTCCAGCGGCCGCCGGCGGTGAACACGGGCGATCCCTTCGCGGCGTCGTAGGTCCGCGCGGTGTCGCGGATCTTCGCTCCCGACAGGTCCCACATCCGGGCGAGCCGGCCCGCGAGGTCCCGCGGCGAGAGGGAGGCGTCGATGCGCATGGCGCGATTGTAGGGAAGCGGGCCGGGGCTGTCCAGTTCGGGTCTCGCGGGATATAGTGGCCGCCTATGCGGAACCTCACCGAGGGCCGGGAGTCCCGGGTCATCTTCACCTTCGCGCTCCCGATGCTGATCGGCAACGTGCTTCAGCAGGTCTACAACCTCACCGACGCATGGGTCGTCGGCCAGTTCGTCGGCAAGGAGGCGCTGGCCGCCGTCGGTTCGAGCTTCTCCATCGTCTTCCTGCTCGTCGCCCTGGTGATGGGCGTCACCATGGGCTCGGGCATCATGGTCTCGCAGTTCTACGGCGCGGGCGATCTGGAGCGGATGCGGCGCACCATTTCCACGGCGTACTGGTACGTGCTGGTGGCCTCGGTCGTCCTTACGGGGCTCGGCCTACTCCTGAGCCGGCCGCTGCTCGTGCTGCTGCGCGTGCCCGACGACGTCATGCCGCAGGCGGTCACCTACCTGAACATCATCTTCGCCGGCACCGTGCTCTCGTTCGGCTACAACGCGCTCTCGGCCGTGCTGCGCGCCCTCGGCGACTCCCGCACCCCGCTGTACTTCCTGGCCATCGCGGTGGCCGTCAACGTGGGCCTGGACCTGTGGTTCGTCATCGGCTTCGGATGGGGTGTGGCGGGGGCCGCATGGGCGACGATCATCTCGCAGGGCATCGCCTTTGTGGCGAGCTTCGTCTACATGCAGAGGAGTCGTCACGAGGTTCTGCACATCGATGTAAGGCACATGGTGTTCGATCGAGCGATCTTCGCGCAGAGCATGCGGATCGGGCTGCCGTCGGGCGGCCAGCAGACGCTCGTGGCGGCCGGCTTCATGGCCCTGGCCCGGATCGTCAATGGCTTCGGCACGGACGCCATCGCTGCCTACACCGCGGCGGGGCGCCTCGACTCCTTCGCCGGCATGCCGGCCATGAACTTCGCCATGGCGCTCACCACGTTCGTGGGCCAGAACCTCGGGGCGGGCAAGCCCGACCGGGTGCGCCACGGTTTCCACGCCACACTCCTGATGAGCGGCGCCTTCGCGCTGGGGGCCACCCTGCTGATGGTCTTCGCGAAGGAGCCGCTGATCAGGATTTTCAACACCGACCCCGCGGTGGTCTCCATCGGCTCGCGCTACCTGCTCATCGTGGGATCGTTCTACCTGCTGTTCTCCACGATGTTCGTCACCGGGGCCGTACCCCGGGGAGCCGGCGACACCTTGATCCCGTTCCTCATCACCATCGTCACCCTGTGGATCATCCGGGTCCCGCTCTCGGCGTGGCTCTCCACCCGGCTCGGCACCGACGGCATCTGGTGGGGCATCCCCGCGGCATGGGCCATGGGTTCGACGCTCAGCACGGTCTACTACCTCAGCGGCCGATGGCGCCGGATGGCGGTGGTGCGGCCGGCCGCCGCTGCGGGAGCTGACACGGCCGCCGCAGCAGCCACACCTCCCGACGCCTGAACCGCCGGCTCTTGCTCTTTCTCCGGCGCCGGGGTAGGGTTTCGCGCACATTCACGCCGAAAGGAGCCTTTATGCACAAGGCTTTGGGGTTTTTCGTCATGGCGCTCGCGGTTCTCGCCCTGGCCGGCTGCGGCGCAAAGATCGGCGACAAGATGGTGGTGAAGATTGCCTATATGGGCACCCTGCCGGACGGGTCGGAATTCGACAGCTCGAAGGGCGGGGATCCCCTGGAGTTCATGATCGGCAGCGGCCAGATGATCCCGAAGTTCGAGGAGAACCTCTTGGGGCTGCGGAAGGGCGACAAGAAGACCTTCACTCTCGCGGCCGTTGACGCCTACGGCGATCGTGACGAGGCGATGCTGAGGGAAATTCCGCTGACGGCGTTCCCCGCGGACCTCAAGCTCGAGGTCGGCATGCAGCTGGGTACGACGGCTTCCACGGGCGAGCAGATGGTCGTGACGGTCTCGGAGCTGAGGAAGGATGTCGCGGTGATCGACTACAACCATCCCCTCGCAGGCAAGGACCTCACCTTCGCCATCGAGGTCGTCGATGTTCGCAAGCCCACCAAGGACGAGTTGTCGGCACAGCAGCAATCCAGCCAACCGGTCGCCGAGTAGCGATCCGCTTCGAGTCCGCGTTTTGACGGCCGCCTTGGGGCGGCCGTCGGTTTGTTACGTCAGTCGGCCCGCAAGGCGCCTCGCTGCATCCAAGTCGAACGGCCCGCCGTGCGAGGTCCATATCCGCGAGGGCCGGCGCCCGAGCACGCGTCCGACGCTTCGGCGGTTCTCGTCGAAATCCTCGACCACGAACGGCCAGCGGGGCGCGCGCGGCAGACCGATGGCGCCCCGCAGCGCGTCTGCGATGATGACCTCGCCGCCGGCGAGGAACAGGCTCAGCGAGCCCGCCGTGTGACCCGGCGTGCTTTCGACCGTGCCGTCGACGCCGTAGGGCGCGAGGTCGAGCGGACCGTCGATGAGGAGGTCGGGCGCGAAGGCCGAACGCGCCGCATCGCCGGCCCGCGACATCGGTGCGATCCGCATGAGGGCCGTGAGAAGGGGACCGACCGGGGTGAAAGGCGGCTCCCGGCCCGTGCGCAGGATGTCCGCATCCGCGCGATGCACCGCGACGGGGCACTCGAGCGAAGGCGCGATCTCCCTGAGCCCCCCGAAATGGTCGAGGTGGCCGTGGGTGATCACGACGAGCGAGAGCCGGTCGGGCCCGGTGCCGAGCCGTGCGAGCGCGGCGCGCAGGCGCGGTCCCGATCCCGGCGTGCCGGTGTCCACGAGCAGGTCGCGACTCCCGCGCACGAGAAACGCGCGCACGAATCCGAGCCCGATGGGGATGATCTCGGGCTTCGAAAGAACACGGGGCGCCCGTGCGGCGCCCCCGATGCTTCCGGTCGCGGTTCCCGTCAGGTCGCCCCTTCGGTGCGTATGTCGATCCTGATGCCTTCCGCAGCCGCGGGCGTCCCGCACGGCGGCACCACGATGCGCAGCAGGCCGTTCTTGAACGTCGCCTGGCTCGCGGCCTGGTCGAACCGGTCCGCGGGCACGAAGTAGCGCTGCTCGTCCACGTCGCGCATGCGCAGGCGGCGCTTGAAGTACTGCGTGCGCTCGTCGGGCGCGGCCGCCTCGGGCGCCTTCGCTGAGAAGACGAGGTAGTCGCCTCGGAACTGCACGCTGACGTCCTTCTCGTTGAACCCAGCGAGCGCCAGTTCGAGCACCATTTGTTTTTCCGGTGTGAGATACACGTTCGCGGGAGGGTAGAGGTAGCCGGGGTAGCAGTCGCAGAACGGTCCCCTGCCCCCGCACGCCTCCGTCGCGCGGCGCACGTGCTCGGCGGCATGCTCGGCTGCATCCCGGGCTTCGTGCCCGAAGGACTCGCCGAACTGCTCGAAGGCCCTGAACGCCTCGTCCATGATCTGGCCGAGGTCGATGGTGAAGCTCTTTCCCGTCATGACACGCTCCTCCGCGGCGCGCATCCGCGCGTCGCTACTGGACGAAGTGGGGTCCCGCCAGGCGGCGACCCTGCCAAGCCCGACTCGGCCCGGCGTCGGACGCCGAACGGCGCCCGGGAGGGACCGCACGGCTCCCTCAGGCTTCAATGTACTGAAGTGTTGCGGGACGGGGGAAGAGCGCCGATTCGGGCGCTTCCGTGGACTAGAACCGGGCTCCGACGTAGACGCCGCCCAGCCACCCCACTCCGGGGAACTGGAACAGCGCCGCGGCCTCGACGCCCGCGAAGACCTTCCACGGCGACTGCCACTCGCCGCCGGCACGCAGCGTCGCGACCACGTCGAAGCCCGGCCACACCGCGAGCTGGACCGCGGCCGCGACGCCGGCGATGCGCCCGGCCCGTACGGGGTCGGCTGCCAGCAGGGCAGCCGCGGCGAGGAACGAGATGACCAAGATGGTCAGGATGGACGTTTTCCGCATGGCAGACTCCTTGTTCGTGTCGACGCTACCACGCGGCCATCCGTGTTCAACCGGCGGACGGTTATCCAGCGGCTAGTTTCCCATGGTCCGTCTTCGCGATCGGGGATTCGCCCAGGAACAGCGAAAGCAGGACGGACGCAACCATGAGTCCGATGAGGACAATGAGTGAGATTGTCATGGATCCGTCCGCGGCCTTGAGGGCATCCATGGCGAAGATGAAGACGATGCCCGAGACCTGCCCCATGACGATCAGCAGGCTGTTCGAGGTGCCCTCAGGCGCGGGGAGGGTGATCTCTGCGCCGTACTGGAAGCCGATGGGCCCGGAGCTCAGGAGGAAGAAGCCGAACGCGAAGCTGGAGGCGAGCAGGAGCCCGTAGCTCCTCGCGAAAGTCACGCCGACCAGGCCAGGGATCATCCCCGCGAGCGCCAGTACGATGAATGGCTTACGCCGGCGCAGCGCGTCGGAGACGAGCGGGACGATCGCCGCGCCGATGATGCCGCCGATCAGCATGAGACCGCCTGCCATCCCGGCCTGGGAGCTGTCGAAGCCCCGGGGCCGCACGATGGCCTCGATCCACGTCGTGACGCTGTTGAACACCCCGAGGCCCACGAAGAAGATGGCGAGCAGGAGGATGAAGTCCTTGCGGCCGAGCATGCTCCGCAGGCCGTCGAATACGAGCGCGCGGGCGTCCTCTCCGGGCGCGCCCACCGGCGTCCGCGGGCGCTCGCGGGCGAGCGCGAGGAATGCCGCCGCGGCCGCGACCGCGAAAATGCCCCAGGCCATGAGCATGCCGCGCATGCCGAGCCGGTGCGCGAGCAGCGGGGTGGCCATGATGCCGCCGAGAATGCCGAGGTATATCGACAGGGTCCCCAACCCCGAGGCGGTCGCCCGCTCCCCGGGCGGGAACCAGCGCGCGGCCACCTTCGTGATGGCGCCGAGTACGAACGGCTGGCCCACGGCGATGGCGAGCTGCGCTGCGAAGACGAGGGCCAGGTTCTCCGCGAACAGCCCGCGACCCAGGCAGCCGACAGCGGTCAGCACCGCCCCGATGCCGACGGCCGGACGGAAGCCCCACGTGTCGATGGCCCATGCCGCGGGCAGGAACATCACCATGTAGACCGCCATGAAGACGAGGGATAGGAGACCGATGACGAGGTCAGAGGTCCCGTAAAACGCGGCGGCTTCGCCCGTGATCGGAGCGAAGGTGATCCAGGCGAGCTGATTCGCCGCGGTCATCAGCATGAAGACCGCGAGCACCACCCACCGATAACCGGAAGCTTTCGCCCTGACGCCCTTCATAGAGACCTCCTGCGCGCGCCTCCCGGCCCCCGTCTTCGGTGCCGGGATCGGGTCGTCCGCTCGCACATCCATGTGCGCGGACGACCCCACCACCTGGCTTTGCCAGGTGGTAGGCCTTCCGTGGCTCTGGCCTAGAATTTATACCCGAACTTCCTCAGCATGGCCCGGCGATCGGCCCGGTCTGCGTCCGTCTCGACGCCCTTCGGGGACTCGCCGTCAACCACGCCCATGATGCCCGCGCCCTGCGCGGTCCGGGCCACGATCACCTGCAGGGGATTCGCCGTGGCGCAGAAAATGCGGGCCACCTCCGGGCAGGACTTCAGCTGGTTGAGCACGTTGATGGGGTAGCAGCCCTTCAGCACGAGGTAGAAGGAGTGGCCCGCGCCGACCGCCCGGGCGCACGCCACCGCCGCGGCGACGAGCGCGGGATCGTTGCCCTCGGTCCGGATAAGGCAAGGCATGGAAGCCTCGGAGAAGGCCAGACCGTACTTCGCGCCCGGCACGGTGCCGGCCATGATCTCCGCGATGTCCTCCGCGGTCTTGATGAAGTGGGACTGGCCGACCACGATGTTGGTCCCCTCGGGGAAGGAGAGGGGTACGACCTGGATTGCCGCGTCCATGGGGCCTCCTGTCAACCCTGCATCAGCTCGTCGAGCACGATCTCCGCCGCGGCGCACGGCATCTGGATGCCCCAGCGCTCGAGCACCTGCGGTGCGATCTCGCCCATCACGCCGACCTTGCGACCGCCGACTGAGATGGCCGCCGCTCTCCCCGGGATGAACCGCGGGTCTTCGACGGGCGAGACCGCCGGCTCGAGGTTCAGGTAGTAGCAGAGCGCCAGCACGTGCGCGTCGATGTCGTTGAACCCCATCTCCCGGTCGGCGAGCAGGGCGCCGAGGCAGGTGACGGTCCGGCAGCCCTGGTTGTCCGCCGGGTCCTTCAGGACAGCCTTGCCGACCTCGAAGATGCGGTGCGGATACGCCGCGTTGGCCGAGGCGGTCTCGGAGGCGAGCAGGTTGGGGATGGGCGAGTCGCGGACCACGGCGTAGCTCTCGCTCATGGGGTTGGCGATCTCCACGAGGTCCGACCCGTCGCGCAGCATCCGGTCCGCGAAGTCGGCTCGGGTGCCGAGGTAGTTGTAGATCATTTCCTGGTAGCCGAGGCCCACCATGAGGTCGCGGACCCGCCGGGCGTGCTCCTCCGTCCGGGTGAGCCGCCCCACGGTGAACTCGCGCGGCATCACCGGGGCGAAGCTCGCCATGCCCCGGCCGATCATGATCTCCTCGATCACGTCGACGGGGTGGAGGAAGTCGTTGCGGAACGGCGGCGGGGACACCACGAGACGGCTTCCCTCGATGCGGGCCGTGCTGCCCATCTTGCGTACGAACCCGGCCGCCTCCTCGGGGCTGAACCGGTCTCCGAGGCGCCGCTCCGCGTCCGCGACCTCGAGGGCCGTCTCGGCCTGGAAATAGTACGGCGTGGTCACCTTCCGGCCGTAGTGCGTGTCCCGGGGGAACTCGACCCGAACGGGAAGCACGGTGAAGCCCATGTCCGCGAAGTCGCAGGCTGCGATGGCCCCGGCCGTGAGGAGGATCTCGAGGTCGGGTCCCGTGAGGTCGATGAACAGGCGCCGGTCGCCGGGTTTCACCCCGCCGATGAGCGCGGAGTTGATGACCGGCGGGAAGGTGAGGACCTCGCCCTTCGCGTCGGCGAGCAGGGGGAAGCGCGGGTAACCCGCGACGAGAGGCCCGTACTCCCGGCCCTTCGGGTGCTCGGCGAGGATCTCCCGCATCGACAGCGGCCGGTCGAAGTCGAGGGGCGTGAACCGTGTTGCGTCGGGGTCCGCGGCCCGGTAGTGCACCGGCCACGCGATGAGGTCGGCCCGCGAGACGCCCATGGCGATGGTCTTCCGCTTGCGGCCGAAGTTTCCGCAGAGCTTCTCCTGGGACTGGATGATCTCGCGCAGGAGCGTGTCGGTCACCTCACGGCCCTCGGCGACGAACGAGACGATGTACGGCCGGATGTCCGCGAGGCCCGCATCGACGACCACCCGGCGGTCCGCCGTCGGCTTCGCGTCGCCCTGCCGGGAGAAGAACGGGTAGGAGGGCATTGGCCGGCCGATGTACACGCCCAGCTGCCGGGCCAGGCCCAGGGTGGACCAAAGGTCGGGACGGTTGGTGTCGTTCAGTTCGATGCGGAGCTGCTTCGCGTCATGGTCCCAGCCGTCGAGCTCGGCCTTCGCCGCGGTCAGCAGCTCCACGAGCGCCGGTTCCTCGAACCGGCGCCCGAGCGCCTGGAAGAGGAGGTCCTCGTTGACGTCGATCTTCGGCATGGCCTAGCTGATCCTCCGCTTGCGCACGTCGTCGATGGAGGGGGTGAAAAGGTCGCGGATGTCGTGGATGCCCATGGACACCATGGCCATGCGGTCGATGCCCAGGCCCCAGGCCAGCACGGGCACCGTGATGCCCAGCGGCTCGGTCACCTCGGGCCGGAAGATGCCCGAACCGCCGAGCTCGAACCACCCCAGCGAGGGGTGGCGGATGTGCACCTCCACCGACGGCTCGGTGAAGGGGAAGAACCCGGGCACGTACTTGACCTCCGTGGCGCCCGCCACCTCCTCGGCGAACATCTTCAGGAGGCCGAGCAGGGTCCGGAGGTTGACCTCCTCGCCCAGGACGATGCCCTCGGTCTGGTAGAAGTCCGCGAGGTGCGTGGCGTCGACCTGGTCGTAGCGGAAGCAGCGCACCACGCCGAAGTACTTGCCGGGCACCCGGGCCTTCGGGAGCTGTTTCGCGGAGAGCACGGTGCCCTGGCTGCGGAGGATGAGCCGGCGGGTAAAGTCCCGGTCGAACCGGTAGCCCCAGCCCCGGCTGCCCGTTCTCCAGCCGTCTTCGTGCGCGGCCGCGACCTGGTCGAGCCACGGCTGCTCGATGGTCTTTGCGTGCGTGGGGTCCTTGACGTAATACACGTCGTGGATGTCCCGGGCCGAGTGGAACTGGGGCATGAACAGCGCGTCGCCGTTCCAGAACTCGGTCTCCACCAGCGGGCCGTCGAACTCCTCGAATCCCATCGAGCAGAGCTTGTCCTTCAGCCGGTCGAGGAACAGGCAGTAGGGGTTGCGGCGTCCGGCGGGTACACGGGTCGGCGGCACGTCGACGTTGTACCGGCGGAAGGTGAGCGTCTTCCACGCGCCGGTGCGCAGCATCTCGGGGGTGAGGGAGCCGGCCTCCTCGCCGGTGGCGCCGCGCTGTTCGAGCCCGGATCGCGCCTCCGCGCCCGCCGGGGTGACGCCATAGGTGACCACGTCGCGCTCGGACAGGCGGAACACGCCGCCCGAGCCGCGCTTCTTCGCCAGCGAATCCGCGATGGCCCGGTCGCTGGCCGCGAGTGAGGCCGCATCGAACGAACCGTCCTTCGCCGCACGCTCGAGCAGAGCACGGGTCGCGGCCACGCGCGCCGGTACGGCGCCGGCTGCAGCCGGGGCTTCCGCGGCGAGCATCGCGCGCTTTTCCGGGTCCATGCGAACGGCCCCGTCCTTCGTCAGCGCCCCGAACGCGGAGCCGACGTCCTTCGCCTCCATGCCGAGATCCGAGGCGATCTCGGGCAGCGTGCGGCCGCCCCGTTCGGCGAGCAGGCGCAGGATGCGCTCCTCGGGGGTTCCGCGCGCGAGGTGGCCCCGCCCGATGTCGGTGAGCTCGTAGGACACCCGGGTGACTCTCCCGGTCTCCGCGACGAACCCCTTGGCCGCGAGCCAGCTGAGTGCCTGGTTGGCCTGGCCCTCCTTGAAGCCGAGATCCTCGGCGAGCCGGGCGTGGCTGATCCGATCGCCGATTGCGTACTTGTTGAGGACTTTCACCTCGAGGGGATGGAGCTCCCGCGCCTGACCGTCCATGTCCAATGTCACCTCTGGAGTGCGTCCGCGAGCGTCCTGAGAAACAGGCCCACGTCGGTCACGATGCCAATGGCCTGGCCGGAGCCCCGGTCCGCAAGTTTAGTCACGACTGCGGGGTTGATGTCAACGCAGATGGTGCGCACCCACGCGGGCAGCATGTTTCCCGTGGCGATCGAGTGAAGCATGGTCGAGAGCATGATGACGATCGAGGCGCCCCGGGCCATGTCGGCGTAGCGCGCCTGGGCCTTCAGCATGTCCATCTCGGTCTCGGGCAGGGGCCCGTCGTCGCGCAGCGATCCGGCCAGCACGTACGGCACGCCCGCGCGGGCGAGCTCGTACATGACGCCCGAGCGGATCTCGCCGGCTTCCACCGCGGCGGCTATCGAGCCGTGCCGGAACACCGCGTTGATGGCGCGCAGGTGGTTGCGGTGCCCCTCGCGGGCCGGCAGGCCCGTGGCGAGGTCGATCCCGAGAGAGGTGCCGTAGAGCGCTCCCTCGATGTCGTGCACGGCGAGCGCGTTGCCGGCGAGCACGCCCGACACGTACCCGTCGCGCACGAGCGCAGCCAGCGCCGGGCCTCCGCCGGTATGGATCACCACGGGCCCGGCCACCACGATCACCCGGCTGCCGGCCGCCTTCTCGCGGGCCAGCGCCTCCGCCACCCGCCGGACGGCCACGGAGACGCTGCGCTCCGACGAGACTCCGCTCGCCATGAAGCCGAACTCCTCGCCTTCGGCGTCGCGGAAGAGGGGATGGATGCGCACGGCCCGGTTGGTGCAGACCACGGGGTCGCCCCGACGCACGTCGCGGATGAGGCGGCACCGGGGCCCGGGGCCGCCAACCACGATGACCCCGTCCATGCGCATGTCCGCCACCTCGCGCCACGAGCCCTCGAGGAACACCTCGGTCGGCCGGTTGGTGGTGGCGTAGAAGTCGTCGGGCACGCAGGAGTCGCGGGGTGCCGGTTTCAGCTGAACGTCGCCCGGCGCGCGGTCCCACAAGCCGAGGTCCACGAGGCGCGTCGCGAGCGCCTCCAGCGCGGGCTCGGTGTCGGCCCGCACCTCCAGTTCCACCGACGACTCGTCGGTGCGGGTCCGGCCCATGACGAAGGACACGACCTCGTAGTCGGCGCCCGCTTCGAGCACAAGGTTGAGCGCCCGGGTCAGCAGGCCCGAGTCGATGAGGTGGCCCGATGCGGTGAACCGGCGCGCGCGGGGCCGCATGGCCCGGCCTAGAGGCGCAGCTCGCGCTCGAACTGCTCGAGGGCGGACCGGGTGAAAGCGATCTTTTCCTTCGCCAGCTCGCGGCTCCGCGGGAAGTTGAACCGGTCGGTGTGCGACAGCTCCCGGCGCAGGTACTCGACGATCTCGGGCATGGTTTTGTAGTGGTACCAGATGAAGCCGCCGACCGCGAGACGCGCGAAGCCCACGGCGCCGAGGGAGTCGAGGAGGTTGGCGTCGAACAGCAGCTTCGCCTCGACCGAGGAGGGCCGGCCTTCGGGCATGTGGTTGATGATGGCGTCGATCACGAGGGGAATCTTGTCGGGATCGAAGCCGGTCTCGTGGAGGATGGCTTCCGCCTTGTCGGCCGAGCTCTTCGGGTGCCCTACCGACATCTCGACGTCGTGCAGGAAACAGGCGGCGTGCAGGATGTCGTCGTCGTAGTCGAGATTCTCGCCGATCT
>JAPLSM010000214.1 GCA_026398635.1 Spirochaetota bacterium | reverse complement strand
GCCACGCGCATCTCGTAGAGCGCGCCGTGCACGACGTCGTCGTACTGGTTGAAGACCACGTCGGGCCGCCAGCGCAGGAGGCGTCCCTGGAACTCGGGGAAGTCCTGCGACACGGGCATCACCCGCACCATGTGGCCGAGCCCGTGGAGCGTCCGGGCGAACCGCCGGATCTGAAGGCGCAGCTGGTGCGACCCGCCCTGGTCGACGGGCGACTCGGCGATGCCGTCGTTGTAGGCGTTGAAGATAAGCGCGATCCTGAGGTGCTTCATCGACGGCTCCGTCGTTGGCCAATCGTAGCACGGGGTTCCGCCCGCCGCCAGTGTTCGGTCACGGCCCGCGCAGCGGGACGTGACCAGCCCGACAGCCCTAGGGCGGCAGCCCTAGCACGCCACTGGCGTGCGGAGGCGAGAGCCCACGGAGCTCCGCGACGTGGCGAAAGGGCGCCGCGCCTCAGCCCCGCTTCGAACGCTCGACCCACGCCCGTGCACCGGGGCCGGTGTAGATCTGCCGCGGCCGTGCGATGCGGAAGTCTTCGCCGTGGTACATCTCGCGCCAGTGGGCCAGCCATCCCGGCGTGCGGCCGATCGCGAAGAGCACGGTGAACATGTCGTAGGGTATGCCGGCGGCGCGCAGGATCAGCCCCGAGTAGAAATCCACGTTCGGGTACAGGTTGCGCGAGAGGAAGTAGTCGTCCTTCAGCGCGATCTCCTCGAGGCGCTGGGCGATGTCGAACAGCGGGTCCGTCATGCCCGGTCGGTTCAGGAGCTTGTGGCAGTGCCGCTTCAAGATCGAGGCCCGGGGGTCGTAGCTCTTGTAAACCCGGTGGCCGAACCCCATCAGCCGGTCGGTCGTGTTGCGGTCCTTGGCCCTGCGGATGAACTCCGTGCCGTCGCCGCCCTCCGCGAGGATCTGCTGCAGCATGGTGATGACCGCCTGGTTGGCCCCGCCGTGGCGCGGCCCCCAGAGCGCCGAGATGCCGGCGCTGATGACCGCGTACACGTTGGCAAGGCTCGAGCCGGTCATGCGCACCGTCGAGGTCGAGCAGTTCTGCTCGTGGTCTGCGTGCAGGATGAAGAACAGGTCGATCGCCCGCACGATGTCCTCGTCGATCCGGTAATCCTTCACGGGCGAGGAGAACATCATCGTCAGAAAGTTCGGCACGTAGCGCAGACGGTACGACGGGTAGACGATCGGCTCGCCGATCGACTTCTTGTACGAGATGGCCGCGATGGTGCGCACCTGCGAGATGAGGTTCGCGAGGATCTGACGCTCGGCCTTCCCGTCGAGCTGGTCGGGGATCGGGTAAAAGGTGGACAGCGAGGCCACCGTGGTGGCGAGGATGCCCATGGGGTGCGATCCCCGCGGGAAACCCACGAAGAAGTGCAGCATGTCTTCATGGATCAGCGAGCTCTCGTTCAGGAACGTCGAGAACTCCTCGAGCTGCCCTGCCGTGGGAAGCTCGCCGTACAGCAGCAGGTAGGCGACCTCGGTGAAGGTCGAGTGCTCCGCGAGGTCCTCGATGGGGTACCCCCGGTAGCGGAGGATGCCCCGCTCGCCGTCGATGAACGTGATCGCACTGCGGCACGACCCCGTGTTCTCGTAGCCCCGGTCGAGCGTGACGAATCCCGAGGCCTTCCGCAGCCCCGAGATGTCCACCGCCTTCTCACCCTCGGTGCCGCGCACCACGGGCAGCTCGTAGCTCTTCCCCTCCAGGATGATCGTCGCAGTTTCCCCCGTTGCCGTCTCGCGCTTCGCAGTGTCCCCCTTCGCGGTCGCGGCCATGGCGTCCTCCCCCTTTCAAGATTGCATAAATATACAGAATAATGAATACGTGTCAACAGGGGTGCCGGCCGGCCCGGCGGGGCCACGGGGGGCGGCTCCGCGGCCCGCATCGGCGGAGCCCGTGCTGCACGGCCCTCCCCGCGGTGCCGTGCGGCGGTGTACCGTCGGGGCATGCCGTGCAATAAATCCTGCCCGACCCCGTCATCCCTGTCGTGAGCGCCGAGCGGGAGCACCGGAAGCGCGTCGCCGCATTCATCACCCGGGAATGGGACCGGCTCGTGGCGGCCGTGCGCTCCTGGATCGACGACGAGGCGGACCGGGACGCCGAGGACATCGTGCAGGACGTGATGGAGGGGCTGTTCGAGCGGCCCGACGTCACCGCGCCCATCCGGGACCTGTCCGCCTTCGTCTGGCGATCGCTGCGCAACCGCGTGGTGGACCGGTTCCGCTCGCGCCGCGCGGCCGTCTCGCTCGACGCCCCGGGCGACGGCGGGGACGGCCCGCTGGGAGAGGCGTTCGCGGACAGCCGCTCGGACGCGGACCGGATCGCGGAGCAGAGCGTCCTGCGGCAGCGGATCGACACGGCCATCGACAACCTGGGCGACGCGGAGCGTGCAGTGTTCCTTGCGACGGAGCTCGAGGGCAGGAAGTTCCGCGAGCTGGCCGCGGAATGGGACACGCCGATCGGCACGTTGCTCGCGCGCAAGCATCGTGCCGTGACGCGCCTGCGCGCCGCGCTCGCGGATCTGGAAGGAACGGAAGGAGGAGCATCGTGAGCATGCATGACAGGGGTCCGGAGCTCGGACTGCAGCGGGTGCTGCGGATCGTCGGGATGACGATTGCCGGGGTGATCGGCGCTGCCGTGTTCGCCCTGGCCTTCGGCTGGTTCGTGCAGCTGCTGTGGAACTGGCTGATGCCCGGCATCTTCGGGCTCGCCACCATCGGCTACTGGCAGGCCTTCGGGCTGGTCATCCTCGGCAAGCTGATCTTCGGCGGCGTCGGTGCCGGCCACGGAGGCCGGCCTAGGCACGACCCCGGCCGGTGGGAGAAGCACGGCCACTTCGACCGGTACGTGCAGCGACGCTCGGCCGCGGGGACCGGGACGGAATCGGGTTCGGGCGACTCGCCGGGACCCTGATCGACGGCGACGTCCCGCAGCAGCCATCGCGATCGATAACGGTGAGGGGGGGGCGGCAGGTCCACCCCCCCGTTCATTAGCCCGAAGTTCCAGCGCCCACTCAATGCAACTCCTTACAGGATTGCCAGTTACAAAAAATGGAACTTCTCCATACTGCCTACATTCTCACCGGGACACCCAATAGCTCAAATACCTTCGCCTGCAGAGGCGTCGGATTTGTATAGAGTACAAAGCCAATCGTCGAATCACTCTTTGTTGTCATCCAGTTCTTCGTCAACGTCCCCAGATCCTTCAGCAGCGTGCGGAAACTCTGTGCAGGGAGCCCCTGCTCCGTCCTCTTACTGTTAGCCTTCCTCTTCGCCTCGGGGGAACGCTCCCGAGGTGCCACCGCTGATATCCTTTCCTCTTCCATGCGCTGCCCATCGGTATCATCAAAGAGAACCGGCTTCAGTTTCCCTCTCATGTGCCATTCCACATAGTAGGCCAGCATGCAGATAAACACATGCGAGCGTACCCGCTCCGCCAATCGATGGTTGATCGGCCTGATCTTTAGGTCCACCGTCTTGATGCAACGAAACGCTCGTTCAACCACCGAGAGCCTCTTGTATGAGCTGACCGCATCCTCGGCACTCATCTGCTGTTTGCTCACACTGGTCCGAATCACGTACATGCCGTCCAACGCACCCTCTTCCGCAATCGACTCCTCTCTCCTGCCATAGGAGAATCCCGTCTCGCCGATTTCGGTCACAAAGTGCTTGGCCATCTTGTATTGATTGATCACCTTGCCCACCCGCACGCCAATTCTGCCCGCACCCGTCAGGGGACGCTTCGTGCGCTGTGTCGCTTGCTTGACCTCCTCCAGATTCTTCTCCGTAGCCCACAGAAGGTCTTTCCTCTTACGCGCCCGTTCTACGGCCAACAGCGGGTTCTTGCATACGATCAACCGCTCCCCGGGGTATTCCTCACAGCTCACTTCTGCTAAGCCCCAGTCGTCATATAATTCAGGGGTGATGCGCTTGTTCTCTGCCAATTCTTTGATTGCCGGCGCCCTCAACGCCGTCACCCAATCCAAATCCTTATCCTCTTTCAGATCCTCCCGTATCCGTGCCTCCGTGATCATCCCCCTGTCTCCGACAAGCACAATCCTTTTGATCCCAAACTTCTCACGGACTTTCTGGATCTGGCTGCGCACGGTCTTGGGATCTCCTGTGTTCCCCTCAAACACATCTACCGATACCGGACACCCTTGCTGATTGCAGACCAGCCCGATGACAATCTGCAGCTTGCCTTTCTTCCCGTCCCGCCCATGCCCTAAGCGAGCCAACGGACAGCAGCGTCCTTCAAAATAGGTGGAGGTCACATCGTAGAGAACCAAAGCCCCATCAGCCAAATGCCTCTTCGCCAGGTGCTTCTCCATCCAGCCCTGACGGGTGAACAGCCAGTCCATCGCCGCATACAGTTCATCATCTTCCACATCCTCGATGCCCAACACTCCCCCCAGACTGCTACGTGCCGTTTCCCCTCGTAGTCCTTGTGCGGTTGAGAGTTTGGAAACCGGATCAATCACTCGCCAGACGATCATCGCGGTTGCCAGGTCGCGCTGGCGGCTTTGTTTGGTCGCGATGAGGGAGTCCAGCCCGATGCTTTTCAGCGTTCCCAACACAGCAGCGACGTGGCCATGGGGCAGGCTACGGGTGTTCTCAAACTCTTCCTCGGGGTTTACCAGGACATCACCGCGAAGCACGCGGCGGAACCCTTCGATTTTTGCTGCGGGAAGCGAAGAGAGGTTGGCGATGGTGTTGGTTTTGACCTTTCCGTTTTCACGATAGCTTTCCCTGAGCAGGATCGCGGGAGGGGAGTTTCGGTTAGGGACAGTAGCGATGTACATGCGGACATACTAACACGAGATAATACATTTTGTCAATCATTTTTAATGTATTTGTAGTATTTACATGCCTACGCTTTGCTCTTTGAAATCTCTTTAATTCCTTACAGCCGAATGAATTGTGGATAAAATTGGGGAGGAACTTCGGATTAGCACCTGCCGCACCACTGCCGCTTCCCTGCCGGGAAGACACGCGGATCGGAGTCCTCCTGTCGTGCTGGCTCCCGACGACTATAATGAAAGCCGTGAGGAGAATCAGTAGCGCGGGAGGAGCCTCGTGACCTCGGGACAGGCCTCGTGACCCCACTGCGGCTCCTGCTGTCCGACGACCTCGTGCCCATCGCCGCGGAGCTGTGCAGCCTGCTCGGCGTGCCGCTCTCGGTCGTGAGCGCGGCGTCGGCCTGGGACGGGGCCGCGCACCGGATCGTCCAGATCGACCTCCCCCGGCTCCACGCCCGGGTGTTCGAGGAGGCGGCTGCGCTGCGCGGTGTCTCCGTGGCCTCGCTCGTGGCGACCTGGATCGAACGCTGCAGTGCCGAGCTCGCCGGGGACGACGACGCGCCGGTCGTGCGGACGTGCCAGCGGCTCGCGGAGTGGGAGCGCCTGGGATACACGGGAGCGGAGCCGGCGGTGAGCGAACTCGTGCGCGAGGTGTCGCGCGCCTGACGCCCGGCCTGTCTGCGCCCGCTTCACACGGGTCGGGACCGGCCCTTCGCAGCCCACGGCGCCGGGGCCGCGGCGTGCGGATCCGCACGGTGCTCGAGGGCCCGCATCCGGCGCGACAGCTCGTTCACCTGGAAATGGATCATCCATACGATCTTCAGCGACAGCAGGAAGACCGCGATCTCGAGCAGGACGAACGGCGGTATGACCCCGGCAAACAGCCCGAAGAGCTCCCGGGCCAGGTCGACGAGGAAGAGCAGCACCACGACTGCCAGGATCGCAGCATTGAACAGACGGGTGCGCCGGCGTCAAGCCTGAGCGCCGAAGCCGCGCCGCCCGCACCCCTTGCCACGGACGCCCCTCCCGGGCGACCTTGGACCCCATGGATGCGTCCCTCGAGCTACGCGTCAGCTCCGCGGTGGTCTTCGCGAGCAGCGGCCGGTGGCTGCACCCCCTCTTCGAACTTTCGGAATTCCTCGATCGGGCGCGTATCGACACCTCCACGGCCGAGCTGCGGGACAAGGTCGTGGGCCGTGGTTCCGCCTTCCTCATCGTGCGCCTCGGCATCCGGCGGGTGCATGCCGCGCTGCTGAGCCGGCTCGGGAAGGACGTTCTGGACCGGGCCGGGGTCGCACTCACGTGGGACACCCTGGTGGACCGGATAGCCTGCGCCACTGAGAGCCTGCTCGCGGATGTCACCGACGGCGAAGAGGCGTACCGAATTCTCTGCGAGCGCCGGGCAGCCGCCCTGCTCCGCCCGCCCGCGAAGGCCGGATCCTGAAGGTGCGGACCATGAACGGGCCGGTGATCGTCGTCGAGGGGCTTTCGTTCTCCTGATCTCGACTCTCGCGCCGGCACCGGATAGCCACCGCGGGTCGTTGCCAGCACCACCGTGGCGGCCTTCGTGCTGACGAGTCGGACCGGCATCCAGGCCAAGGATGTGCTCGCGGAGAACCGCACCCGGCTCGCCGAGGCGACCGGAGGTCGCTGAGCCGCTTCCGTCAACGCGACGGCGCCCCAGGCCCGTCCCGGCTCAGCCCTGCGGGGCGACGGTCGCGGTCGGCTGCGGCTTGCGGATCGAGCCCGCGGCGAACACCGCGAGCCCGGCGAGGATCAGCGCCGCCAGTGCCCCCAGCGACCACGCGCCGACCTTCTGCAGCAGCGCGCCGCCGATCACGGGAGCCGCCACCGAGGCGATGCTCTGGAGCGCCGTGGCCAGGCCGAGCGACCCGCCGACCTCCTCGCGGCTGACGGCCTTGGTGAGGGAGCTGGTGAGCGCGACGTTCAGCACGCCCGCGGAGAGCGCCATAGGCGCGAGGACCACGAGCAGCAGCGCCAGGTTCGACACGAACCCCCACGCCAGGAGGGACGCGGCGAGGATGACGATGCCCGCCACGATCAGCGTCCGCTCGGAGAACCGTCGCGTGAGCGGTCCGATGGCGACCCCCTGCACCAGCACGGACAGCACGCCCACGTAGGCGAGCACGAAGCTCGTGGACTGCGCTGAAAAGCCGAGCCGGCTCGACGCCCATAGGGCGAAGCTGGACTGGAAGACCCCGAAGGCGAACGCGTAGAAGAGCCGGGTGGTGAGCAGCGGTCCGACCACCGGCTCGCGCAGCGCGCGGAAGAGCGCGGCGGCCGTCACCGGGGGCTTCGCGCTGACCGCGAGGGCCGAGCGCCGCTCGGCCGTCAGGCTCTCGGGCAGCGCTGCGAGCACCCAGATGAAGTTGGCGAGCGACAGGCCAGCAGCGGCGAAGGACGGCACCCCGTAGCCCCACCGGCTGAGGAAGCCGCCGAGTGCCGGGCCGAAGATGAACCCGATGCCGAACGCCGCTCCGATGATGCCGAGGCTCCGGGCCCGGTCCTTCTCCTCCGTGACGTCGGTGATGTAGGCCTGGGCGAGCGCCACGTTGCCGCCGAGGAGACCGTCCAGGATCCTGGCCGCGAACAGCACCGGCAGCGACCGCGCGAAGCCGAGGATCAGGAACGAGACCGCCCCTGCGGCGGTGCCGAGGAGGATCAGCGGCCGCCGGCCGAACCGGTCCGACAACCGGCCGATGATCGGGATGCCGATGATCTGCGCCAGGGCATTGGAAGCCGCCAGCAGGCCGATCACGAAGGGCGAGACGTTGAACTGCTTCGCGTAGTAGGGCAGCAGGGGCAGGATGAGGCTGAACCCCAGGAGCACCACGATGACGTAGACGAAGAGGATGGGAAGCGCGCTGCGTTTCATGACCACCACGGTAGACATTGGGAGGGGTCCGGGGCAACCGGCGCCGTGTGAGCAGCCCGACGCGGGCTCGCGCCTCACGAAGCCCCGGGGTGACCCCCCGCCCCGGACGCGCTGGGCCCCCGGTAGCGCCGGAAGTTCCGCGTGTGGCTGATCCAGAAGGAGCGGCGCACGCCCGGCACACGCTCGAGGAGACGCACCAGCAGGTCGACGGCGACGGTGAGGAGGAGCGTGCCGACGAACCAGGCGAGGAACCGGGAGCCCGGGAACGAGATACCGGGAGCTGCCGCGGCAAACCACCGGCCGTAGGGCAGGAGCGCGACCCCCGCGAGCAGCAGGAGCCGGAGCGCCGACACCTGGATGGCAGCCTCGGGACACCCGTTGATGCAGCGCTGGCAGGCCTCGCATCTCCAGCTCCACCGGGGCAGACGCCGCGCACGGCCCTGACCCCGCATCCGGATGGCCGATGCGGGACACGCTCGCTCGCACCACCCGCACGACGTGCACCGGCCGTCGGCGACGTAGAGCTTGCCGAGCACACGCCGACCGAGCAGCGAGAAGAGGGCTCGAACGATGCCGCCCGCCGCCCTCAGCACCGGGCGCCGGTTCATGAGCACGTGCCTCCCCGCATCGAGATCGGCGGCGATCCCTTCCACCGTTGCGTCGGAGTCCGCGACGATGAGCCGCTGCTCATCCGGCACGGGCGGCTGCAGGGCCTGGGTGAAGCTCGCGGGAAACCCCACCCCCCGCGACGTCCGCACGACATAGCCGCGCCGCGAGAGCAGCCGGGCCGCCTCGCCGAGCGCGCCGCCCTCGAAGCCCGACGTCCGGCGACGGGCCGAAGGAGGCCCTGCGAAGTCGTCGCCGTACACGGCCAGGACCGCGGCGGGGACCCCGTCGACCGGGGGCAGGCGTCGCACGAAGCTGCGCACGAGGTGGGGCATGCCGAAAGCGAAGACGGGAAACGCGAGCACGGCCAGGTCGGCCGGCTGGCCCGTCGGCGTGACGCCGGCCTCCCCAATCGTACCCGGTTCCGGTCGCGGCGGCGCGATCTCCCGCAGGCGGACGCGCCACCCCGCACGCTCGAGCCCTGCTGCGAGCAGCGTGCACGCGTGACGCGTGTTGCCCGTGCCCGAGAAGAACGTGATGGACGCGGTGCGCCCGTTCATCGGTACCATCCCTCCGTCGAGACATGCAGCTCCCGCGGGGATTCCCGGGATGCCTCGTGATGGCGGTGAACGGGCTATAAAAGCCACATCGCCTCCCGGGGCAGACCGGCGGCGGTGTGCCGGCGCGTCACGCGCTTTCCGACAGGTGTACCCAGTTTCGGTCCGGCTGACAACACGCTCGGGGGTGCAGTCCGCCGTTTTCGCAGCGGCTGTCACTCAGGTCCCACAGCCTGCGGCAGGCCTCCGGATCGGTGGACCGGCGCGAGGACGGCACGACCTGCCGCTCCTTCCAGTACCGGCCGGTGGCGCCTTCGATCGATGGCTCCATCGCGAGCCACACGACCGACGCCGCGGCCTCCCGCGCGTCGATACCGCGCCCGGCCCGCAGGCCCCAGACCCATCGCACGATCGGGCTGCCGTCCTTCGCTCCGATCTCCGTGCGAACGAGCCCGGGATCCACCGCGAACGTGTCAATCGTCGATCCGGGCCCGAGCCGTCGGGCGAGTTCCACGCTGGTCATCAGGACCGCGAGCTTGGACTGCTCGTAGGCGGAGAGACCACTGTAGAGGCAGCGCCGGCCGGGATCGGCGAACCGAATGCGGCCGTGGAAGTGCGAGCCCGAACTCACGAAGACCACCCGGGCACGCGGTGCGGCCTCCAGGAGCGGCATGAGCTCGTGTGTCAGCAGGAAGCCCGCGAGGTGGTTCACCGCGAGTTGCATCTCGATTCCGTCGGCGCTTTCGGCGCGCCGGAAGGTGAAGAGGCCTGCGTTGTTCACCAGCACGTCGAGCCGGGGCTCGCGATCCCGGATCCGGGCCGCGAGACTGCGCACCTCGGCCTGCGAAGAGAGGTCGGCAATCTCGAAGCGCACGTCCGCGCCAGGCGCCGGGTCCCTGATCCGCGCCGCGGCTGCGGAACACCGGGCAGGGTCGCGGCCGACGCCGATCAGCCGGGCACCGCTGCGGGCGAGGATGAGGGCGGTCTCGAAGCCGATGCCCGAGGTGGCGCCCGTCACCACGCAGGTCCTGCCGTTCATGTCGTTCATGACCGGTTTGACGCGGCCGGGAAGACGATCACTTCACCGTGTCGGATGTCGGGTTCACCGATGATGCTCGGGATGATCCTCCACCGGGGTATGCGCGTGGTAATGCCCGGCCGCGTGGAGCCGGTTATGAACGGACCGGTGCGCCGACTCGAGCACCAGCCTCATCCGCTTGTACGCCGCCGTCTCGGCCCGGGTTCCCACCGTGTCCAGGTACGCCAGCGCTCCCTCGATCTGCTCCAGGATCGTAAGTGCATCGGCCGCGGCGAAAAAGGGCGTTCCGCCCACCGCGACCATCACCGCGGACGAGTGGGCCGCGACGATCTCGGGCTTGCCGGGGTAATGCCCACGGACGAGCAGCGCGATCCATGAGGAGCGTTCGATCCTCGTCTGCCAGTTCCCTTCCGCCCGCAAGGCGTCGACCTGCTCGGAGCGGACGATTTCGCCGTTGACGACCAGCTCGACCCTGCTCATGGGCACGGTCACGCTCTCCGCCCTCCAGGAGACGTCGAAGGCTCCTCCCGAGGCTCCGATCCTGAGCGTGCTGCCCATCGGCCGCCCGTCCACCGCGAGGTCGATCAGCGGCCCGTAGGTGACGAAGGTTTCCCCCCGGCGGTCCGCGTCCATCCACGCTTCATACGTGAACGGGTCGCCGTCGCGGATGCGGGCATACGTGCGTACCGTGCCGATGGCGGTGTCCGCGCTCATCTTGTCGGTGCCCCCCACGGCAGCCGTCTGGTAGCCGCAGTTGAGGTACCGGTACCAGTCGGAGAGCGAATAGGGGTTGATGCCGGAGTACAGGTCGCTCCAGGCAGTCATCTCGATGCCGTCGACGTTTCCACCGACGATGGCG
>JAPLSM010000379.1 GCA_026398635.1 Spirochaetota bacterium | reverse complement strand
CCGTACTTCCCGTCGTTCAGCACCGCGAAGCCCCTGCCCTCCTCGGCGATCGCGGTCCACCGGTGGTTCGACACCTCGAACCGGTCCTGGTCGAAGGGCCGGGACCTGTGCGTCGGCCGGCGCACGTGGCCGAACTGTATCTCGTGCAGCGCGTCCTCGGACCGGTGGTTCACCGCAAACTCCACCTTCAGCAGCTTGTGGCTCTCCCGCCACTCGACGGTGGTGTCGAAATCCACCCGGCGGGAGCCCCGGCGCAGGCTGACCACCTGCACGAGGTCGCTCTCGTGGATGCGCCGCTTGATGCGAAGGCGCGCGACGAGGGGTCCGGATTCGAGCACCTCGACCGACGCACGTCCCTCCAGCGGCACGGGCGTGAGCGGGTACATGCTGTCCAGGTCCCAGGCATCCCACGCCGTGGGCACATCCTTGTACATGCGCAGGGCGTTGCACGGGCCGGCGGCCCCTCGGCGGCAGCCCGGGCCGGCGCGGGGGCCGGCACACCCGGTGCCGCGGCAGGACCCGCGCTCGCGCCGCGGCCGCGGGCGCCGGACTTCGCACCCGCTTCCACCGTCAGCGTGGTCCATCCCATGGGCGGCACGTTCACCTCCGCCCAGATCTTTCCGCCTACCGCCTGCGTGTCGACGGGCCTGCCCCCGGCGTCCCTCACGGAGCCGGTCCGGGCCGGAAGCTCGACGAGCGCCGTGCGCTCCCACGACAGGGAGTTGAACACCGTGAGCGACCGGCTTCCCGCCTGCGCGGCCGCCCTGCCCGGCGCCCTGCCGGTGCCCGCGATGGCGGCCGTGGAACCGGCGATCACCGCGCCGGCAGCCTCCTGCACCTTCGCGTGGTGCGCGAGCGCCTCGGCGTACACGCGCTCGATCGACGAGCCGGGGATGATGTCGTGGAACTGGTTGAGCAGAACGAGCCGCCACGCGGACTCGAGTTCCGCCGCGGGGAAGCGGCGGCCGGCCACGGCCCGGGCGAACACCGCCCACGCCTCTGCCTCGCGGAGCATGATCTCGCTCTTCCGGTTTGCCCGCTTGGTCCGGGCCTGCGAGGTGTAGGTGCCCCGGTGACCCTGGAAGTACAGCTCGCCCGTGTAGCGGGGCAGGTCGGCCTCGTGCTTCTTCTGCTGGTGGAAATAGTCGAGCGGGCTCGCGAACCGCACCCGCGGCGAGCCTTCCAGGTTGCCGAGCCGGCGCGCGAACTCCAGGTGATCACGGGTCGGGCCGCCGCCGCCGTCCCCGTGGCCGAAGGGCATCAGCCGGGACGAGAAGCCGTCCTTCTGAGGCCGCTCCTTCCAGCGCTGGGCAACGGAGGCGGGATCGGTGTGCGAGTTGTAATCCGTGCAGAAGCTCGCGAGCACGGTCGAGCCGTCGATGCCCTCCCAGTGGAAGGTCGTGTACGGGAAGGGATCGGCGCCGTTGTAGGCCCAGTAGATCTTCGCGGTCGAGAAGTAGCTGATGCCGCAGCCGCGCATGATCTGCGGCAGGGCGCCCGAGTAGCCGAAGACGTCGGGCAGCCACAGCAGCTCGTTGTCCGTGCCCAGCTCCTCTCGGAAGAACCGGGTGCCGTGCAGGAACTGCCGGATCAGGCTCTCGCCGCCGCTCAGGTTCGTGTCCGCCTCGACCCACATGCCGCCCTCGGCCACGACGCGGCCCTCGCGCGCGGCCTTCGCCACGCGGCCGTACAGCTCGGGGTACTTCTCCTTCAGCATCAGGTAGAGGTGGGGCTCGCTCTGCAGGAAGCGGTAGCCCGGGTATTCCCGGATCAGCGACAGCTGCGTGCTGAGCGTGCGCGCTGCCTTGCGCTCGGTCTCGGCGAGCGGCCACAGCCACGCCACGTCGATGTGGCCGTGTCCGAACGCGTAGAGCGTCGGCGTGGTGGAGCCGTTGACGCACGCGAGCAGGGGCGCGAGGGTCCTCCGGCACCGGTGCACGGTCTCGAGCATGCGCTCGTGAGCGAGCTCGAAATCCACGATGGTGGTGAAGTCGCGCAGCCCCTGGTCGATCTCGGACACGCGCAGG
>JAPLSM010000124.1 GCA_026398635.1 Spirochaetota bacterium | reverse complement strand
TCACCCTCAGCGAGCGTGAAGCCGACGCGCCCGTCCTCGGAGCGCTCGAGGGTCAGGACGTACCGGAATCCTCCGCCGATCTCCGCGCCGAGCTCGGAACCGGACCTGGCGAGGAGGCGCCGCACCGCCCGGCGCTCGCGGCCGGTCCACGCACCCTCGAAGCGCGGCACCAGCGGCAGCCCCAGGCCTGCCGGGGCGAGCGCGCCGCGGTTGACCGCGAACAGGCGGTTGATCGCCTCGCGCCGGCCCGCCCGGTCGCCCTCGCGGGCGGCGAGCGGGGCGATCTCGATGAGGGCGTCGGCCAGGGGCAGCCGCTCCCACACGGGGTCGAGATGCTCGACCGCCCCGCGGATCATGCCGGCGGACCGGCGCAGGGAGCCCTCGTCGATCCGGTAGAGGACTTCGGCATGTGGCGCACGTGCGGTCTCGACCGCTCGCGCGAGCTCGAGGTACTTCAGCGCAATGTGCGGGTACGCTTCCGTTGCCGTTACGAGATGGAAGGACCCGTCTTCCGCCGCGCCCTCGGCAAGGTATGCCCGGCCGACCTCCGCGGCGTACAGCCGGGCCCGCTGCCGGTGGTACCAGCCTCGCAGGGCGCTCACGGCTGCCGAGAGCAGGGCACGGCAGCGTGCGAACGGCCCGGCGGTGGGGCTTCCGAGGGCGAGCCGGGCGATCCCCTCGTAGATGTCCGCGAGGCTCGCGTGGACGTCGAGCCGGTAGTGCGCGACATCGGAACCGTAGTACAGCAGCCAGGCGGGATCCTCCTCGGCGAGCGCCTTCGCGGCGTAGCGCAGCGCGAGATCGAGCCGGCCAAACCGCCGGTGCAGGACCGCGAGGGAGACTCCGGCCAGCGGGGTGTCGTCCCGCGCGAGGGCCGCCTCGTACTCCGCGAGCGCACCGCGGTAATCCATGCGGGACTCCAGGAGCTCGCCCCGGGCGAGATGGCCCGACGCGAGCTCTTCCGCGGCGAGCGACTCGTCGGTGGCCTGCAGGGCGGCCCGGTAGTGATAGAACCGCCGCTCGAGCAGCGACAGGTTGTACCAGGCGATCGAGGCGAAGTAGCGGGAATCGTCGCCCGAGGACAGGTCGATCGCCGCCCGGTAGTGCCGCAACGACTCCGCGTAGTCGCCCATGCCCGAGTAGAGCGTGCCGAGGGTCATCGCCAGATCGTCCGACATGCCCGCGGCCTGCACGGCCGCTTCCAGCTGCCGAACACCGTCGGCGTACCGGTGGACCTTGAAGTACATCCACCCGAGGTCGTCTACGAGCGCCGCGTCCCCGGGCCAGCGCTCCGTCGCTCGCTCGAGCCAGCCGACGGCCTCCCGGTTCGCGTCGAGCTTGCCGAGGCACCGGGCGATACGCGCGTACTGCTCGGGATCCGCTGCCCCCTTGCGCTCCGCCTCGACGTACTCGTCCAGCGCGAGCCGCCACAGCTGCTCGCCGTAGTACAGCGAGGCGAGGTTGAGGTTGAACCGGGCATCGTCGGGGAACGCGCGCTTCGCCTCGCCGAGCAGCTTCGCCGCGGCCTCGTAGCCGTGCCGGTCGACGGCCTCCCGGGCTCGAAGGTCGTACCAGTCCGCGGAGCCCGCCGCGGGCTCTGCTGCGGAGCTCGTCGCGGGGCTTGTCGCCGGATCGGGCGCGGCCTGGGCGGCCAGGCGCACGGCTGCGAGCATCGCCGCCAGGGCGAGCGCCAGCGCGAAAGCACGCGCGGCCGACCGCGCGGCAACCGTCCGCACCGCAGCGGCTGCTCTCACCGCGGCACCGCCGGGACGCCGAAGGGATTCAGCAGGCCGAGCACACGCGACGGCAGGCGAACGCGCTGCCGGAACGACCGGTGGAACGTGCTTCGAGCCTCGAGGAACGTCGCGAGGTCGCCGGCATCGAAGTCGTGGGCGAACTCCGCGTCCAGGTACCGGGCGGCGAGGTCGGGTAGCGCGATCCCCCGGTCGGCAAGGATCCGTCGTGCGAACTCGAGGTGCGACTCCCCGCCGCGCCGCACCGCACCCACGCCTGCGAGGAGCACGAGTGCGAGACGGTAGAGAGCCTTCGCGCGTGAGCGCTGCGGGCGCGGGAGGAGGATCGACGGCAGCGACGGGCCGAGCTTCAGGCCGGCGAGCAGGAGCAGGTATCCCGCCGGCAGGACCACGAACCACCACCGGACCGCGGCCGAGAGAATGCGAACGGCACCCGCCGCGAGGCGCGAGAGGGTTTCCGACGGCGTCGGGGGCCCGGCCTGCTCCTCCTCAAGCGCGTCCTGGTGCTCGAGCACCTGGCGGATCAGCCGCGCAAGCTCGTCCAGGTCCGGGCCGAGGAAGGGCGTGAAGTCCTCGCCCGGCGCGAGCTCCTGCGAGGTCGGGTCGAACTCGATCCATCCCAGGTCGCCGAACCACACCTCGACCCACGCGTGGGCCTGGAATGCCCTCACCTCGTAGAAGTTCAGCACCTCGGTCTCGCGCGGCACGAGGAACCCGACCGCTACCCGCGCGGGGATGCCGACGCTCCGGCACATGAGCGCCATGGCGAAGGCGAAGTAGGAGCAGTAGCCCTTCCGCGACTCGAAGAGGAAGTGATGGAGCTGGTTCCCGTCCGCGGCGACCCCCGGGTGCAGCGAGTAGAGGTAGTTGCCGCGCAGCCACTCCTCGATGGCCCGCACCCGCTCGGCGTACCCCGCCAGCCCGCCGGTCACCTCGATGGCCAGCTCCCTGATCCGCTCGTCGCCTCCGTACCGGGTGTACCAGGCGAAAGCGCCGGGCTCCATCGCCGGAGCGTCTTGAATGCGGGCGGCTGCCTCGTCGGAGCGGACCGCCGCTGACGTCGCGCGGTAGATCCGGAGAAATGGCGAGCCCTTCCAGTTCTTCAGGGGCATCACCCGCACAGGCTGGTTGACGGCGACGAGCGATCCCGGGTCGATCGACAGGAAGAAGTACTCCTGCTCCACGGTCTCGCGGTCCCGCCAGCCAGGGTCGCCGAGGTCCGCAGGCGCATCGGGGATCGTCTGGGGGTGCTCCGCGAAGTCCCGGCCCCGGTCGATGAAGAATCCCTGGCGGGGATCATAGCCCGACAGGACGAACCGGCGCAGCAGCCACGTTTCGGCCTCGCCGTCCACGCGGAGGAGCAGCACCGTGTCGTCGGTGGTGCTGATTTCGCTCTCGAGCCGCACGAGCTGCGAGAAGTCGAAGCGGAACAGCGTGGGTTTGGTGAGGCCGCCGCCGGCCGCGGTGCCGCTCTCCCGGTAGCGGGCGAGGAGGAAGAAGAGAAAGACGAGGAGCAGCGGGAGCGCGGCCAGGGCGAACGAGAGCAGGGGGCGGGACGCAGCCCGTCGCTGGCGCGGCACGGAACCGGCCGAAAGCGCGGGTATCGGGACCACGGGCGTGTTCTCGGCCCTGCTCTCGGCCGCGCGCGCGAGCAGCAGCACGGCAATCTCGTCGAAGATGAACACGCCGAGCGAAAGGGCGAAGAGCGACGGGTGCGGGTACAGGGTCAGCCGGTAGTGGGCCTGGCCCCACAGGAGGCCGACCAGGATCAGCGCCGTGAGACCCGTCTCGACGAAGACGAACCCGGGCCGCCTTTGGGCGAGGAACGTGAACAGCCACGCGACGGCCCAGACAGCCAGGCCGGGCACGAAGTCCCGGTCGAAGAGGAGGGGCAGCAGGTCGGCGCCGGGCCCGTCGGCCGCGCGCTGGACGAGCTGGAACACGAGAAAGGCGACGCCACGCGCAACGAACGGCAGCGCCGCGGCGGCGAGCAGGGCGGGCAGCAGGCGCAGGCGCGCGCGCTCCATGGCGAACGCCGCGAGCACGGCGGCCGCGACCGTGCCGGCCTGGAAGCCGACGCTCGCCAGGGGCCGCAGGAGCAGCGCGGCGTGCACGGCGAGCCAGGCAAGTGCGAGGGAGCGCAGCGCGAGGAGCGTGGTCCGGTTTCCCTGCTCGGACGCGAGCCGCATCGCCTTCAGCGCCTGAACAGCAGCGTCCGGACCGTCGCGCGCGGGCGGACCGGCGGGGTGGGCGGATCGCTCAGCGCGAGGGTCGTCCGCCACCGGCGGGAGCGGAGGTCGGCGAGGATGCGCTCGAGGGACGGGGAGCCGGCGAGGGCAAAAATCACGACGCGTACGTACCGGTCGTTCGGCAGGACGAGGGGCGATCCGGCCGGCGCCCACCACGCGCCGGCGAGCATCGCCCGCAGGGCCGGCAGGCGCTCGGCGGTCCACGTCTCGCAGCGCGTCGCTCCCGGCAGGCTCACGCTGACCGCGTTTCCCTGCCGCAGTAGCGCCGCGAGCGCGGACGCGCAGTCCTCCACGAGGCCGTCGAGGGCCACGTCCGAGAGGCCGGCGGGCAATGCGGGGTGTTCCGTAGTGTCAAGGACGGCGAGCAGGCGCGCCCGGGGCGGCGGCGTCTCCTCGCCGAGCTTCAGGAACAGCTCGCCCGCGTGCGCGAGCAGCTTCCAGTTCAGGTGCCGCACGTCGTCGCCCGGCACGTAGCGGCGCGTCTCCAGGAGCTCGTCGCTCCTCCGCTTCCGCGGCACGTGCTCCACGGACGCGCCGCCCTCGTCGGGCTGCCGGACACCGGCCCGGCGCGGTGCGGTCGCGGGCGGCACGATGGCGCGCTCGTCCAGGGGCACCGGCATCCGTACGCGGGCGAGGCCCAGCACGTCCGCAGCCTCGAGCGTCGCCTGACGCAACGCGTACGCTCCGCGCCGCGCGGCCGTGAAGGGGAGGCGCAGCCGGTTTTCCCCGGGGGCGAGGGCAGCACTGATCGGACCGAGCGTCCGCTCGTGCCATGCCGGCTCGAGCACGACGCGCACGCCGATACCGGGCAGGAAGCTGCGCGGCAGGTCGGCGCTGAGCAGGGCTTCGGCCGCGGCGCCGGGGCCCGTGACGGAGGCGGGCAGCGTCACCCCGAGAAACCCCGGCCCCGACCTCCCCCGGCGCGCGAGACGCCGGCGCACGAGCAGGCAGCCCGCCGCGGCATACCCCGAGGCGAGGAGGAAGGTCGATCCCCAGAAGAGGGCCGCGAGGTCGGCGCGCAGGATTCCGGCGATGAGCGCGGCGAGGGCGACGGCGGCGATGAAGATTCCCCGCGGCGCGAGCGGCATGCGAGGCCCGCTACCCGGTGAGGCGCGCGAGCTCGACCATCACGATCTCCCGCACGAGAGAGTCGGCGTCGGTGCGCACGTCCTTCAGCCGCAGCCGGTGGGCCAGCACGGAGGGGCTGAGGTCCACGAGGTCCTGGTCGATCACGTGGTCCCGGCCGCGCACAAGAGCGAGGGCCCGGCAGGCCCGGGCGAGCATGATGCTGGCCCGGGGGGATGCTCCCAGTTCGATTCCCGGGTGACTACGGGTCCCCGCGGTCACGCCGACCACGGCCGACAGGAGCCGTCCGTCGAAGAAAACCCCGTCGGCGCGCCGGCGGGCCGCGAGCACCTCGTCGCGGCCGCACACGGGCGTGATGCCGGGCAACACGGTCGCCGCGGGGTCGTCACGCACGATGCTTTCCTCGATCGCGCGCTCCGGGTAGCCCACGCGCAGGCGCAGGAGGAACCGGTCCAACTGGGCGAGGGGGAGGGGATACACGCCCTCGATCTCCACGGGGTTCTGCGTGGCGATCACGAAGAAGAACGGATCCACGACCCGGGTCCGGTTGCCGACGGTCACCTGGCCTTCGGCCATCACCTCGAGCAGCGCGGACTGCACCTTGGGCGTGGTGCGGTTGATCTCGTCGGCGAGAAGCACGCTGGTGAACACTGGCCCCGGGGCGAAGACGAAGCCCCGACGGCCCGGATCGAAGACGTCGACACCGGTGATGTCGTAGGGCAGCAGGTCGGGGGTGAACTGGATGCGCCGGAACGTGACGGGACCGGTTTTCGCGCCGCCCCGGCCCCCCCCTCGTCCGCCCGAACGGGCCACGAGGTGGGCGACGGTCTTGGCGAGCGTGGTCTTGCCCAGCCCCGGCACGTCCTCGATCAGCACGTGGCCGGGCGCGAGCATGGCCATGACGATCATCTCGAGCACGTCGGTCTTGCCCCGGATGACGCGCTCGAGGCCGTCGACCAGCTTACGGGCGACGCCGTGGGCGCTGCGGAAGGCGTCGTCGGTGCGCCGCGGGCTCATCGAGCGAGTGTATCACTCCTCGGAAAGGCGGGGATAGTAGGAGAGCAGTCCGTCCTTGAGCAGGAGGGTTGCGGCGCGCAGCCGCTCGAGGTTGTACGGGAAGGTGATGGCCACGAGCTTCCGCAGCAGGAACTGGTTGCGGTCGCGCACGCGCCGGCCGGGGAAGAGCCAGGAGACGCCGAGGCGTTCCTTCAGCACGGGCAGCAGCTGGCGACGCACGGTGAGCACGAAGGTCTCCAGCTCGAGCACGGCCTGGAAGATCTCCCATTCCTCGCCCGGGTAGAGGGTCTTGAGGCTGACCATCTGCCGGATCTCGCGCACGGTGCGGAAGTCGATGGGCAGGCCGTCGATGATGACCGAGAACCAGGTCCGGTCGAAGTTGTTCTCGAAGATGTCCCTGACCTGGCCGATGAGGCCGAGCAGGTGCGCGTCCCGGCGGTTCTGCATCTCG
The DNA here is from genome assembly GCA_026398635.1 of Spirochaetota bacterium. Lineage (GTDB taxonomy): Bacteria > Spirochaetota > Spirochaetia > SZUA-6 > Fen-1364 > JAPLSM01. The sequence goes on along the minus strand of JAPLSM010000124.1, from coordinate 239 downwards.
AGCTCTTCCTCGAGACGCGCCTGCCGGTCGATCTGGGGTGCGAGGAGTCCTTGTAGAACGGTGTCGGCCACGGGTGAGCGCTCCTGGCGGGACCCATTGGGCGGTCCCGTCACTTTCCAATGTCGGCGCGACCGGGCCTCGAATCGAGCGGTCCGGGCGAGGCTGCTCAGCCCCCGGTTTTCTCGGCCGCGAGGAAGAGCGTCGCCGTGCGCCAGGAGACTTCACGGCCCGCGAGCTGG
>JAPLSM010000107.1 GCA_026398635.1 Spirochaetota bacterium | reverse complement strand
CTGACCTTCTCGCTGCGCGGCGGCTACCAGGCGGTGCCGGTGGATCTCGCCGACGTGCTCGCGGCCCACTCGTTGCTTTTACCCACCCAGACCATCGACTCCGAGGGTTGGTTCGGGACCCTCGACCTGACGCTCGGTGTCGGCAAGGCGATCTCCGCTACGGCAGGGTTGTCGTACACCAGTGAAAGCAAGATGCTCGATGCCGACGACGCCGCCGACCTGGACACCGGGCTCTTCCCCGTGTTCCAGCGCGCGGTTGACCGCCTCAGCCTGGCGGGGGGGCTGCGCTGGAGCATCGCGGCCTGGCTCACGCTGAACGGCTCGCTCACCGTCAACCTGCCGGACCGGCCGTGGTACGAGCCCGCGGGCACGCTGAGCGTCGAGCTCACGGCGCTCGAGGAGTCGGGCCGCATGGGCGCCACGCTGTCGGCGGCCTCGGAGGCCGGAAGCGCGGGCATCCCGCTGCCCCGGCTGGACCTCGGCGGCTTCCTGCGCGTCTCGCCGGCGGTCCGGCTGCGCCTGGACGCGAGCGACCTGCTCGGCCCCTTAGCCGGACCGCGCATCGAGCTCGGGGACTACGAGCGTCCGGGCCTGCGCGTGATCGGCACCGTGCAGGTGGAGTTTTAAAGGTGCCGGGCCGGCACCGTGCCGGCCGAGACCCTGAGTTTCGAGGGGTCGGCCTGACGCGCATCCCTCGGGCGGCAGTCACGCGCAGCGTGACGGAAGCCCGTGCGCACAGCCGACCCCGCCACCCGCAGGGTGGCAGGACATCCCTGGTGCCGCCGCGCCTCAATGGCCCTCCATGGCCACGGCGCGGCTTCGGCAACCATGTCGAGGAGGAGGATCCATCGTGGGCATGTGGGAAATCATGCAGAAGGGCGGCCTGGTCATGTGGCCGATCGCCCTGTGTTCCGTCGTCGCGGTCGTCATCATCGTCGAGCGCCTCATCTACTTCCGTCGCATCCGGGTGGACGAGCAGCGGCTCATCAACCGGCTGAAATCGACGCTCGCCAAGGGGCACCATGACGAGGCGCTCGCGATCTGCGAATCCAACCCCTCGCCGATCAGCAACCTGATGCGCGTGGGCATTGAGCACCGGGACGACGAGCCCTCCCTGCTGCGCGAGTCCATCCTCGACGCGGCGAACATGGAGATCCCGCGCCTGGAGCGGTTCCTTTCGGCCCTCGGCACCGTGGCCAACATCTCCACGCTGCTCGGCCTGCTGGGCACGGTGACGGGCAACATCCGGGCCTTCGGGGTGTTCGGGAGCACCGGCGGCATCAGCGATCCCGAGCAGCTCGCGAAGGGCATCTCGGAGGCGCTCATCACCACGGCGGCGGGGCTCATCGTCTCCATCCCGGCGGTCATCTTCTACAACTACCTCGTCACGAAGGTGAACCACATCATCATCCGGCTCGAGAACCGGGTGAACGACATGGTGCATCTCCTCCACGGCAGCAAGGGGAAGTAAATGAGGTTCCGGCGGAAGTTCGAACCCCAGGCATCGATCAACCTCGTGCCCATGGTCGACGTGGTCTTCCAGCTCGTGCTCTTCTTCCTCGTTTCCACGACGCTCGCCCTGGTGCCGGGCATACGCCTCAAGCTGCCGGCGTCGGGCACCACCGAGCGCGTTCCGGTGCGCCAGCTCGTGATCACGGTGGCCTCCGCCACCGAGCTGTGGCTCAACAACGAGCCCGTGGCGAGCCCGTCCGCGATCAACGACCGGCTGGCCTCGATGAGCGAGGCCGACCGCGCCGCGCTGGAGTCGGTGATCATCGAGGCCGACCAGCAGGTGCCGTACGGCCTCATGGTCGAGGTGCTGGACGCGCTGCGCCGCAACGGCCTCAAGGACATTGGGCTGAGGACCCGGGGCCGTGCAGCTGAGTGAGCGTCGGGACGCACGCCGGCTCCTCGCGGCCATCGCAGCCGCGGTCGTGGTTCACGTCGGCCTGTTCTTTGGCATCCCCTTCCTGACCAGCCTCGACACCGCGCCGCTGCCGGACTACGGACCGATCGTGGTGCGGCTCGAGGAGCCTCAGGCAGCGCTCGAGCTGCCAAAGCCTGCGCCGGAGGTGAAACCGGCGCCGTCCGTCCGTCCCTCACCGGTCGCGACCGCGAAGCCGACGCCCGCGGCTCCGGCCACAGCGAAACCCGCGGCTCCGGCCGCGCCGAAGCCCGCGACTGCCGCACCCGCAGCGCCGGCGACGACTCGGGCGCCGGGCACCTCGCCGTTCCGCCAGGCGGGAGCGACCACGGGCACGTCCGCGGGCGCAGCCTCCGAGTCCGTCGTCTCGGGACCGCCGCCCGTGGTGCTTCCGGCCGTCGGATCGTCCGCGACCACAGGCACGGGCGAGCAGCGTTCCGGCGAGGCCGTCGTGCTGACCGGTCGGTCCGCCGCGGGTTCGGGGGGCTCACTGGAGTCCGCGAAGGCGAAGCTGGACAAGTCCCTCGCCGGCGCCACGGCGACCGGCAAGCCGGGGACCGCCGCGGCTTCCGGCGGCGGGACCGGAGTCACTGCCGCAGCCGCGGACATCGAATGGGAGAATCCTGGCGCGGCGAAAGGTCGGGGACTCCTCTCCGCACCCCTGCCGCGGCTTCCCGATTGGGTGAAGGAACTGGGCCTCGACCTCGAGGTGCGCATCACCTTCTCCGTCAACGCCGATGGGCTGGTGACGTCGCCCCAGGTGGTCCATAGCAGCAGCAACCCAAGCGTCGACGACGCCTGCCTACTCGCGCTACGGCACTACCAGTTCTCGAAGGCCGTCGGCGCGGTCGCGATCAAGGGATCGCGGACCTTCCGTATCACCCAGCACTGATCCCCCTCCGCCGGCCTGCCCCCGTCCCGCGCCGCGCTCCCCGGTTCCCGTCGCGTTGACATCCGGAACGGCCGCGCGCTACACTCGTGGGGCCATGGGGGAGGGGGACATGCTGTTTTCGCTCGGCAATGTCATTACGCTCGCCGTCGTCCTGCTGATCCTCATCGCCTTCCGCATCGCCGACAGCCGCAACCGCCCCAACGTCGACAAGCTCAAGCGGCAGAGCGACATGCTGACGGAGAAGTTCTCGTCCTT
>JAPLSM010000135.1 GCA_026398635.1 Spirochaetota bacterium | reverse complement strand
AAAGCGGTTGCCCCCGGCAAGGGCGGGGCCCTGTTCCACCCCCTCCTCCCCCAGCGCGGCTCGCGCCGCAACTGCGGCGGCGCACGCGCGCCGGCATGCCTCGCCGCTGATGAGGGTCTGGCGCGAGGCGGTGGTCGTGCCAGAGTCCGGGGTCGTCGCAGTGTCGGGAAGCGCCACGTGCACCCGGTCCGCATCGAGGTCGAGGACATCGCAGGCAATCTGCGTCAGAACCGTCGCGAGGCCCTGGCCGGTGCACGCTGCGCCCGAGCAGACCTCCACGCGGTCGCTCAGCACCTTAACGATGCACCTGCCGATGTCGGGGTGTCCCATGCCGAGCCCTGTGTTTTTAAAAGCGCAAGCCACCCCGGCCCGGGTGCGGGCAGCCTCGAAATGCTCCTTCACGGCGAGCAGGCATTCCTCGATCGCGGTGTCCGGTCCGGCCACCTGTCCGTTGGGGAGCGTGTCTCCAGGTCGCACCGCGTTGCGGAAGCGTATCTCCCACGGCGAGAGTCCGGCCTTGACGGCCAGCGCATCGAGAGCGCTCTCGAGGGCGAAGCACACCTGGGGCACTCCAAAGCCCCGGAAGGCTCCGGCCGGCGGATTGTTGGTGTAGACGGCGACCCCGTCAATCTCGACGTTCGCGCAGGCGTAGGGTCCTCCGGCATGGGTGACGGCACGGTGCAGGACGGGACCCCCCAGCGACGCGTACGCTCCCGTGTCTGCTGTGATCTGCTCCTTGAGGCCCACGAGCATGCCCCGGCTGTCACAACCGAGCCGTACATCGATTGTCATGGAATGCCGATTGACATGGACACGCATGCTCTCGGCCCTGCCGAGGGTGCACTTCACCGGTCTTCTTGAAAGCCATGCGAGAAGGGCCGCGATGTGCTGGACGGTCTGATCTTCCTTTCCGCCAAATCCCCCTCCCACGTACGCCGAGGCCACCCGCACCTTTTCCAGCGGAAGGCCGAGGGTTTCAGCAACGTACCTCTGCCCGTCATACACGTTCTGCTCCCCGGTGCGCACGAGGACTATGCCGTTGCCGTCGGGGGGATAGGCAAGCGCGCTCTCGGGTTCCATGAAGGCATGGTCCGTGAACGGCGTGGAGAAGCCCGCCTGTACAACGTGTGCGGCGGACGCGAGCGCCCGATCGGCATCGCCCCGCTTCACGGTCATGCGCGAGAGCACATTCCCCGCGGGATGGATCGCCGGTGCGCCGGGACCGAGGGCGGCCTGGGGAGAGCGCACGGGGTCCATGACCTCGTACTCGGCCCTGATGAGCCCCAGCGCTTCCCGTGCACGGGCCGGCGTTTCGGCCGCGACGATCGCCACCGCGTCGCCGACGTAGCGCGTCACTTCCCCCACGGCGATCATGGTCGGCCAGTCGGCAACGACGCTGCCGATGTGACGATTGCCCGGTATGTCCTGCCAAGTGGCGACGACGACCACGCCCGGAAGCGCCCGGGCGGCTGAGACGTCAAGTGAGAGCAGCCGGGCACGGGGGTGCGCCGCGCGCAGAACCGCGCCGAAGAGCATGCCGGGCTCCGACAGATCGTCGACGTACCTGGCCTCGCCCCGGACCTTCAAGGCTGCATCGACGCGGAGAAGCCGCGCTCCGATTCCGGCACGGGATGCACCTTCGGGCGACGCCCCCACCCCGGACAGCCTCCGCCTCTCGCGCGCAGCCCCGAGCACGCCCACCACGATCTTCGCGTATCCGGTGCAGCGGCAGAGATTTCGCCGAAGCGCGGCGCGGACCTCCGCCGGGCTGGGATCGGGATTCCTGTCGAGGAGGGCTTTCGCCGCGAGGACCATGCCGGGAGTGCAAAAGCCGCACTGGACCGCTCCCGCCTCCGAAAAGGCGCGCACGTACGCATCCATCTCGGAGCCGGGGATCCCTTCGACGGTCACGATCGACTTGCCAGCGATACGCTCCAGTGGGATGGTGCAGGAAGTGAGGAGCGCGCCGTTCACGAGCACGGAACATGCGCCGCAGGCCCCCTCCCCGCACGAGTTCTTGGCCCCCGTAAGGCCGGCCTCGCCGCGCAGGTAGAAGAGGAGGGAGCGCCCCCCCTCGGCTTCGACAGCGACGCCGTTCAGCGTGAAGCGCACCATGCGGGGATCTTACGCTAGATGCGGGGGGTTGCGGCAGTCTCTGCGGGGTGCACCGCAATCTCTGCTTGAGACTATTCGAGCATCATTTGAGGCCATAATTGCTCCCCAGTCGGAAGAACCCTCCGCATCTGCACAGAAGACGATTCCCGCTGGCGCGCTTTGACCTTTGACCCGCGCACCGGTACTCTGCCGCTACCTCATGGATGCTTCGTCAACCGCGGCACGAGGATCAGGCTCGCCTCGGCCTGGACCGGGTAAGGGTAGCGGGAGTAGCCGATGACTATCGTGTTCGACCTGGACAACACTCTCGTCGACGAGTTCGGCGCCGGCACCAGGCCGGGGGTCGTGAAGCTTCTCGAGAAGCTGCGCGCTGACGGTCACCGGCTGGTGCTCTGGACCAACTCGCGCCGCGACAGAGCCCGGGAAACCCTCGGGCTCCATGACCTGAGAAGGCATTTCGTGACCATCGTCTGCCGGGAGGATTACGACCCGCTGGATGCGGGCGTGCGAAAGGACATACGTCGCATACGGGGGGACCTCCTCGTTGACGACAGTCCAGAGGAGATCGCCTACCAGAAAAGCATCGGGAAGAAGGGATACCTGCTCAAGCCGTTCCGGAAGGGCAGGACGACCGACAGCCGGGAACTCCTGGACCTGTACGCGTTCATCAGGCGTACGCGCTGATCAGGGGCTACTGCCTGTATTTCCGCACCCGTATCGGGTACACTAGAGGACATCGGAGGCGGTAGACCATGGACAAGCTGTTCCACGCCCACGTCAAGGCGTTCCTACTCTCCCAGCAGATCAGCGACGCTCCCGACAAGAACCTGGCGAAGATCCGGGTGATCGCCAACAGCAACCCGGCGGGCTGGGACGGGAAGCTCCCCGCCACGGGCGTCCGGGTGGATCCGAGCTTTTGCAAACTGGCCGAGGCCACGGCGCGCCGGCCCGTCGTGCCGTGGTGGTGGTACGCCGCGGACAAGGAACCGGTTCCCGACGTGGTCCGGGACATCTGCCGGGGTCTCACCTTCGACTTCGCGCTCGTGTACCCGAAGGCGAACGCGTGGGTGTACGTCAACGTGGAACCGTCCGCCGAGGTCATGGAGCTGATGGCCAGGCAGGAGCACCTCAAGGCGTTCATCCTGATGTCCCTGATCAACAAGAACTTCCCGCGCTCCCTGCGCGAGAGCCGGCGGGTTCGGCTCGGCGAGCTGATGAAATCGAGGGACGTGCAGAAGATCTTCACCTTCGTTGCGTTCCGTGAGGACAACCCCGCCTACCGGACCATACCCGCGGGCCTTCCGGTCTTAAGCCGTCTCGTGCACTCCTCGTCGAAGACCTCAAACTGGAGCATCAGACTGCCGAAGGAAAAGTATGCGTACGGCAGCTTCCGCGAGATCATCCCAGGGCTTTAATCCGCGGGCACCAGCGGCGTTCCTCTCCCTCATGCTCCCCGTGCTGATCCTGCTCTCCTGCAAGACGGTCGAGCCTCCGCCACCACCGGAGCCGGAGCCGCCGGCCCGGGAAGCGGTCATCACCTGGGAGATCACGCCCCCAGAGGGATACCACCTCGATTCCGGTTTCGTCACCCTTGATTTCATCCCGCCGGAAGAGCTGCGGGACCAGAAGGAACCCCCCCCGGGCGGACGCCTCACGGTCCACCTCGGCTACCTGAACATCCTCAACGCGAACACGGTCTGGTACCGGTTCGAAGTCGCCGAAGGCTCCCGGTACCGGCTCCGGCTCGAGGGCGAGGAAAACATCCCCAACGTCAAGGGCCTCGACGGGTACTGGTGGAACGACCTGGACCTCGATCTCGAGGAGCCGGTCACCCGCGAGATCCGCGTGGTCGTCAAGGACAAACGGATCGACACCGCCTACCCGTTCACATTGCGGAAAGTGATCTCGTACCGGTAGAGACCGCGCGGAGGGGCACCGCGCCCCGCTGCGCCGCGGTACGCCCCGCTGCGCCGCGCTGCGCCGCGGTACCTGCCAAGTTGACTATTTTAACTTCTCAGGTTAATATTGTCGCGTGGAGTACCCGAGGTCCCTCGCACCGAAGCTGCGGGAGCTGGCGCGCTTCTTCCCCGCCATCGTGGTCTCGGGGGCTCGCCAGTCGGGCAAGACCTTCCTCGTCCAGAGGACGTTTCCCGGGCACCGGTACGTATCCCTCGATCTTCCCAGCGTTGCGGAACAGGCGGAGCGCAACCCCGCGGATTTTCTTCACGACCACCCTGCCCCGCTCATCGTGGATGAGGTGCAATACGCGCCCGGCCTGTTCCGGCACCTGAAGACCGAGATCGACCGGGCACGGCATGCCATGGGCAGGTACGTTCTCACCGGCAGCCAGCAGTTCGTGTTGATGAAGGGCGTCTCGGACAGCCTGGCCGGCCGCTGCGCCGTAGTGGACCTCGAGAACCTCTCGCGCGCCGAGATCGGGGGCGTGAAGCGGCTGTCCGACACGAGGAAGGCGCTGCTCTCGCTCATGGCGCGCGGGCAGTTCCCCGAGCTGTGGCGGGTAACGAGCCTCCCGCGGAGGGACTTCTACTCATCCTACGTGGCGACCTACCTGGAGCGCGACGTCCGCCAGATACTCAACGTGACGAGCCTGCGCGATTTCGAGCGGTTCATCCGGGTGCTGGCAGCCCGGTCCGGCAACATGCTCAACAAGAGCGACGTGGCCCGCGACGTGGGCGTCTCGGTGAAGGCCGTGGGCGACTGGTTGAGCGTGCTCCAGGCGTCGGGCCAGATCATCCTGCTCGAGCCGTGGTTCACGAGCCTCGGCAAGCGTGTGGTAAAAGCTCCCAAGGTGTATTTCCGGGACAGCGGCCTGCTGTGCTTCCTGCTCAACATCGACGAGGCGACGCTCGGCGCTTCACCCCAC
>JAPLSM010000134.1 GCA_026398635.1 Spirochaetota bacterium | reverse complement strand
TGCTCGCGAAGCACCCCGCGGCGGCGAAGGCCGCGGGCTTCGACCCCCGGCAGGTCGAGTGCTACGAACTCATCGCCGCCACCGAGCTCGAGTTCTGGGTCCGCACGCCGGGTGTGAACGTGACGACCGAAAGCCTGGCGGTTTCGCAGATCCTGCAGGAGTCCTACTGGAAGCGGACCAAGGGCGCCGTGCGCTCGGCCCTGGAGGAGGCGCTCTCCCTGCTCGAGCGCTATGGCCTCGCGCCCGAGATGGGCCACAAGGAGGTCGGCGGCATCAAGGCGACGGTGAGCGGCGAGGGCGGCTTCGATGGCATCATGGAGCAGCTCGAGGTGGACTGGCGCTACGCGGAGGTGCTGCAGTCAGCGGACAACGAGCTCCTGGCCCGGATCATGATCAAGGAGACGTTCCGGCGTCACGGCCTCGAGGTGACCTTCCTCGCCAAGCCCATCCACGGTGTGGCGGGAAGCGGCGAGCACACCCACCTCAGCATCATGGCGGTGCTGTGCGACGGCACGCGCCGCAACCTCTTCAGCCCGGTCGACCCCCGGGCGGACTACCTCAGCCCCCTCGGGTGGGGCGCGCTCATGGGCCTGCTCAGGAACTACGAGGCTGTGAGCCCGTTCGTGACCGCCTCGAACGACGCGTTCAACCGGCTGAAGCCCGGCTTCGAGGCACCGGTGTGCATCGTGGCCGCGGTCGGGCACGAGGTGGGGATGCCGTCGCGCAACCGCACGGTGCTCGCGGGGCTCGTGCGCGACACCGCGAACGCGCTCGCCACCCGGTTCGAGGTGCGCGCGCCTAATCCGCACACCAACACGTATCTCGCCGTGGCGGCGTTCTGCCAGTCCATGCTCGACGGCTTGGAGTGGGCCGCGGCGAGCGGCCGGACGGCCCGCGAGCTGCAGCAGGATTTCTCGAAGCCGGCCGGCGCCGCGCACCCCTACCTCGAGAAGGACCGGGCCTACCGCAGCGAGGAGAACGTGTTCGAACACTTCGATGCCGCGGAGCGCGACCGGCTCTTCGGCAAACCTCCGGCCACGGTGTGGGAGACGCTCGCCAATCTGGACCGGCACCCGGCCAAGGTCCGGGTTCTGCAGGCCGACGACGTGTTCTCGGCCGAGATGCTGGCATCCTACCGTACAGCCACGCTGCTGCGGTGGGCGACCGAGCTCGCCGACCGGGTCATCCCCGAGAACGCCCGGGTCGTGCACGCCTGCGTGCGCCTGCCCGGCGAGAATCGGCTCGACGAGGGGCGGTGGGCCACGATCCAGGAGCACAAGGACGAGCTGGCACGGGACGACGTGGACCGCACGTCCATCTTCACCCGGATCCGCACCGCCGTGGCAGCGGACGACTACGCGGCGGTCTCGGCGCTGCAGATCGAGATGGCCGAACGGGTGAGCGAGCTGACGGGGCTGTACCGCCTGTACCGGAGGAATATCGAGCCGGCGTAGGGGGCGATCGCTTTCCTGCTCGACAGTCCCGGGATTCCCGAGCGCCGGCGCCGCCCGGCTCTGCACCGGGCGTGCGGGACGCTCAGCCGCCTCTCCACCGTTGGGCATCACGCGGGCGCAGCCTCGCAACGATGACGCTGTCCTCGCGGATGCATTGCTGTAAACCCCCTCTTGACATTATTGTCTCAATGTACTAAAGAAATATTGTACTATATCATTAGTACAATACTTGGCGGGTTCGTGGAGGCTCCATGTCCCCGGAGACCGGACCTGGATTCAGATTCACCCTCGACCCCAAGAGCGGCGTGCCGTTCTACAAGCAGCTGATCCTCCAGGTGGAGATGGCCATCGCGGACGGCCGGCTCGCCCAGGGAGACCAGCTTCCTACCGTGCGGAGCCTCGCGGTCGCCCTGTCGATCAACCCAAACACCGTGGCCCGGGCCTACGGCCAGCTCGAGGTCCGCGGCATCGTGACCACCCAGCAGGGCACCGGGACCTTCGTGAGCGACCGCAAGATCCAGCACTCGGAGGTCGAGCGGGAGCGTGTCCTGGCGGAGCTGACGCGGAACGTCGTGGTCCAGGCCGGTGCCTACGGCATCGGGGTTCCAGAGCTCCTGAGGTCGCTGCAGGAGCTGGAGCGCTGACGGAGGTAGAGGGATGACTCCATTCACCAGTGAACGGCAGCGGGTGCGGCAGCTCGTGCATTGGAAGCTGCCCCGGGACTTCGCCTTCGGGCCGTTCTCCTTCATCACGTTGCTGCTGGTTTCCGGCGCGGGACTCGCGGTCGAGTTCGCCCGGCAGGGGATGGAAGCGCGGCACCTCGCGTACGCTGCCGGGGCGGTGCTCGCTGCCGCCGCGCTGATCTCCGGGGTGCCCACCTGGGCCACGGTCATCGTCGCGGAGCTCGCGCTCTGGATCGCGTACGCCGTGCTCCCCGCCGTGGGCTCCCTCCTCCTGGCCGCGATCGTGTCGGCCGGGCTGCTGCTCGCGCCCTCGGTGCAGCTGGTGTTCCAGTGGGACAAGGCGTTGGTGCTGCGGATGGGGAGGTTCCGCCGGGTCCGGGGTCCGGGGCTCGTGTTCCTCGTTCCCCTGGTCGACCGGGTCGCAGAGTTCGTCGACACCCGGATCCGGGCGACGGACTTCACCGCCGAGAAGACGCTGACCCGGGACACGGTGCCCGTGGACGTGGACGCGCACGCATTCTGGATGATCTGGGACGCCCAGAAGGCCGTACTGGAGGTGGAGCACTACGACGACGCCGTCACCCTTTCCGCCCAGGCTGCCCTGCGGGACTCCATCGGCCGCTACGACCTCACCACCCTGCTCACGCAGCGCGACACCCTCTGCCGGGAGATCCAGGGCATCCTGGACGCCAAGACCAACCCCTGGGGGATCACGATCCTCTCGGTCGAGTTCACGGACATCATCCTGCCCCAAGCGCTGGAGGACGCGATGAGCCGCGTCGCCCAGGCCGAGCGCGAGAAGCAAGCCCGGGTGATCCTGGCAGAGGCGGAGGTCGAGATCGCCGAGAAGTTCGAAGAGGCCTCCTGTCGCTACCGGGAGAACCCCACGGCACTGAACCTGCGCGCCATGAACATGGTCTACGAGAGCATGCGGCAGAAGGGCGCCCTGATGCTGATCCCCTCGAGCGCTCTGGAGGGCATGAACCTCGGCGCCCTCATGGGCGCCGCCGCTCTTGGGGCGGTGCAGCAGCCCGCCCTAGGGAAGGCGGGCGGGCCCGCGGCCGCGACAGACCGGAAGGATGCATCGGAAGGAGCGAAGACATGAGCAGCGGGGAGAACGGCAAGGGAACTGTCAGCGTCGAGAACGTCGTCAAGACGTACGCCACCGGCGAGAGCGTGGTGCACGCCCTCCGCGGCGTGTCGCTCGAGGTGGCGCAGGGGGAGTTCCTGAGCATCGCGGGCCCCTCGGGCTCGGGCAAGACCACGCTCCTCAACCTCGTCGGGTGCATCGACGCCGCGGACTCCGGCGAGATCACCATCGGCGGCACCCGTGTCTCGAGCATGAAGCGGGACGAGTTGGCGATGTTCCGCCGCCGGAACCTCGGATTCGTGTTCCAAACCTTCAACCTGATTCCGGTGCTCTCCGCCTCCGAGAACGTGTCGTTCACCCTCTCCCTCCTGGGGATCGGCGAGCGCGAGATCCGAGAGCGCACCCGGGCGATCCTCGCCGAGGTCGGGCTCGCCGGCATGGAGAACCGGCTCCCCTCGCGCCTGTCCGGCGGGCAGCAGCAGCGCGTCGCCGTTGCCCGTGCCCTCGTGAAGGAGCCCTCGATCGTCCTGGCCGACGAGCCCACGGCGAACCTGGATTCCGACACCGGCCAGGCGATCCTCGAGCTGATGCGCTCCATGAACGAGCGGCACCGCACCACGTTCGTCTTCTCCACCCACGACCCCATGGTCATGGCGTTCGCCCGGAGGCTCATCAGGCTCCACGACGGGGCGGTCGCCTCGGACGAGAGGAGGTAGCGCCGTGTTCCTCCCCGGCCTGGCATGGAAGAACCTCTCCCGCTACCGCAAGCGGACCGTCATCACCGCTTCGGCGCTCGCCTTCGGGCTCGCCACCTACATCTTCATGGACGGCTGGCTCAAGGGGGCGGAGACTGAGAGCGAGCGCAACCTCGTGCGCTACGAGACCGGCTCCTCGCGCGTGCTCACCCGGGAGTACTGGGCGGAGCGCGACCGCATGCCCCTGGCGAGCGCGATCGAGAACCCGGAGCCCGTGATCGCGGCCCTCCGCGAGGCGGGGATACCCGCGGTGCCCCGCACGCTCTTCGCGGGCGAGGCGGTGGTGGAGGAAGGCTCGATGCCCGTGCGGGTGATCGCCATCGACGCGGATCGCGACGAGCAGGTCTTCTCGTTTCGGGAGACCGTGACGGAGGGACGGTACCTCGAAGCCGGCGAGTCCGGGGCGCTCCTCGGTGCATGGCTCGCCGACGATCTCGGGCTCGCCGTCGGAGACCTGTTCACCGTCACCACGCGCACGAGGACCGGGTTCCACCAGACCCTGGACCTCGAGGTCGTGGGGATCGTCGACTGCCCGAACCCGGCCATCAACAAGGGCACCCTCTTCGTGCCCCTGGACACCGCCGACACCCTCATGGAGATGGGGGGCGCGGTGACGGAGATCGACCTGAAGTATCGCGACTACCGCACGGCGGAGAAGACGAACGCGAAGCTGGCCACCGGAACCCTCGCGTCCTTCCCCGGGCTCACCGTGGTGAGCTGGAGGGACCTCTCCGCCGACTACCTCGCCGTCTCCGCGACCAAGAAGGGCGGCTCCAACGTCATGCTCCTTCTGGTCTTCATCATCGCGGCCGTGGGCGTGTCCAACACCATGCTCATGACGATCTTCGAGCGCATCCGAGAGCTCGGCATGATGCGCGCCCTGGGGATGCGCGACCGGGACATCCGGCGGGTGTTCCTTCTGGAGGCCGGCGGCATCGGCCTCATCGGGTCCGTGGCCGGGGTCGGCCTGGGGTGCATCGCGAACTACGCGATGGTCCGGTGGGGCATCGACTTCTCGGCGTTCGTCGACATGTCGAGCATGGACATCGGCTACCGGATCTCCAGCGTCATGCACGCCGCGTGGAACCCGCCCGTCATCGTCGTGGCCCTGCTGGCGGGGGTGCTCGCCTGTGTTGCCGTGGCCGTGCTGCCGGTCCGCAGGGCGCTGAAGCTCACGATCACGGACTGCCTCCGCCACACCTAAAGGGCCGAAAGGGGACGCCGCCATGAAGCTGGCACGCATCGCGCTGCGCAACATCGGGAGGAACTCCCGGCGCAGCATCCTCTCCGCCACGGCCACGGCCATCGCCACCATGAGCATGGTCGCCCTGGTCGCCTACGTTAACGGCTTGAGCGTGGACATGAGGCGGAACGTCGCGGACCTGGTGACCGGGCACGTGCAGGTCCGCGCGAAGGACTACGAGCGCTACGAGCAGCTGAACCCGCTTCACCTGCGGGTCCAGCGGTACCGGGACCTGCTGGCGTGCCTCGACGCCGAACCGGAGGCCGCTTCCGCGGTGGCCCGGCTCTCCCTGCCCGTGGGGATCTTTCGCGGGGAGGAGACCGTGGGCGCGCAGGCCATGGGCGTGGACATGGAGCGCGAGCGGGACTTCATGCGGGTCGACCGGATCGTGGCGTCGGGACGCCTGCCGAGAGCCGGCGTGAACGAGGCGCTCGTGGGCAGGGCCCTGGCGCAGAAGCTCGGCGCCGGGGTCGGCGACCGCATCACCCTCCTCTCGGGAACGATGCGCCGGTCGTCGAACGCCCTGACGGTGGAGATCGTCGGGTTGGCGGCCTTCCCCGTGGCCTCCATGGACGGGCTGCGCCTCCTCCTGCCCCTGGACCGCGCGATCGCGCTGGCCCGCATGGACGACTCGGTGACCGAGGTCCTCGTGAAGGCCAGGGACGAGGGACGCATCCCGGCCCTCGAACGGCGGGTCGAGGCGGTGCTCGCAGAGGGCGGATGGACGGACCTCCAGGCCCGGACCTGGTCGGACGCGAGCTACATGCTCGCATTCTTCGACATGGCCGACGCCGCCTACTTCGTGATGAGCCTGGTCTTCTTCCTGCTCGCGAGCACTGTGCTCGTGAACACGACGATGATGGTGGTCTTCGAGCGCACCCGGGAGATCGGCACCGTAGGCGCCCTGGGTATGAAGGGCGGGGAGATCGTGCGGATGTTCCTGCTCGAGGCGCTCGCCCTCGCGGTCATCGGCGCGCTCGGAGGGGTGCTGCTGGGCCTGGCGATCGCCCTGCCGCTCTCGCTGCTCGGCATCGACATGGGATCGCTGGTGCAGGGGATGAGCTTCGAGATCTCGAATGTCGTCTTCGCCAAGCCGAAGCCGCTGGACACCCTGCTCATCTTCGTCTACGCCGTGGCGATCTCGTGCGTCGCGGCGTACCTGCCGGCGCGGCGCGCCGCCCGGATCCAGCCCGTGGAAGCGCTGCGGGCGATCTAGAGGGGGCGAGGAGGAACTTCATGCGCAAGCTTCTGACTATAGCCGCACTGCTCACGGTGTCCGCCCTGCTCGTCGCCGGGCAGACCGCGGAGGAGATCGTCGGTCGCCTGCAGGCGAACCAGGTGTTCCGGACGTCGCGGATCCAGGGCGTGATGACCCTGACGGACCGGTTCGGCACGAAGGAGACCCGTTTCGTCTCGTACTCGCGGGGCGACGCGGAGGCGCTCATCGAGTTCACGAGCCCCGAGGAGAAGGGGCAGAAGATCCTGAGGACGAAGGACGAGATCTACCTCTTCTATCCCGACGCCGAGGAGGTCATACGCCTTCAGGGCGCAGCGTTCCGCGACGCGGTGCTGGGCTCCGACATGTCCTACGAGGACCTCACCGGGGGCAAGACCCCGCTCGAGACCTACCGCGTGTCGCTGGAGGGCACGGAGACCGTGGACGGCGCGGAGTGCTACCGCATACGCATGGAAGCGAAGGCCCGCAACGTCGCCTATCCGGTGCAGGTGGCGTGGGTCGACGCGAAGTTGTGGAGCGCCCGCAGGATGCAGCAGTACTCCCTGGCGGGGAGGCTGCTCAAGGAGATCAGCCTCGGCGGCTTCCAGACGGTCGCAGGCAGGACGGTCGCCACGCGCATGGTCCTCGAGGACAAGCTCAAGAAGAACTCCCGTACCGAGTTCGTCGTCGAGCGGATCGAGGTGGACATCCCCCTGGACTCGAAGCTGTTCACCCTGGAGCACTTGTCGTGGTGAGGTCGGGTGCTCGGGCTGCCCTCGCGGCCGGACTGCTCCTGGCGACCGGCGCGGTGAAACCGCTCGCAGCGGACATCGGGGTGAAGCTACGGCTCATGGAGTCCGCGAGCCGGCTCGGGGAGGGGGACTGGGCGCTCGTCACAATGGGCACGGCGCGGGTCTCCGCGGCCGTTTCCTCGGAGAACGTCAAGGCCGAGGTCGCCGTCGACGCCCTCCTCGGCGACGGGATCGTCGCATCCCTCGCCCGGGCGTCGATCGGCGTACGCTTCCCGAGCTTTCGGCTCACCGTGGGCAAGGCGCGCCTCTCCTGGGGTGAGGGCGTTGCCTTCAATGCCGGGGACCTCCTCTTCGGGGGTGCCTCTCCCACGGGCCTGGACCTCACGGCGGAAGCGCTCCGCGACGATGCGGCCTGGCTCGCCTCCGTGTACGTCCCCATGGGCAGGTTCAGCTTCGCCGAAGCGGTGGTGCTCCCTCCGCCGTTGAACATCGCGGAGTTCCTCGCAAACCCGCTCACGGCGCCGGATCCGTCGGAGCTCGCGCTGGGAGGGCGCGTTGTGGGCAAGCTCCTGGGCATCA
>JAPLSM010000321.1 GCA_026398635.1 Spirochaetota bacterium | reverse complement strand
GGCGAAACAGTTCCCGCGTGGCAGAACGGCGCCCGAAATCGAGGGGTTCATCACGGACTGGATGTCGTACCTGAAAAAGCACGGCACCCGGCCCGTCGACCTGGTCAACGACTACTACCGGTTCCTCATGTTCCTCAAGGTTCAGGACATCTTCGACCCCGACACGCCTGCCGGGTCCAGCACCCTGGGTTCCCTTGCGAGGTTCAGCCAGCTGCTCGCGGACTACGAGCACGTGACACGGAGGGGCCGCTACCAGGAGCAGGATGGCGGACGGGCGTTCGTGGCAGGCGCCGGCCATGGACAGCCGTTCTGGTTCGGGCTGGGCAACTACCTGCTGCATTACGCGGTGATGGCCTACGAGGATTTCGAGGGGGAGGCTGCGCAGGCCGCGGATGCCGTGCAGGTGTTGACCGTTCACCAGGCCAAGGGGCTGGAATGGCCGATCGTGTTCCTGCCCAGCCTGGTGGAAGGCCGGTTTCCGGCGCGCCAGGCCGGCGCCGAGGTCGAGTGGCCGTTTCCCAAGCGAGTGTTCCCCCAGGCCAAGCGCGACCGGTACGCGGGCTCGGACGCCGACGAGCGGCGCCTGTTCTACACGGCCATGACCCGGGCGCGCGACATGCTCTACTGCTCGTGCTTCGATCGCAAGGTACGTGGATTCAGGCCTTCACCCTACCTGCTCGAGATCGCTGGAAGCGACAGGATAAAGGCAAGGCGAACCCTGCCGCTGCCCAAGGCTGCCGCTGCTGCAGAGAAAGGTGAGACCCCTACCCTGGAGATATCCTTCTCGGACATGGCGAACTGGGTCGATTGCGGGTACGCATACCGCCTCTCCTCGGTGTTCGGTTTCCAGCAGTGGCTGGCCGAGGAACTCGGATACGGCAAGGCGGTGCACCACGTGCTGCGAACCCTCGCGGAGCAGACACGGATACGAGGTGCCATCCCTGGTAAGGTGGAAATCCGCGCTCTCGTCGAGCGGGAGTTCTACACCCCGTTCGCCACGGCGGCCTCACATTCCCAGCTCTTCAAGGCTGCGCTCAGATTGGTAGAAACTTACGTCAGAAATTATTCCGACGATCTTCAGAGGATCTGGGAGCTGGAACGGCGGTTCGAGCTGCACACCCCGGACGGGCTTCTCGCCGGTCGAGCCGACGTCATACTCGACAGCGAGGGCGGTCAGAAGCAGAGCCTCGCGATCGTGGACTACAAGGTCGCGAAAGGCGAAGAGCGCACGGACCGCAACGAGCTGCAGCTTCGGATCTACAGCCACGCGGGCCGGCGCGAAGGTTGCGATGTAAAGGGCGCCTACCTGCACAGCCTCCGGGAGAGTCGACGGGATTCCGTGGCAATCGGCGAAGATGTCGTAGCCGAATCCGTCGAGAAAGCGATACGTGCGCTTTCCGCTATCAGGGCAAGCCAATATCCCCCGGCGGCCTCGAAAAAGTCATGCACATCCTGCGACCAAGCGCGAATCTGCCGTTACTGTGAGAAATCGGTCAGAGCAGGCATGGAGGAATGGTAAAGTTCAATACAGTACAGTACGTTATTGCACGATACGGGCTTTCCGTGAAATAATGAGAAATCTTACTGCAATATGTGAGTTCATAGGGTCAGATGAAAAGGCCTGCGGCCGGTCGATATATAGAAACCTCAACGGGCGGGGAAACGGTCAGGGCGTTCATCCCCGATCCCCTGCCGCCCCAGCTTTCCATCGACGCTGACCTGCGCGAGCAACTCGACCAGGCGCTCATCTCCCTTGGCCGGCTCTCGGCCTCCGCAGTCTTCCTCCCCGACAGCAAGCTGCTTCTGTACCTCTATGTCAGGAAGGAAGCGGTCCTTTCTTCTCAGATCGAGGGTACCCAGTCATCGCTTTCCGACCTCCTGCTCTTCGAGATCGAAGAGGCGCCCGGCGTGCCTCTGGCCGACGTCTCGGAAGTCTCACGGTATGTCGCCGCGGTGGACCATGGCATCGCGCGGATGCGCTCGGGTTTCCCGCTGTCCAACCGGCTGCTGCGAGAAGTGCACGGAGTCCTGCTCGCTGAAGGCCGGGGCAGCGGCAAGGATCCGGGGAACTTCCGCAGAAGCCAGAACTGGATCGGTGGGTCCCGGCCCTCGCTTGCTGCTTTCGTGCCTCCGCCCGTTGAATACGTCGAGCCCTGCATGGCCGACCTCGAGCTGTTCCTGCACGACAAGCCCGCAAGAACCCCGTCCCTCATCAAGGCAGCCCTCGCCCACGTTCAGTTCGAAACGATCCACCCGTTCCTGGACGGCAACGGCCGTGTAGGGCGGCTCATGATTTCACTCGTTCTCTGTGCCGACCGGATCCTTGCGGACCCAGTCCTGTTCCTGAGCCTGTACTTCAAGAACCACAGGCAGGAATACTATGACCTGCTGCAGGCGGTCCGCATCGACGGCGACTGGGAGGGATGGCTAGAGTTCTTCGCGCGCGCCGTTCGAGAGACCGCGGACCAGTGCACCGCAACAGCGGATAAGACAAGCCGGCTCGCGCAATCGGACCGTGAGAAGATCAAGGCTCTCGGCCGGATCGCGGGGAGCGCCGCGCTGGTTCACCAGGAGCTTCTCTTCCACCCATTGACGACCATCGCGCGCACGAGCAAGGCCACGGGACTCGTCCCCAACACCGTGACGAAGGTGTTCACCGCCTTGTCGGAAGCTGGGATCGTCCGGGAGATCACGGGAAAACGGCGGAATCGGCTCTTTGCGTACGGTGAGCTGCTGGACACCATGGACGAGGGCACCAAGCCCTTGTGAGAGCATCGGGAGGGAGCTGCAGCGATGGGAAAGGCCAGGAAGTCGGACTCGGACAAGCAGCAGGTGATGCACTACCAGCATGCCGACGACAAGCGAAAGAACATCCCTTCCGCAGTGATCGCAGGGCAGGGTTCGGTGCCCAAGGCTGAAAAGAAGCGCTACTACTACAATCCCCATCTCGCCCCGGTTCTGCGCTTCGATTCCACCGGCAAGGCCGATCGGATTCCGGCCCTGCTGGAGAAGGCACGCCGCGAACCCATCACCGCCGAAGAGCACCAGATCCTCGCGGAGGCACTTCGCAACCACCAGCCCTGGTTGGAATGGACGGGTAAGCGGGAGGCCGAGGAGAAGGGATGGTTCGAGGTCGATCCGGTTGCCTTGAACATTCACGAGCGAATCAGCACCCAGGCCATCTTGCGCTCGGCCCGGCGGGAGGATGTGCAGCGCGATCTCTTCGCCGATCCGCACGAGCCCTGGCAGGAGGCGGTGAAGTTCTACCAGCACGACGTCGATTGGACCAATCGCCTCATCCTCGGCGACAGCCTGCAGGTGATGTCGAGCCTTGCCCATCGGGAGAACCTCGCGGGCAAGGTACAGATGATTTACATCGACCCGCCGTATGGGATTAACTATAAGAGCAATTTTCAACCGGATGTATTCCGAAATGATGTCAAGGACAAAGATGATCACCTTTCAAGAGAAGTGGAAATCGTTAAAGCATTCAGAGACACATGGAATCTGGGAATACACTCATACATAAGCTATTTACGAGATCGAGTCATTCTTGCACATGAGTTACTTCGCGGGGAGGGCAGTCTTTTTATTCAGATAGGTGATGAGAATCAGCATATTGTACGGAATTTGCTGGACGAAGTGTTTGGCAGCGCCAATTTCATCGCCGTGATCGCCTTCAAGAAGAAAAAAATGCCTTTGCGTGAAACCTACATCTTTACGATGTGTGATTACATTTTATGGTAAGGAAAAGATACTTCAAGCACCAAATTTAGAAAGCTATTTTGTCCGAGAGCCTCCGGTGAGCAGACAATGTTTCAATACTATAACGGGCCAACGGGAGAAGTGCTGGCGCTTGCTGATGATTTATTAGAAGTACCGGAGGTCGCTAGCTGCTTTAGATCAATGGATTTGCGCTCTTCTGGTCGCACAGAGAGTTGTGTATTCAGTGCAAAGTACGATGGCCGTGATTTTTCTCCATCCGCCGGCAAGAGCTGGAAAACTAATGCAATGGGTATGGGTCGCCTGAGTAAGGCAAACAGACTTCTTGGATTACGCGATTCGCTTCAATACCGCCTTTATCATGGTGATTACCCAGTCCAAGAGCTCAGTCATATGTGGATGGATACCCAAGGTGAAGCAGACAAGAAGTTCGTGGTTCAGACCCCAAATAAAGTGGTAGAACGCTGCGTCCTCATGACCACCGACCCCGGCGACCTTGTCCTTGACCCCACCTGTGGCTCAGGAACCACCGCCTATGTCGCTGAGCAGTGGGGTCGCCGCTGGATCACCATCGACACCAGCAGGGTGGCTCTTTCGATCGCTCGGCAGCGGATCATGACCGCGCGTTTTGAGAATTACCGTACCCGAAAACCGTCAGGAGGAATGGCTGAGAACCCGGGAACAGGTTTCATCTACCAGACCGTTCCTCACATCACGCTGAAGAGCATCGCCCAGAACACCAACCTCGATCCCATCTTCGAGAAGCACGAGCCGGTGCTCGATGCACGGCTCGAGAAGTGTAACGCAGCCCTGGTAAAGGTGACTCCTGAGCTTCACAAGAAGCTCGCTGCCAAGCTGCTCACCAAGCAGCAGTTAGAAGGGAAGAAATCGATAAGCGAAGCGGATGAACGGCGTTGGGATCTCAAGAAGAAATGGGAGCACTGGGAAGTGCCGTTCGACACCGACCCCGATTGGCCCGCGGACCTTCGTGCTACCGTGAGTGCGTACCGTACTGCGTGGCGGGCCAAGATGGACGAGGTGAACGCGTGCATCGCGGCGAACGCGGACCAGGAGGAACTCGTCGACAAGCCCGAGATTGCTTCGGGCGTTCGAGTGTCGGGTCCCTTCACCGTGGAAGGCGTGATGCCTGCCGAGGCATCGCTGAGCGATAGGATCGAAGACGAGACGGATGGTGCCATCGAGGGAAGGAATATCGAGGCGTACTTCGAGCAGATGATTCGGCTGCTCAAGCTGGACGGAGTCACCTACAAGGGGAACAAGGTGCGCCGGTTCAGCCAGGTGGAGCCACTTTGGAAAAACGGGCAGGACCTTCCGTGGCATGCCGAGGGCTGGTGGGAGGGAGAAGACACCGCGCATAAGGCAACCGTAGGCATCTTCATCGGTCCCCAGTACGGTCCTGTGACCGCTCTCGTCCTGGAAGAGGTATTGAAGAAGGCGGGCCGCACCTACGAGGAGCTGGTGGTCGCCGGCTTCAGCTTCGACCCCGAGGCGGTTGAGATCATCGGCGACCAGGCCAGCCA
>JAPLSM010000218.1 GCA_026398635.1 Spirochaetota bacterium | reverse complement strand
CTCCCGAATGCCCCTGCGCCACGCTCACGGCGAGCAGCGGCCCCAGCCCCGTAGCCACGGCGTCGAGGCCCCGCCATCCCTCGCGGAGGAGCGGGCCCAGCCCCAGGGCGAGCACCCGGGACAAGCGGGTAGAAGAGGAAGGCGCCGAGAAAGGCGAGGGCGCGGGCGCCCGCGCGGACCGGCAGGCCGTTCATTTCAGGACGATCCTCGTCCACTCACGGGTCCAGGCATCCCTCCGATTGTCGATCAGTTCGGGAGCAAGGGTGGCCGGCCGGGCAGGCACAGCGGCGAACCGGGTGAACACCTCTGGCAGCCGGGCTCCGGAGTCGGCGGGATGGACCCACATTTGGAGGGGGATGTCCTCCTGGAACCGCCTCGAGAGCAGGAAGGCCACGAACTGCCTCGCGAGCTCCGGTTGCTGGGTGCCCTTCAGCACGCCGGCGAACTCCACTTGCCGGAAGCTGCCCCCGTCGGGCAGGAGGGCGACGGTCGGGGGCTCCGCCGGCTTGGGGTCGGCGGCGAAGAAGAGCTCGGCCGCGGGGCTGGTGGCGTAGCTCACCACGAGCGGCCGTCGTCCCTTGCCGGTGGCACTGAACTCGTTGTAGTAGGCGTCGCTCCAGCCGCTCGTCACGAGCACGTCGTTCGCGCGCAGGTCCTGCCAGAACCGCTGCCACGGGTAGGCTCCGGTCTCGCCGAAGTGCGCGATGGTGGCGAGCAGGAAGGCGAGCCCGGGTGAGGACGCGGCGGGGTCCTCCACCACGAGCAGGCTCCGGTAGGAGGGAAGGACGAGATCCTCGAGCTGCGATGGCAGGCTGAGACCGCGGCGCGCGAACCACGCGCGATCGGCGTTGAGGCACACGTACCCCACGTCCACGGGCGCGAGCCGGCCCGTCGGATCGAGCCGCAGGTCCGCGGGGATCGAGGCGGGCATCGTCAGGCCGAGTGGCTCGAGGATGTCCGCGGCGAGGGCCCTGCCGAGGAAGGTGTTGTCGATGCCGAAGATCACATCGGCCACAGGGTTGCCCTTCGAGAGGATCGCCTTGCCGAGGGTCTCGCCGGCGTCGCCTCCCTCCACGAACCGCAGCCGGGCGCCCGATTCAGCCTCGAAGGCAGCCAGGACCTCTTTCGAGGCGGAGAAGGAGGAGTGGGTGAAGACGGTGAGGATCGTCTCCGCCGAAGCGGCGGTGGAGACGCCGGACGCGAGCGCGACAGCGAGCACGGTTCGGGCCAGCCGTGATCCGCTCATGGGGAGCCTCCTGGTCGTGCGGGCGTTTGGTGTCAGGATCCCTGCGCTGGCATTACCCAGATCAGGTTCAACGGGTGTAATCTCAGGCTATCGGCGCTGCAACCGCCCCGGCGGGCGGGAGGCGCCGATGACCACCCCACGACGGGTGGAAGTTAGCGCCGCTACTGGCAGGTGTCAAGCCCGGTACTTCGCCATTCAGGCGAAGTACCGGAGCCGGCCGCAGCGCCAGCGAGGCCGCGCGATCGCCTTATCTTGTCACGGAAAGGATCTCTCCAAGAACCCCAAGGACCAGTGGTTTAGGTAAGCTGTCCGAGAGGGCCTCAAGTCGAACCCCTGGGTGAAGATCAACGAGGTGCTTCTTGAGTTCGCCCGGAGCCTTGCTTGTGAGAAGCAGGGGGGGGTAGAATGGTACGATTGGGTATGCTCGGGGGAGGAGAAACGTCATGAAAGCAAAGGTGTTTGAGGCTCGCGGGGGCAACGTTCTGGATAAGAAGACGCCCGATAGCGGCAAAAGTGAGCCACTTGAAACCGCACTGAATCAGTTCCTCGCCAAAGTGAAGAAAGTACACTTCATTACTCAGAGCGAGTGTGCGGTGAGTCATAGCTTTGGCTCGGCGACTCGCTACACCACGGTGACTGTTATTTACGAGTAAGAGAGGTGTAAAATCACACGGTAGGCTCCTCGCGCGTTCGTAGTAGGCCCACCACGCGAGTCGTTTAACGGCTGTTCGACGGTGAATGCTTAGGCCGGCAGCCCTGGCGCGGTACATGAGCGAAAGATGGGCTGAAGTGACGGAGGGCAGGAGAGCGTGGAGATGTCACTGACCATTGAACAGGGGAAAATGCAGATAGAAGCCTTGCTGCGCAAAGTCGCCGAGGATCAGGGAGTCAAGTTGGCGGGTGTTCGGTGGCGGCAGGAAACGAGTGGCCCACTGCTGTACTACCTGGAGGCCACCAGCGACACTGGTAGAACAGACGACATGAAGTTTTCGCCCGAGCATCTGGCCGGCTGCGAGTCGGACAACAAGATGAAGTTTCAAGT
>JAPLSM010000445.1 GCA_026398635.1 Spirochaetota bacterium | reverse complement strand
TGAGCGCCCCGCTCGTCGCGGAGAAGAGGTTGAAGACGAGGCCGGCCACGATGACCCACGAGAAGAAGTGGGGGAGGTACAGAATCGACTGGAAGACCCGCTTCGCGCCTTCGCGGCGCAGCTCGTTCAACAGCAGCGCGAGGATGATGGGCGCGGGGAAGCCGATCAGGAGCTTGCCGACGCTGATGACGATCGTGTTGCGGAAGGCGTTCCAGAAGCCCGAATCCTTCAGGATGTACTGGAAGTTCGCAAGTCCCACCCAGGGGCTGCCGGTGATGCCCTTGTTGTACATGAACTTCTTGAACGCGAGGATGATCCCGTAGAGGGGCACGTAGTCGAACAGCAGGTAGAAGGCGATCCCGGGCAGGATCAGGAGGTACAGGAAGCGATACTTCGCCGCCACCGCCAGGGTTCGGCCAATGTCGGTCCGCACGGTGCTGAGCGTAGCACCCCGGCCCGGGGCAGGAAATTGCGAAGATGCGCGATCCCGTGCGATCTTTTGCGCTGGGCCGCCGGCGACGCACAATATCCAACGGAAGGGCAAGAGATCGAACGGGAACCCGGCGGTGCCACGGACGATCAAGGAGGCGCGGTGAGTTTCAAGATCTGTGTCATCGGGTGCGGGTACATCGCCCGCGCGTCGCACGGCCCCGCGCTCGTCCGCTACGTGACGGGTCGTCCCGGCGCCGAGCTCGCGGCCTGCTGCGACGTCGACGAGTCGCGCGCGGCTGCCTTCCGCGAGGACTTCGGCTTCCGGAGGCACCACCGGGAGCACGGCCGGATGCTCGACGACGAGCGCCCCGACGTCGTGTGCCTCGCCGTGCCCGCGCACCTCGCCTGTACCATCGGCTGCGATGTGCTGCGCCGGGGGATCCCGCTCCTCATCGAGAAGCCGCCGGGCACGACCGTGGAGGAGGTCGACCGGCTGGCGGCCGCCGCCGACGCCTGCGGCGCTCCCGTGCGGGTCGCGTTCAACCGGCGCTACAGCCCGCTCGTCCGAGAGCTGGCCGTGCGCCTGTCGCGGGACGGCGGGCCGTCGGCCGTCCGCTTCCTCCACTGCGAGATGCTCCGGGTTGACCGCCGGGACCCTGACTTCTCCCTGACGGCGATCCACGGCATCGACACCGTCCGGCACCTCGCGGGGTGTGACTACCGGGATGTGTCCTTCTGCTACCAGGACGTCCCCCGCGCCGGGCCGGGGGTCGCGAACATCCTCTTGAGCGCGACCCTGGCCTCGGGGGCCGTCGCTTCGCTGGAGTTCCTCCCCGTGTCGGGAGTCGCGCTTGAGCGGGTCGCCGTCGTGGTGGATGGCGCCACCTATGCGCTCGGCATGCCGACCGGCGTCGACGGCGACGGCTGGCTGCGCCGGTACTCCCGCGGCGCGCTCGAGTGGGAGGAGAGCGGCCCGGAGGTCGCCGGAAGCGCGGACGCCGACATCCTGCACGGCTTCGCCGAGGAGAACGCCGGCTTCTTCGACGCGCTGCGCTGCGGGCCGCGCCCCGGCTCCGACATATCGGAGGCCCGTCAGTCGGTCGCCGTGGCGCAGTGTATCCGGGAGCGGCGGTCCCGGTTCGAGGAGGCACCTTAAGCGGTCGCTCCGCGCTCGAGCCGCCCCGCGTTCATTTTCCCCTGAGCAGGGAACCGAGGAACCGATCCAGGGAATGGCGATGAAATTGCCGACCATGCCGCCGATGCTCGACAGGAAGAACACCAGGAGGATGCGCGTGACCCGGTTCGTGTAGAACCCCTTCAGGCTCGTGATGTCCTGCTGCAGGCGCTCGAAGTCGCTCACCCGGGGCTTGCGCAGGAACGCCTCCACGATGCCCGTGAAGAGTCCTATGCCGACGAACGGGTTCAGCGTGGCTATCGGGGCGCCGACGAATCCCACGAGGATGGTGAGGGGATGCGCGAGGGCGAGCGCCGAGCCGAGGGCTGCCAGGCCTCCGTTCGCGAGCAGCCACTTCAACGCCATCTCGAGGCTCATGCGCAGTCCCGACTTGAAGAAGCCGGCCACGAAAAGCGCCACGATCGCCGCGGGGACGACCCACGGCAGCACCCGGCCGATCCACCCCCGCGGGGGCACGTCCGCGATGTCGGAGACGTCCGCGGACTCCTTGCCCGCATCGAGCGCCTCGAGGTGGCCGACGATGCCCTCGAGGTGCCCGGCACCCACGACCGCCACGACCTTCGCGCCGGAGGCGGTGTAGATGCGCGAGGCGAGCCATCGGTCGCGCTCGTCGATCAGAGCCTTCTTGGCCGCCGGCAGGTAGTCGGCCAGCTCCTGCATCATCTCCGCGAGCACGTCGGACTGCTTGAGGCGCTCGATCTCCGCGGCCTCGAGCTTCTCGTTCGAAAGCACGGACGTGAGCATCGCGGCGAGCATCTTGCTCCTGCCCCACCATCCCGTGGACGCCCACGCCCTGCGGAGCGTCACCTGGATGTCGCGGTCCGCGAGCACGCAGGGAATCGAGAGCTCCTGGGCGGCCTGCATGGCCGCGAGCATCTCCTCGCCGGGCCGCACCCCGAGGTCCGAACCGAGCCGGCGCTGGAACGACGCCAGCACGAGGTTCGCGAGCAGCAGGAACCCCTTGCCCTCGCGCAGCACCTTCCCGATGTCCAGCTCGTGCCAGCCGGCCTCGCCGGTCAGCGAGCGGTGGCGCCCCGCGTCCAGCTCGACGCAGACGACGTCGGGCCGCTCCTCCGCCACGATGCCGCGCACCTCCGCGACGCTCTCGCTCGAGACGTGCGCGGTGCCCACCAGCACGAACTGCCGGCCCGAAAGCACGATCCGGCGCACGCCCTGCCCGTCGCTCACGGCTTCACCCCCAGCTTGGCCAGCTCCCAGCGCGCGAGCCGGGTTTCAGGATCCTCCGGGGCCCCGGCGTCCTTCGCCTCGAACAGGTAGGTTTGCGCTGCCGAAAGGCGCCCGGCCAGTGCCGAGGCCTCGGCGAGGTAGTACAGCATCCGGGCCCGCAGGGCCCGGTTCTTCTCGCGCTCGATGCGCGTGACGAGCGCGAAGTCGGCGGACGGCTCGAGCAGGCAGCGCGCCACCTCCCAGTACCAGGAGGCCCTGTCCAGATCGGGCAGCAGCGCCTGCAGCTCCGCGTTCGCCCCGCGTGCGTCGCCCCCCCGACGCACGGCGAGCGCAGCGAGCAGCGCCCACGCGTGCTCCTCCGGTTCCTCGGCGTAGGCGGCCAGGAGCTCTTCGTGCGCCCGGGCCCAGCTGCCGTCGCCGTAGAGGAGCACGCCGAGCGGCGCGTGAGCGTACCAGTAATCGGGGCGCAGCTCGAGTGCCCGCAGGAAGTCCGCCGTCGCCTCGGAGCGCCGGTCGGCCCGGTACAGCAGCTCTGCCCGGGGCGCGTACGCCGCGAACAGCGAGGGGTCGATACGGATGGCCGCGGTGAAATCCGCGATGGCTTCCTCGACCCTGCCCTTCTGGGCGTACACCCTGCCCCGGTCCACGTACGTCCAGGGGTACTCCGGATCGAGCTCGATCGCCTTCGTGAGGTCCTCCAGGGCGCCGGCCGCGTCGCCGAGCGACCGGCGCGCCCTGGCCCGGTCCACGTAGGAGAACGGCCAGGACGGGTCGCTCTCGATGGCGCGGGTCAGGAGGCCGGCGGATTCCTCGTAGCGCTTCCCGCGGAACGCGATCTCGCCCTGTCCCATGAGGGCCACGAGGTTGCCGGGTTCCTTCGCGAGCGCCCGATCGTACGACGCGGCGGCCGCCGTCTCGTCGCCCGCCTCGAGGGCGAGGTCTCCGAGCGCGGCGTGCGCCCCGGCGTGACCGGGGTCCGCGGCTACCACGCGTTCGAGGGCCCCCTTGCGTTCGGCGGTGCGGCCCGCGAGCCCCTCGACGAGCGAGAGATTGAAGAGCACCTCGGGATCCCCGGGGCTCGCGGCCAGGAGCAGGCTCAGCTCGCCGCGCGCGTCGTCGAGGCGGCCAGCGAGCATCAGCAGCCGGGCGTGCAGGAGCTTCGTCGCCGGGGAGTCGGGCTGCTCGGCGACGGCGTCCTCGTAGGCCTCGAGCGCCTGGCCGGGCTCGCCCAGCGCGATGAAGGCGCTCATGCTCTCCCAGGGCAGCTCGGCCTCGGGGATCGGCTGCTCGGGCACGGGCCGGGTGGCGACGCACGAGGCGAGCGCCGCTGCGAGGGCCGCGAGGATGATGGGGTGTCGGTGCGTGCGGCGGGGTTTCCCGCCAGGGGAATGGTGCATTGATCGGTCCGTCGTCAAGGAAAAGGCTGTTCTCTATACCCCGGCGCGTTGAATGTTTCAAGGGGCCTTGGTAGTATCCTGGCGGAATGTCCGCTGCCTCCGCGGCCCGGCGCACGGGTCGCCGGTTCTACACCGTTGCCATCCTCGCCTACCTCTCCGTCGTCGTGGCGCTCGTGGTACTCGCCCTCTTCGGTCGCGGCGCCCGGGAGCGTCTGGGCGATGCCCGGGTCACGGTGCACTACGCGGCGCTGCCGCTCTTCGGCCGGGTGGTCGACCGGGCCGCGGTATCGTACCAGGGGCTGCGCCTCTCCTTGAACGGTTCCACGCCGATCGAATTCCCCTCGGGAGGCGATCCGGCAAGGCTCCGCGAGATGCGCAGCCACGGCGAGGGCATCGACATCGGCTTCGAGCGCGACCTTCGCCTCGAGCTGCGCCGCTCCGACGACGAGTCCTGGTCGCTCGCGTTCGCCGGCGCCGAGGGCGAGAGCCTCTCGCTGTCCGTGCCGCTGCGCGTGCCCGGCGGCCTCGCGCCACTGGGGGACGTTCCGCTGATCTCCTGGCGGCGGGCCGGACATTCGTACTACCTGTCCCTGCCCCGGGGCTCGCGGGTCGACGCGGCGGCCGGCTCCCTCGTGCTCTCCCTCGGCCCGGGCTCCCGCGAGCTGCGCTTCGGTCCCGCTGCCGGCGAAGGCGAGGACCTTTCCGCGCGCTGGCTTTCCGACCAGGCGGCGCTGGTCGATCAAGATGGCTTTGCCGCATCGCGTGACGCGTTTCTCGCTGAGGCGTGGCGGGGCTGGACGAAGGCACGGCGATCGTCGGATGGCACTCTCTGGCAGGATGCCGACGGCCGCTACGTTTTCAACGAGGAAGTCGGCCCGGCGCTCCTCGCCGAGGCGATCGAGCGGAACGAGTACCCGGCGCAGCGCACGCTCGTGGCTGCTGCCCTGGACCGCCAGCTGCGCAACGCGCCAAACAGCGTGCAGTCCGCGGCGGCGAGCGTGTTCGTCGGCAGCCTCCGCGAGCACGTGCGCCGGGTCCGGGCGGCGGAGGCGTCTGGCATCGAGCGCATCCGGACGCTGCTCGCCGAGGGCGACCCCGCGCTCTTCCTCTTCCCCGGCCTGATCCCCTTCGTGCTCGACCACGGGCCGTTCAACCTCGTGCAGGAAATCGTCACCCTGGCCGGCACCCTGCGGGCCGGATCCCTCGAGCCCGCCGCCGCCCTCGGCGTGCTCGAAACCTACCTCGACTACGATCAGTACGCCGCCGCGGGCGGAACCATGGCCGCCCGGGCCCGTGAGGTCGTGCAGAAGCGTCTCGTCCCTTCGATCAGGAAAACGGACGAGGGACTGTTCCTCGAGACGACCGCGGGGAGCGTGGACACGGTCTCCTCCCTCCGGTGCGGGTCGCTGCTCGTGCGGGCCGGATCCACCCTCGGGGACGCGCAGTTCGCCGCCATCGGCAGGACCCTCATCGCCTCGGCCGTGGCTCTCGGACGGGCGAACGGCTTCCTGCCGGGCACCCTCGAGCTCTCGGGCAGCACGGCGAGCCCGCCCGATGACACCCCGGGTGCCATCGCGCCGGAATCGGTGTACCGGTTCGTGGCGGCGGATCGCCACGTTCCCCGGGAAATTCCCCTGCACCTCGGCGTGGGTCCGGGTGCCTGGCTGTGGACCGCCGCCGACCTCGTTTCGGCGGAGGCGAGCCCGACCGGCCTCAGCCTGACCATCGCCTTCCCCGCCGGCCAGCCCCATTACCTCGTCGTGGACGGCGTGCGCTCCATCGCGCGGCTCGAGCTGCACGGCACCGCCTGGCGCCCCGCCGCGGACTACGCGCAGTACGCGGACGGCTGGGCCTACGACGCGGCCGAGCAGCTCCTGTTCGTCAAGCTGACCGGCAGGGCCGATACCGAGGAAATCGCGGTTCAGTACTAGCCGCGCCCCCTACACCTCGTAGGTCTCGCCGACCGCGACGAAGCCCTTGAACCCGTCCTCGGCGGCGAGCTGGTACCAGTCGCAGTCGGCTCCGAACCCGTCCTTCATCTTCGAGACGAAGTCCTGGTAGTGGTCGAGGAGCATCTTCGCCTTGATCTCGGCCGAGAGCTTCACGGAGTTCGCCGACTGCCACCCCGCGAGCTGGGCGTAGTTCGCGTGCACGCCGCTGCCGAACTTGAACTCCCGGTTCACCGTGTCGACGCCCGTGCACTCGCAGTCCTGGAAGATCAGGTCCGCCCGTTTGTAGAAGATCTCGACCTGCCGGGGCGAGCAGTGCTGGCTGTCCGTGGTGAAGTACACGGTCTTGCTCCCGGCCTTGCTCGCGAGGAGCCCGAACGTGTACTTGATGATCGAGCCGGTCATGATGTGGATCTGCTGGATCAGGTCGAACCGCCAGCCCTGCCAGGTGAACGGTACGTTGGCCTTGACCGGCACGGGCTGGAAGAACGTCTCGAGCGTGCTGTCGAAACCCTCCATGGAGTCGAGCCCGCCCCGCAGGCTGTAGTTCCAGAGTTCCTCGAGCAGCTTCTCATTGGCGATCAGCTTCGGCGCGTAGGGCACGTAGGTGACGCCAGGCTCGAAGTAGTCCCGCTTCACCATCGCCGCGTAGTCGTCCCACGACCGGGGCCGTCGGACCCAATCGTACAGGCTGAAGGCCATCTCCTCGAGGCCGCCGATGTGGTCCGCGTGCGCGTGACTGATGTAGATGGTGTCGATCTCGGAAAGCTTGATGCCGGCGTTGATGAGCGCGAGGGGCACGCGCGCGCCGCAGTCGATCAGCATCCTGCGGCCGCCTTCCTCGAGGACGAACGACTGGTTGAAGTTGATGTACGAGAAGGCGTTGCCGCACCCGATGATCCTTATCTTCATGGGGCCTCCCCTTTCATTTCACTCGGTGCCAGGTATCATCTCAATGATGAACGCCGATGTCCAGCCGAAGCGAGGGGCCCCGCCGGTGATTCACTATGTTCCCCCGGCCGAGCGGTGTAAAGTCGTGCAAGGGACGAACCGCACCAAACCCGCCAGCTGACAGGCCGGTGTGGCGCGCATCTCCTGCGCCTTGGACGGTTCGATGGGTGACAAAGCGCTCGGTTTTGTGACATACTACGTGGAGCGGGTCTCCGGCGGGATCATCCTTCACTGCACGATCGGCAAGGAAGACCACGCCGGTCGCCTCGACCAGCTCTCAAGGCTTCCCGGCATCCCGTGCCGGAAAAATCTACTGATAAGGAGTCACACCGCGTGTCCGGTCGCATCCTCGAGCTGAACCACGTCACGAAGACCTTCCCCGGCGTGAAGGCGCTGGACGACGTGCACTTCGACCTGCTGCCGGGGGAGATCCACGCCCTGATCGGCGAGAACGGGGCCGGCAAGTCCACGCTGATCAAGGTGATCACGGGCGTGTACCAGCCCGACGGCGGCGAGATCCTCTTCGACGGCAAGCCGGTCGAGATGCGCAGCACCACCGATTCTCAGGCGCTCGGCATCGCGGCCATCTACCAGCACGTCACCTGCTACCCGTCCCTGTCGGTCACGGAGAACATCTTCATCGGGCACGAGAAGATCAACCCGCTCACCCGCAAGATCGACTGGCGGGACCTGCACGGCAGGGCGAAGGAGCTGCTCGGCCGGCTGGACGCCGACTTCGACCCCCGGACCATCATGGGGAACCTCTCGGTGGCCCAGCAGCAGATCGTGGAGATCGCGAAGGCGCTCTCCACCAATGCGCGGGTCATCATCATGGACGAGCCGACGGCGGCCCTCACGATGCGGGAGAGCGAGGACCTCTACCGCATCACCGAGGGACTGCGGGACAAGGGTGTCTCCATCATCTTCATCTCGCACCGCATGGAGGACATGTACCGGCTGGCGAGCCGGGTCACGATCTTTCGCGACGCGCGCTGCGTGGGCACCTGGAAGCTGGACGAGATCAGCCACGAGGATGTCATCATGGCGATGGTGGGGCGGGAGATCACGCAGTTCTTCCCCAGGCGCGAGGTGACGGTCGGCCCGGAGATCCTCCGGGTCGAGGGGCTCTCCCGAACGGGCTTCTTCAAGGACGTTTCCTTCTCGGTGCGCAAGGGGGAGATCCTCGCCCTGACCGGCCTGGTCGGCGCCGGGCGCACCGAGGTGTGCGAGGCGATCTACGGGGTCACGGCCGCCGACAGCGGCCGCGTCGTGCTGGACGGCGAGGAGCTTCACCTCGCGGACCCCGCGCAGGCGATCAAGAAGGGGATCGGCTATCTGCCCGAGGACCGCCTGCGGCAGGGCCTCGTGCTCGACTGGGAGCTGACGAAGAACGTCACCCTCCCGACCCTCGGGAACTTCGCCCGCTTCGGGTGGCTGAACGTGCCGCGCGAGAACGCCGTCACCCGGAAGCTCGCCGGGAAGCTGGAGGTACGGGCCGCCAGCATCTTCGACCGGGCGGGCACGCTGTCGGGCGGCAACCAGCAGAAGCTCATCGTGGCCAAGCTCCTGGCCGGCGAGATGAAGGTGATCATCCTGGACGAGCCGACCAAGGGCGTGGACGTCGGTGCGAAGACGGCCATCTTCGCGATCATGAACGACCTCGCGGCGGCGGGGTACGGCATCGTCATGGTCTCCTCGGAGATGCCGGAGGTGCTGGGCATGAGCGACCGGATCATCGTCATGCGGGAGGGCCGGGTCGCGGCGACGATGGACACGCGGACGGCCACGCAGGAGCAGATCCTGGGCGCGGCGATGGCCGTGGCGGTGCGCGCATGAGGCGGGCCCTGTCGCTCTCCGAGAGCTTCCGGGAGCTGGGGCTCCTGGCGTTCATCGTGCTCCTGTGCGCCGGCTTCCAGCTCCGCAATCACAGCTTCCTGACCCTCTCCAACCTCCGCGACCTGCTGACGAACACGGCCATCCTGGGCATCCTCTCGGTGGGCATGATGATGGTGCTCCTCACGGGGGGCATCGACCTGTCCATCGGCGCGAACATCGCGCTGTCCGGCATGGTGAGCGCGATGACCGTCGCCGCGGTCCCCGGCCTGCCCCCCATCGTCGCCATCCTGGAGGGCATGGCCGTGGGGTGCGCGGCGGGGGCCCTGATCGGACTCCTGGTCGCACGCTTCAACGTGCTGCCCATCATCGCCACCCTCGGGTTCATGAACGTCCTTCGCGGCGTCACCTACGTCATCAGCAAAGGCGCCTGGGTGAGCGCCTACCAGATGTCGGAGGGGTTCAAGCTGATCGCCACGGGCAGCCTGCTGGGCGTCAACAACCTCATCCTCATCGCGGTGGCGATCTTCCTTGCGTTCGGTTACTTCATCAACCACGTGCGGACCGGGCGCCAGATGTACGCCGTGGGCTCCAACCCCGAGGCCGCGGACATCTCGGGCATCCCGCGCCGGCGCATCGTCTGGCTCGTCTACACCCTCATGGGGACCCTGGCCGGCCTCGCGGGCGTGCTCTGGGTCGCCAAGTTCGCCTCCGCCCAGAGCGACACGGCCCTCGGATACGAGCTGAACGTGATCGCCGCGGCCGTGCTGGGCGGGGTGAGCGTGTCGGGGGGAAGCGGCAAGGTCTCGGGGCTCGTCCTGGGCACGATCCTGTTCGGCATCCTGAACAACGCCCTGCCCCTCATCAAGGTCTCCCCGTTCTGGCAGCAGGCGATCCAGGGCGTCGTGATCCTCGCGGCGATCCTGATCAACGTGCTGGTCAAGCGCAACAGCCAGCGCTACACGCTCAGGAGGCGGGCGATCTAACCCATGCAGACCACCGAACGAACCATCCTGGCCGTGAAACCCTGGAGCTGGCGCGCGTTCTTCTTCCAGTGGGAGTGGCTGCTCGTCCTGATCTTCGTCGCGGTCAACATCGTCAACAGCACCCTCTCCCCGTACTACTTCACCCTCGACACGTTCCTCAACACGCCGATGACCTTCCTCGACAAGGCGTTCCTCGTGCTGCCGATGACCATGGTCATCATCCTCGGCAACATCGACATCTCGGTGGGGTCCACCGTCGCGCTCTCCGCCGTGGTCATGGCCGTCAGCTACAACGCGGGGCTGCCCATGGTGCCCGCAATGCTCCTGTGCCTCGCGGTGGCCACCGCGTGCGGCCTGGTGAACGGCCTGCTCATGACCCGGTTCAAGGAGCTGTCGTCGATGATCGTGACCCTGTCGACCATGATCATCTACCGGGGCATCGCCTACGTGATTCTCGAGGACCAGGCGTCGGGCAAGTTCCCCGAGTGGTATTCCCGGCTCGGCTGGGGCACCGTGGGGTACGTGCCCATCATCCTGATCGTGTTCGCGGTGTGTGCTGCCGTGTTCTGGCTCCTGCTGCACAAGACGAGTTTCGGCCGCAGGATCTACGGCATGGGAAACAGCCTCACCGCGTCTCGCTACTCGGGGGTCAGGACGGATTCCATCATCCTCGTCGTGAGCGTGCTCACGGGCCTCATGGCCGGGTTCACCGCCCTCTTCCTCACCTCGCGCATGGGCAGCACGCGCCCCAACGTGGCCCAGGGCTACGAGCTGGAAGTCATCACCATGGTGGTGCTCGGCGGGGTGAGCACCCTGGGCGGCAAGGGCCGGATGAGCGGGCCGCTGCTCGCGATCTTCATCATCGGGTTCCTCAACTACGGGCTGGGGCTGGTCAACATCCAGGCCCAGACTCTCCTGATCATCGTCGGGCTGCTCCTGCTCGTCTCGGTCCTGGTTCTCAATGTCCGTTTCCGCGCTGCGCATCACCGTCCGGCGCCCCCGGCTGCGACTACCGCCGCCAGGGGGACCACGTCGGACGTGAGCAAGTCTTCATAGGAGGAGATGTTATGAGAAGAGTCATCACAAAGGTTGCCCTGGTCATCGGGATCATCGCAATCGCACTGCCGATGGTGCTCGTCGGGTGCGGGACCACGGGGAAGGCGAAGTACGCCATCGTGTTCAAGAACACGGGGAACCCGTACGGCGACAAGCAGATGAGCGGCTTCAAGGCCGGCATCGAGGAACAGGGGTTCGAGGCGATCCTGCGCGCTCCCGACCAGCCGACGGCCGAGGCGCAGATCCAGATC
>JAPLSM010000174.1 GCA_026398635.1 Spirochaetota bacterium | reverse complement strand
TTCGGTAGCGGCCATTGGCCGATCGGGGTTGACGAGCGAATCGAGAATGAGCACCGGCTCCTTCCCGGGATCCGCGCGCACCACGGAAACTTCCACCACGCGATCAGGGCCCGGCGCAAGGCCGGTTGTTTCGAAGTCGATGATCGCTATGGGAGTTTCAAGAATCAGCTGGCTCATCACGCCTTTTGGCATACACGTTCCTCCTGAACTTCTGAATCTGCCGCGAGTTTAGAGGAGAAGACATCCGGATGCAAGATGGAGGAGGGCAGAGGCCCCAGCATGATCCCCCGCCAGCCATGAATCGAAGACGGTTGCTGCAACCCTCGTATACGCATAGATCGAAACTCGCAGCGTAGTTTTATTAAGCCCCCAGGAGACCGGGGGCTTTTCATTTCAGGGCGAATAGCTTCTCCTGCTCGGCCTTCACGTCGGCCAGGTGCTCGGCGCCCGGGTGATCGTAGCGGTCGGACATCGCGATGCCCTTGTGCCCGGTCACGCGGCGCAGCTGCTCATCGGGAACCGTGCCGCGAACCAGCGTGTTGAACAGGTGCCGGTAGCCGTGGAACAGGAGCACGCGGCCCTTGCGTGCCTCCTCGGAGATCCCGATGCGCGCCAGGGCAGCCTTGAACTGCTTCAGGATCGCGGTCTTCGTGATCGGGGTCCGGCGATCCTGCCCCCAGAAGACGACGTCCTCGGACTCCGGCTCCCCCCAGCGCTTCACGGCCAGGAGCGCGGCGATCGCGGCGGACGTCCTCGAGGGGATCGGCACGACGCGCGTACTATTCCACTTCGGCGCTGACAGACCATAGCGATCATCCCAGGAGTGGAGGACCTCGATGTACTCGGGGTGGAAGTATCGGACCTGAAGCGCCTGGCACTCGCCGAGGCGCATCCCTGTCGATGCCGCCAGGAGATTCATCGCGAAGTGGCGGGGCTCGCCGTGCCACACGCTCTCGAATGCCGCGGGGTTGAGCAGCGCCCCGAGTTCCTCCAGCGTGAGGATCCCGCGAACCGCAGGGGTCTCTTTCAGCTCGTGCACGGGGGCGACGGGGTTTGTCTCGAGCTCGCCCATCTCGACGGCGTAGTTGAACATGACGCGGGCGGTGCCGAGGATCCGGTTGATCGACGCGGGGGAGAGCTCTCCTTCGGCGAGCAACCGCATCTTGTAATCGCGGAAGTCCTTCGGGCAGAGCTGGGTCAACGGGATCTTGCCGAAGGTGGGGACCAGGTGATGCGTGAGATAGGATCGGCGGATCCTGGCATAGGTTCGGCTCATGGAGAAGCCGCCGGCGATCTTCTCGCGGATGTAGGGGCAGGTCTCGAACAGCCACCACGGCGCGGCCCATTCGGCGAACGTTCGCACGCGCGGCTTGCGCGCCTTCACCTTCTCGCTGCTGAGCAATCGCTCCCAGGCCCAGGCCTCAGCGGCGGAGCGGCTCTCCTTCTCGCTGCAGACCGGCGAGCTGATCGTGCCATCCTCGCAACGGAATTTCGCGTACCAGAGTGGGGGTTTGCCGGCGCGTTTCCGCAGGTAGAGATAGAAGCGCTTGGATTCTTTCGCCATGGGGTCCTCCCAGTTTTTGCTACATCTTTGCTACCGCGGTTCGGGAGGGGAGCGCAAGAGGCTTCCAAGTCCTTACAGTGCAAAGAAAAGAAAAGGCCCGCGGGAGCAGGCCTTTTAGCGGCGAAGGGTATCGAACCCCTGACACTGCGGATATGAGCCGCATGCTCTACCAACTGAGCTACGCCGCCACTAGCGGCGAAGGGTATCGAACCCCTGACACTGCGGATATGAGCCGCATGCTCTACCAACTGAGCTACGCCGCCACGGGAAGAAACGACAGTAGCACCGCCGGCCGGGACGTGTCAACGGGATAAGCCATGAGGTGGGCCGCCTTGACCCCTCTGCGGGCCCATGCCTACACTCGCGCCGATGCTCAACCTCTTCGATCTGAAGGTGCCCGTGTTCTGGGCCGAAGGACAGCCGAAGATCCCTGCCGGGGGCACCACGCTCGCCGTCGGCGGTCTCGTGGAGCGGACGATCCGACTCGGAATGAGGGATCTGCGCGACCTCGCCGTCGACGAGGTCGACTGCCGGCTCACCTCCGTCACCCGGTGGTCCGTGCGCGCGACCTGGCGGGGTATGCTCATGAGCCGGCTCGTCACGATGGTCAAACCGAGCGCCGACGCCCGGTTCGTCCGGCTCACCTCATTCGGCGGCGTCTACACCACGACCGTCGAACTCGCCGAACTCAGCCATCCTCGGGCAGTGTTCGCGGTGGCCGCGAACGGCGAAGACCTGCCAGTCGAGTACGGCGGACCGGTGCGCGCCGTGTTCCCGCAGCTCTGGGGATACAAGAGCGCGAAGAGCCTTGTCGCGGTCGATTTTCTCCGCGACTACGAGAGCGGGTACTGGGAACAGCGGGGATACGAGGGAGACGCGCGGATCCCGGCGACCAAGCTCTACAATCTCAACGCGCGTACGACACTGCAGCACCCCGGCGGCGAGGTGGCCTGGTGAGCGGCGCGGAACGCATCGCGGACACGCCGCCACCCCGCGGCAGCGCCATCGATCGTCATCCGGGCGTGCTGGAGCATCGAACGAACCTCACCGTCAGATCGTACGAGTGCGACTCGTACGGTCACGTGAACAACGCAGTCTACCTGAACTACCTCGAGGTCGCACGGCACGAGATGCTCGCAGCGCTCGGCATGGACTTCGCGGGCATGCGCTCCGCCGGGTTCGGGCTGGTCGTGGCCCGGATCGACATCCGCTACCGCCGTCCGGCGGTCGGAGGGGATGCGCTCACGATCCTGAGCCGGGCCACGAAGCGCCTGCGGGTCGGCGGGATCATCGCGCAGCGCATCCTGAAGGGGGAGGAACTCGTCGCCGAGGCAGACGTGACCTGGGTCTCCATCGACGCCCGGGGCAGGGCCGCGCCCATGCCGCCGGAATTCGACGTCGAGGGGCTGTGGCCATGAGCGCCGGAAACCGTGTCGAGATCTGGGCTGACGGCGGATGCCTCGGCAATCCGGGACCCGGCGGGTGGGCATTCGTGATCGCCGGCCCGGGCACGGAGATCCGAAGATCCGGCTACGATCCCGATACCACGAACAACCGCATGGAGCTCTCGGCGGTGAGCGAAGCGCTGCGGGAGCTTTCCCGGCAGCCGGCGCTCGCCGGACTCGGCGTCACGGTGACGACCGATTCCCAGTACGTGCAGAAGGGCATCACCCAGTGGATCCGCGCGTGGCTCGGAAACGGCTGGCGCACGAGCGGGAAAAAGCCCGTGAAGAACGCGGACCTGTGGCGCGAGTTGTGGGCGCTCTGCCAGGACCGGCCCGTGGCGTGGCAGTGGGTGATGGGACACGCCGGGAACTCCATGAACGAGGCCTGCCACCACATGGTCGAGGAGGCGCTCAAGCGCCGGGCCTGACCCCCCCGTCCTCAATGGGTGAGGGGGGACGGCGATGCTCGCGATCGTCTCGAGCCACGCACCCGTGGGCTTCGACGGCGAGATGGTGTCCGTCGAAGTCGACATCCGCCGGGGGCTGCCCGGGGTCGACCTGGTCGGCCTGCCTGACAACGCCGTGCGGGAGTCGCGCGAACGGGTGCGGGTGGCAATCCGCAACAGCGCCTTCGAGTTTCCCATCGACCGCATCCTCGTCAGCCTCGCGCCCGCGGCTATCCGTAAGGAGGGCGCCTCGTTCGACCTGCCGATTGCGCTGGGAATCCTCGCGGCTTCGGGCCAGGTCGGTCCGATGCCCGCGGGCAGGATCATGGTGGTCGGCGAGCTGACCCTGTCGGGATCCGTGCGGCCCGTGCGCGGTGCCCTGTCGGCGGTCGCCGCCGGTCTCGCGGCGGGCATCGGGGACTTCATGGTCCCTGCCGAGAACGTGGACGAGGCCAGGGCGCTGGGCGCGGGACGGATCCACGGCATCGTCTCGCTCGGCGAGGCAGCGAGACTCTACAACCGGATCGCCGCGGGAGAGGACCTACCTCAGCCTGATGCGACTGCAGACAGCCGTACCGCCGGCACGCGCGACGACCCATCGCCGGAAGACATCGCGGACATCCGGGGACACTCAATGCTCAAGCGGGCTCTGGAAATCGCGGCTGCGGGCCGGCACCATCTGCTGCTGTTCGGCCCTCCGGGGAGCGGCAAGACCATGGCAGCCCGGCGCCTCCCCGGTCTCCTTCCGGTCCTCGAGCGCGAAGAGGCGCTGGAAGTGACACGCCTGCATTCACTCGCGGGCGTGCTCTCGCCGGGATCGGGGCTCATCCGCAGGCCGCCCGTGCGCATGCCGCACCATTCTGCCTCGAGCGAGGGAATCCTCGGCGGCGGCAGGCTCCTGCGGCCCGGCGAAGCCTCCCTGGCGCACCACGGCATCCTTTTCCTCGACGAGGCGCCCGAGTTCGGCTCGATGGTGCTGCAGGGCCTGCGCGAGCCGGTGGA
This sequence comes from Spirochaetota bacterium, assembly GCA_026398635.1. GTDB lineage: Bacteria > Spirochaetota > Spirochaetia > SZUA-6 > Fen-1364 > JAPLSM01. Next base: position 23,913 of record JAPLSM010000174.1, on the reverse strand, counting down.
GGAGGGGCGGGTCACGATCGCGCGGGCCGGCTCCACCGTCACCTGGCCTGCGCAGTTCCAGCTCGTGCTGTCCTTCAACCCCTGTCCTTGCGGCAACCTGGGGCGTTCCGGCCGGGTCTGCGCGTGCAGCCCGGTCGAGATCCACCGATACTGGCGGCGCATGGGTGGTGCCCTGCTGGACCGGGTCGAGCTTCGGGTGCCCGTGGAGCCGGTGGCCGCGGCCCGCATGTGCGAGGCGCCCCTCCGCGACGAAGGACGGCGCATCGCGGCACGCGTGGCCGAGGCCGCAGCAGTCCAGCGCCGGCGCCACGCCGGACGGGGATTCACGTGGAATGCGCGCATCCCCGCCGGTATGGTGGACGAGATCTGCCCGATCGACGAGCCGGGCAGGCTTGCGCTGCTGGACGCGGCCGAGCGGATGGCCATCTCCTCGCGCGCATTCCACGCGGTGCTGCGGATCGCCCGAACCATCGCCGACCTCGAAGGCTCGCCGGACATTCGCGAGCAGCACCTGCTCGAGGCCGTCGAACACCGGAAGTACGGGGACGGCGATTTCCGGTGGATTCGCGAATAATGCCCCCTTTGTTGCCCCCAGGAGGCCGGGACTGGTATCATTACCGGGGAGCAGATGAGATGAAACTCTACAGCAGGAACCAGGTGCTCGCCGTTGTCGCGGCCGTCGCCGTCGTGACGCTTGTCGCCGGTGCGGCGGTGTCGGCGCTGGTGGTGGCGCCCCGGCTGGCAGCGGCTGCCGCAGCCGAGGCTTCGGCTGCTGCTGTGCCCGCGGCACCCGCTTCGGGTGAGACCGCGGTCCGTGTCCCCGTGCAGTACGTCGCGGCGACAACCGGCTCCCTGGCCGACGAGCAGAACAACATCGAGGTCTACGAGCGGGTCAACAAGAGCGTGGTCTACATCACCACGATCACCCTCGAGTACTCCTATTTCTTCGAGGCCATGCCCCAGGAGGGCACGGGCTCGGGAATTATCATCGACACCGAGGGCCACGTGCTGACCAACTACCACGTGGTGAAGGGCGCCGACCAGCTGCGCATCACGCTGTCCGACGGCACGGAACTGGAGGGGAAAGTGACGGGCACCGACCCCGAGAACGACCTCGCGGTGGTGAAGTTCGACCCGAAGGGCCGGGTCGTCGTCCCCGTCACCTTCGGCTCGTCCTCCAACCTCAAGGTGGGGCAGAAGGTGCTCGCCATCGGCAACCCGTTCGGCCTCGACCGCACGCTCACTACGGGGATCATCTCGGCGCTCGGCAGGCCCCTGCAGAACACCGAGGAAAACACGGTGATCCGCTCGGCCATCCAGACTGACGCGGCGATCAACCCGGGCAACTCGGGCGGCCCCCTCCTGAACGCGCGCGGCGAGCTGATCGGCATCAACGCCGCCATCTACTCCACGTCGGGCTCCTCCGCCGGCGTCGGCTTCGCCATCCCCGTCAACACGGCACGGCGCGTCGTGGACGAGCTGCTGCGTTACGGGGCGGTGCGCCGCGGCTGGATCGACATCGAGCCGATCCAGCTCTTTCCCGCGCTCGTCAGCTACTTCAAGCTGCCCGTGAAGAACGGGGTCCTGGTTTCGCAGGCGGGCGCCTCGGCGAAGCAGGCCGGCCTGCGCGGCGGCGACCAGTCGAGCGCGGTGCGCTACGGACGCACGATCATCTATGGTGGCGGCGACATCATCGTCGAGGTCGGCGGCCAGAAGGTGGCATCGTACTCGGACCTGCTAGGCGCCCTCGAGCAGACAAAGCCCGGGGAGGTCGTGTCCGTTAAGGTGATCCGCTCCGGGCAGGAGAAGACCCTCAGCGTGAAGCTCGTCGAGCGGCCGTCGCAGTGACCCCCTTCCGGGCGGTCTCGCCGTTCGAGCCGGCGGGCGACCAGGGAGGGGCCATCGGGCGGCTCTCCGAGGGGGTGCTCGCGGAGCGGAAACACCAGGTTCTGAAGGGCGTGACCGGCTCGGGCAAGACATTCTCGATGGCCCGGATCATCGAGCGCGTGCAGCTGCCCACCCTGGTGCTGTCGCACAACAAGACGCTCGCCGCGCAGCTCTACCGGGAGTTCGTGGACTTCTTCCCCGACAACGCGGTGGAGTACTTCGTCTCCTACTACGACTACTACCAGCCCGAGGCCTACGTGCCGGGCAAGGACCTCTACATCGAGAAGGACGCCTCGATCAACCAGGAGATCGAGCGCATGCGCCTCTCGGCGACCACGACGCTCATGGAGCGCCGGGACGCCATCGTCGTGGCCACCGTCTCGTGCATCTACGGGCTCGGCAATCCCGAGGATTACCGCGAGATGCGCGTCGTTCTGACGAAGGGCGCCTGCGCCGACCGGCAGGACCTCCTGCGGCGTCTCGTCGCGCTGCAGTACGACCGCAGCGACGCGGTCTTCGAGCGCTCGCGCTTCCGGGTGCGCGGGGACGTGGTGGAGGTCTGGCCGTCCTACGCGCAGACAGCCGTGCGCATCGAGCTGTTTGGCGACGAGATCGAGCGCATCCGCCGGGTGGACCCGCTGACCGGTTCCACGATCGAAGACCTGGACGAGATCACGATCTACCCCGCCAAGTACTTCGTGATGCCCCAGGACCGGCTCCGTCGGGCCCTGCAGGGCATCCGCGACGAGCTGGCGGATCGGCACGCGCGGTTCCTCGCGGAAGGGAAGCACCTCGAGGCGGAGCGGCTGAAGACCCGCACCGAGTACGACCTCGAGATGCTCGAGGAGATGGGCTACTGCCCCGGCATCGAGAACTACTCGCGCCATCTCAGCGGGCGGAAGGAGGGCGAGCGCCCGGCCGTGCTGCTGGACTACTTCCCCCCGAAGTTCCTCGCGTTCATCGACGAGTCTCATGTCACGCTGCCCCAGGTGCGGGGCATGTACGAGGGCGACCGGGCGCGCAAGCTGTCGCTCGTGAAGTACGGGTTCCGGCTGCCCTCGGCGCTCGACAACCGGCCCCTGAACGCCTCGGAGTTCACCTCCCTGCTCGACCGGATCATCTACGTGTCCGCCACCCCCGCCGCGGAGGAGGTCGGCCGGTCGTCGCAGGTCGTTGAGCAGCTGATCCGCCCGACCGGGCTCCTCGACCCGCGCGTCGAGGTGCGGCCGTCCGAGGGGCAGATGGAGGACCTCTACGGGGAGATCCGCCGGCAGGTGACCGCGGGCGAACGGACCCTGGTGACCACGCTCACGAAGCGGATGGCCGAGGACCTCACCGACTACCTCGCGGAACTCGGGCTGAAGGTGCGCTACCTGCACGCCGACATCGAGACCATCGAACGGGTGGAGATCCTCCGCGACCTTCGCGCGGGCGCTTTCGACGTGCTCGTGGGCATCAACCTGCTGCGCGAGGGCCTCGACCTGCCCGAGGTATCGCTGATCGCCATCCTCGACGCGGACAAGATCGGCTTCCTGCGCTCGGCCACGTCGCTCGTGCAGACCATCGGCCGGGCCGCCCGCAACGTGAACGGTCGGGTCATCACGTACGCGGACCGGATGTCCGATGCGATGCGGGAGGCCATCGACGAGACGTCGCGCCGGCGGCGTCTCCAGGAAGCGTACAACGCCGAGCACGGCATCACGCCGAAGACCATCACCAAGGCCGTCCAGGACATCCTGGTGCGCAAGCGCGAGGAGAAGCGGGCCGGCGAGGCGGTCACCCTCGATGTCCTGAAGCGCAGCTACAACGTGCTCGTGCCGAAGGAACGCAAGGCGCTGCTCAAGGCCCTCGAGGACGAGATGATCTCGCTCGCGAAGGACCTCGAGTTCGAACGGGCTGCCGTCGTCCGGGACGAGATCCGGCGCATTACGGAGGGCGCCGATGTCTGAGCCGCGGCGCCGGCCCGGCCCGCTGCGGCCCTGCGCACGCCGCGCTTGAGCAGTGCGGCAAAATCGGTGATAGTACCCGCCGTGACCCCCCTGTCCCCCCCTGCGCCCGAAGGTTCCGCCCGCTGCGGCCCGCGCGCTTTCAGGCGCTTGTCGGCCACCGCTGCGGTCTGCCTCTGCCTGTCCGCGGCGTCCTGCAGCCGCGAAGGGCGGATCGAGCACGTCGAGTTCCCGACAACACCCGTGCTCTCGGTGCGGTCGACCTGGGCCGTCGTGGTATCGCCGCTCTTGCGCGTACGCGAGCAGCCGGACAGCCGATCGACGGTGCTGCAGCACATCCGCCAGGGAGTGGTGGTGGAGGTGATCGGGAAATCCGACCGGGAGGACGAGATCGAGGGCCTGGTGGACTACTGGTACCGGATCAACTACGACGGCCTCAAGGGCTGGGTGTTCGGCCCCTACCTCACCCTGTGCGATTCACGCGCCGCCGCGGAAGCAGAGGCAACCCGTCTGCAATGAGCTCGCCGCTGACCGCCGTCCTATTGTCGTGGATCGCCCCGCCGGTTGTCGGCGCGGTGATCGGCTGGATCACCAACGACATCGCCATCCGCATGCTCTTCCGCCCGCTGCGCGCGGTCAGGGTGCTCGGGATCCGGCTGCCCCTGACACCCGGCATCATCCCGAAGGAACGCCGCACCCTGGCGGTCAGCATCGGCAGCATGGTGTCCCGCGAGCTGATCACCGAGGATGCGCTCCGCAGCCAGGTGCACGAGCCGCGGACGCTCGCGGCGCTCGCGGAAAGCGTCTCGGGGTTCACCGCAGGCCTGCTCGAGAAACCGGTCGGCACCCTCGCCGCCGACGCGAAGGCGGTCCTGCCGTCGCCGCTGGAGGGGCTGCTCGCAGAGGTGCTCGGACGGGCGGCGACGTCCCGCTCGTTCATCGGCCTCGTGCACGACCTCGTAGGCCGCGCGGTCTCGGCGCTGGCCGGCATGCGGGTGTCCGAGGCCGCGGCCCGGTTTGACCTGGAACGGTTCCTCGACGAGCGGCTCTTGTCGGGTCTCGCCGGCCGCGGCAAGGACGCAGGGAAGGCCGTCGCGGACCTCGTGGCCGACCGAGGAGTGGACCTCCTCACCGACGAGGCCATCGTGGCGGCGGTGCGCCTCGCCGAACCCCTGCTGCCCGACGCAGTCGAGCGGCTGGTCGCGTGGGCCCGCACCGCCGAGACCCGCGCGGCCATCGGCCGGGAGGCGCTCACGGTGCTCGCCTCCGCCGTCGATCGCCTCAACCTCGTGCAGCGTCTCATCGTGGGCGCGGCCCAGTTCGACCGCCGGCTCGACGAACGAATGCCCGAGATCGTCGACGAGATCGTGGCATCCCTCGAACGGCTCGCGAGGGATCCCGCGAACCAGGGCCGGCTGCTGGAAGCCGCCGGTGGGGCGTTGCGCGACTGGCGGGACGGCCTCGCCGGCGATCCACGGCGGGTGCAGGCGTTCGCCGAAGCCGCGTCGGGGTTCCTCGGCCGGTTCAGCGCCGGCCTTGCCGATCCCGCTCGTCGGCACCGGTTCGCCGCGTTCCTCGCGGGGAGAATCGCGCGGGGCAATGCGACGATCGGCGGGCTCACGAACCGCACCCTCGGCTTCCGGGAGAGCGATGCCGCGGAGTTCGCGTCGAACCGGGTGCTGGGGTGGCTGTCCCGGGAGGGGACCGCGGGCCAGCTTTCACGCGGGATCGCGGGGATGGCGCACCGGTTCGTGGAGGAAAACGCGGAGGTCCCGCTGGGCCGGCTCCTCGGCGTCGACGAGCGGCTGAAGGCCGGGCTCGATTCCTTCCTGACCGGCCGGCTGGTGGCCCTCATCGACGCGAAACTGCCCGAGATCCTTCGCGGGGTGGACGTGGAGGACCTGGTGGTCCGCAAGATCGACGCGCTCGATGTGCGGGACGTGGAGCGGCTCCTGATGCAGGTCCTCGCCAGCCACCTGAAATGGATCAACGTGTTCGGCGCCATTCTCGGCGCCGTGATCGGGTTCGCGCAGGTGCTGATCGGCCTGGTCGCACCGTGAAGGGGGTGAGCCGGTTACGCCACCGCGGACCCAGGCCTTGCCTCTCGCCACGTGCTGGCGCACGTGGCTGTCGGCTTCGCGACATCAGCCACCGGCCGATGTCGCTGTGTTGACGCCTCCCGCGGCCGCCGCTACAGTAGTGGGACCCATGCCGGCTGTGACACTGTTGGTCGCCGATTCCTCCCCCGGGGAGCTCCAATCCGTGCGCGCCGCCCTGTCGAATCGGGGATACCGCCTGCTCAGCGCCGGCACCGGCACCGAAGCCCAGCGCCTGCTCGCTGAGGAGGAGGTTAACATCCTGCTCCTCGGCGCCACGCTCGGCGACGCCGACGGGTATCAGTTGTGTTCCCGGGTGCGCGAGGAACACCGGCAGGTCCCGCTGCAGGTGCTCGTCCTGCAGCCGGCCTCGGGCCCCGCCGACGTGGCCCGAGCGCTCGACGCCGGAGCCGACGATAGCCTCCGTCTGCCCTGCGACCCGGAGGAACTGGCTGCCCGTGTCCGCGCCGCGGTCGCGCGGTGGCAGGCCCAGGCCGGGCTCATCAAGGAGCGGGAGTTTTACCGCATCGCGGTGGCCGAGGAGGAGCGCCTCTCGTCGCTCGTGCTCGACCAGAACCAGAGCCTGAAGGCCGCCTACGAGAAGATCCGGCAGCTGAACGGCGAGCTCGAGAAGGCCAACCGCGAGCTCGAGCAGCTCGCGGCGTACGACGCGCTCTCGGGGCTCCTGAACCGCCGCACCCTCTTCAGCCGCATCGGCGTGGAGATCGAACGGGCCACGCGTATGAACGTGCCGCTCACCGGGCTGATGGTGGACATCGACCGTTTCAAGAGCATCAACGACAACTTCGGCCACCCCTGCGGCGACCTCGTCATACGGGAGATCGGCGTCAAGCTGCAGAACCGGCTGCGAAAGTACGACTTCGCGGGCCGCTACGGCGGCGAGGAGTTCTTCGTGCTGCTGTCGAACTCCACCGAGGTGCAGGCGGAGCGCATCGGGGACCGGTTCCGACGCGAGATGGCGGAGACGAGGTTCACCTGCAACGCCGAGAGCTTCGCGGTGACGCTTTCCATCGGCGTGGCCCGGTTCCGCGACGGCGACACCCAGGACTCGTGGATCGAGAGCGCCGACCGGGCGCTCTACCGGGCCAAGGAAGCGGGCAGGAATCGGGTGGTCATCGCGTAGGCAGGCTGCGCAGGCGCCTGGGGTCGAGCCACACGCGCAGAAGCCGGCCCGCAGGAGGCGACCGGCCCGGCTCGAGCAGGCAGCGCACGTCGTACCTCTCCCCCCCGGCTCCCTCGAGCGCGAGCCGCAGCCGGCCGCCGTAGGCACCGGCCTGCACCGACACCACCCTGGCGCGCACCGGCACGAAAGCCGGGCCGGACCGCAGACGCACCGCTTCCGGCCGCACGAGGATCATCGAGTTTTCCGGTCGTCCCGCGACGTGCACGGGGAGCCGGCCAAGGGGGGTCACGACCTCCGAGGCGGTGCGGCCGCTGACCGGCACGAGTGTCCCCAGGCGGAGGAAACCGGCGACGAACGCGTCAGCGGGACGCTCGACGAGGTCGGTCGGCCGGCCGGCCTGGACGATGCGCCCCGACCGCATGACGGCCACCCGGTCGGCCACCGCAAGGGCTTCCTCCTGGTCGTGCGTGACGTACACCGTCGTGGCGCCCGCCGCGTGGAGGATGCGGGGCACTTCGTCGAGCAGACCCGTCCTCAGCGAGGCGTCGAGGGCGCCCAGCGGCTCGTCGAGCATCAGCACCCGGGGGCCGGGGGCGAGGCCCCGGGCGAGCGCCACGCGCTGCTGTTCGCCGCCCGAGAGGGACTGCACGCGCCGTCGCTCGTATCCCGCGAGGCCCACCAGGGCGAGCATGGAACGCACGCGATCGACCATGCGGGACCGGGGCCAGCGGGCCATGCGCAGACCGAAGCCCACGTTGCCGGCCACGTCGAGGTGCGGGAAAAGCACGTAATCCTGGAACACCAACCCGATCCCGCGCCGCTCGGGCGGCAGGGGTCCGAGGTCGGCGCCGTCGAGCAGGACGATCCCCGCGTCCGGCGTCTCGAGGCCCGCGGTGAGCCGCAGGAGCGTGGTCTTGCCGCATCCGCTCGGGCCCAGCACCACCAGGACTCCACCGCGTTCCAGGGACAGCGTCACGCCATCGAGGGCGGGATGCCCCGCGTACCGCTTCACGAGCCCGCGCCACTCGAGAAACGGCATCAGAAGGCCTCCCCGCTGCCCGGTCCCCGTGCACGCAGGCGCTCGATCGCGACCACGCCGAGGCCGCACACGACCATCAGCACGGTGCTCATGGCGAGCGCCTGCGCCCGGTTCAGCTCGCCGGGAGTGCCGAGCCGGTTGAAGATGACCACGGGGATGGTGGCGAACTCGGGCCGGGCGAGCAGGGACGAGGCCGCGAACTCGCCGATCGACACCGTGAAGGCGAACACCCCGGCCGATGCGATCGCCCTGCCGAGCACGGGAAGGTCCACCGCACGCCACGAGCGCCCGGGGCGCGCGCCGAGCACGGCCGATGCCTCGCGCAACCGGGGATCGAGGCTGGCGATCGGCCCGGACAGGCTCCGCGTGACGAGGGGCAGGGCCACGAGCGCGTGGGCGATCGGCACGAGCAACGCCGAGGCGCGCAGGTCGAGCGGCGGCCGGTCCAGCGCTACGAGGAAGCCGAAACCCAGGGTGACCGCCGAGGTGCCCAGCGGCAGGAGCACCGCGAGGTCGAAGAGCGCGGAGGGGCCCGTGGCCTGGCGTCCCTCGCGCCGGGTGACCCCGGCCGCGGCGTAGGCCGCGGGCAGGCCGACGGCGAGAGCGAGCACAAGCGCGAACGACGCGAAGAGGAGGGAGGTGCGGCCCGCGTCGAGCGGGGAGGTCCAGAAGAGTGATCCGGTTGCGTTGCGGAACAGCGACGTCCACGCCCCGAGGCTGATGCCCGAGCGCAGGACGAGGGAACCGGCCGCGATCCCCGCGAGCGGCAGGGCGACGAGGGCCGCGGTACCGTAGCCGAACGTCGCGACCGCGATCCATCGGCCCGGCGTGCGCGGACGGCGGCGGGAGGCGGCCGCCGGCGCCTGCCGCATCGCGGTGGACAGGCGGCGCTGAAGGCGCGCGTAGAGGGTCATCAGTGCTCCGGTTGCCGCGAGCTGCAGCAGGGCGAGGAGCCCGGCCGCGCCGAGGTCGGCGAGGCGCACGGCCTGGCGCCAGATCTCCGTCTCGAGGGTCGCCACGCGGGGCCCGCCGAGGAGAAGGACCACGCCGAAGCTCGTGAAGCAGTAGCAGAACACCAGAAGAGCGGCCGCGGCGACCGCGGGGGCGGCGAGGCGCAGCATGAGCGCGGCGAGCGGCGGACCCCGGCGCGCGCCCAGCACCCGGGCCGCTTCGCCGAGCCGGGGATCGAGGTTCGCCCATGCCGTGCCCACGATCCGAACCACGATGGAGACGTTGTAGAACACGTGGGCCGCGAGCACCGTGCCGATCCCCCTCCCCATGCCGAGAGCGGCGAAGGCCGAGGCGACCACCACGGTCGGCAGCACGAAGGGCACCGCCAGCACCACCGAGAGGGCTTTCCGGCCCGGGAACTCGCATCGGGCGAATACGTACGCTGCGGGAATCCCGACCGCGAGGCTGAGCGCCGTCGATGCGAGCGCCTGGAGCGTGCTCGAGACGAGGAGCCCGGCGAGCCCGATCCCGCGCACGGTTTCGGCCAGCCCTGTCCAGCCTCCGGCAGCGAGCGGACGGAACCCCAGCGCGAACACTCGTGCGAGCGGGTAGAAGAGGAACACGCCGAGGAAGGCGAGGGGGAGTGACGCGGCGAGGGTCCGGGCGGCGAGGGTCCGGGCGGCGAGGCGCGAACCCGCTCCGGCTCGGCTGCGGGCGCCCGGGCGGACCGGCGGGTTGATCATTTGAGGACGATTCTCGTCCACTCGCGGGTCCACTCGTCTCTCCGGGCGTCTATGAGTGCGGGGTCGAGGATGGCTGGTCGGGCAGGTACCGCCGCGAACCGGATGAACACCTCGGGCAGACGCGCGCCGGAGTCGGCGGGATGCATCCACATCTGGAGGGGAATGTCCTCCTGGAACCGCCGGGAGAGCAGGAAGGCCACGAAGCGCCTTGCGAGGTCGGGCTGGCGGGTGCCCTTGAGGACGCCGGCGAACTCCACCTGCCGGAAGGCACCGTCGGAAACGAGCGCGACGGTTGGGGATTCCTTCGGCTTCGGCTCGGCGGCGTAGAACAGCTCGGCCGCGGGGCTGGTGGCGTAGCTCACGACGAGGGGCCGCCGTCCGCTGCCGGTGGCGCTGAACTCGTTGTAGTAGGCGTCGCTCCAGCCGCCGGCCACGAGCACGTCGTTGGCACGCAGATCCCGCCAGAACCGCTGCCACGGGTAATCTCCGGTTTCGCCGAAACGGGCGATGGTGGCGAGGAGGAACGCGAGACCGGGCGAGGATGCGGCGGGGTCTTCGACGACAAGCAGGCCTCGATTGACGGGCAGGACGAGGTCTTCGAGCCGGGCGGGCAGGGCGAGGCCGCGGCTCATGAACCACGCCTTGTCGGCGTTCAGGCACACGTACCCCACGTCGACTGGCGCGAGCCGGGAGGTCGGGTCGAGCCGCAGGTCGGCGGGGATCGTCGGCGGGACCGGAATGCCGAGCGGCTCGAAGATGTCCGCAGCGAGGGCCCTCCCGAGGAAGGTGCTGTCGATGCCGAAGATCACGTCCGCGAAGGGATTCCCCTTCGAGAGGATCGCCTTGCCCAGCGTTTCGCCGGCGTCGCCGCCTTCGACGAAGCGCAGCCGGGCTCCGGTCTCGGCTTCGAAGACGGCCAGGACCTCCTTGGAAGCGGAGAACGAGGAGTGGGTGAGCACCGTGAGGACCGTCTCGGCAGCGGTGCCCGCTGCGGCGGCGCACGAGAGTGCGGCGGCGATCACGGCACGGCGGAACCGTGATGCGAACATGGGGCCTCCTCGTCGTGCGGGCGTTCGGTGTCAGGATCCCTGCGCTGGTATTACCCAGATCAGGTTCAACGGGTGTTATCTCAGGCTGCCGGTCCGCCCTCCGGGCGCGCGCCGACAACCACCCCACGACCAGAAAAAGGTACCCCCGGCGCTCGGGGGCGTCAAGTCAGCCACGGCGTACCCGCCGTGGCGAACCCGACAGCCCTAGCGCGCCTCGGGCGCGCGGAGGCGAGAGGGGCCAGTCAGGGCTGCGCGAGCCTTGCGGCAACCCAGTTCGACAGGGCGACGAGGCGGTTCAGGAGGGATGCCTCACGGCCCGTTCGGTCGATCACCGGCATTGCGGTCTTCGAGTACAGGAGCCCCGCGAGGAGGACCCCGTCGGGGAAGGGAACGAGCACGCACACCGTGACCAGGCCCCCGGGCTGCATCACGGGAACAAGCAGGTAGGAGATGACGTCCGCGTTCTCGGTCCTGACGACCAGGTGGTCGGTCCGGTTGTCATACGTGCCGAGGTAGAAGTGCCGGCCGAATGTCTGGTCGACCTGCAGAGAATACAATCGGTCCGATGCGGGCAGGATGGCGGCAACAGGATCGCTCCGGGGGGACGGGTCGGACGGTCCGGCAACGGCATGGCTGAGGGTGAACAGCACCCGTTCCTTCCCCCGACTGGCCGACCAGTAGGTGAGTCCCTGCATGGTGCTGACCGCGCGCATCGCGTTGTACAGCCGCAGCCGGCCGTCAGCCGTGTCGAACCGAGCGGGTAGATCCCCGTACCACCGCAGCAGCTCCACCGCGATCGTGGGATTGAGCCGACGCGCGTCGGAGAGAATCGCTTCGCGGGAATCCACGGCGGGCAGCCACCCGGGCATCGCGCCGCGCGCCACCACCCGCCTGAGGGTGCCGTCGGCGACGAGCGCGGCGGCGACGTCGCCGCCGAGGAGGCTCCCGAGGTCGGCTGCCGAAACAGGAAACGTCGTGACGGCGAGCAGGCAGATTGCGGGCAGCAACGCTCTCATGCTAAGGTGAACGTACCGTATGGCCAGTGCTCTGACAACCGCTGCGGCCCGGTGCGTGGCGTTCACGGGCGGCGGCACCGCGGGGCACGTGTTCCCGGGCCTCGCGGTCGCGGCGGAACTCGCCCGGCGGTGGGACGGCCGCATCGTCTGGATCGGGTCCCGTTCGGGCCCCGAGCGCGGACTCGTCGAGGCCGCGGGCATCCCTTTCCGCACGGTTCCCGCGGGAAAGCTGCGGCGGTACCGGTCGATCTCCAACGTGACGGACGTGTTCCGCATCCTCGGCGGGCTCGCCGCGTCGCTCGGCGTGCTCGCCGCGGAGCGCCCTGCGCTGCTGTTCTCGAAGGGGGGGTTTGTCAGCGTGCCTCCCGTGATCGCGGCCCGCCTCCTCGGCATTCCCGCCTTCACCCACGAGTCGGATGTCGATCCCGGGCTTGCCACACGGATCAACGCCCGGTTCTGCGAGAGGGTGATGGTCTCGCACGCCGGCACCGTCGACCACTTCCCGCCGGCACTCCGCGACCGGGTGCTGGTGACCGGCAATCCCCTGCGCGCGGCCTTCTACGCCGCGGATCCCGCTGAGGGGCGGCGCGTCGCTGGATGCGCGGCCGGCGATCGCCTCGTGCTGGTGCTCGGCGGCAGCTCGGGATCGGCGTTCCTGAACGGGCTCGTGACGCCGGTGGCCGGCGAGCTGTGCGCGGGAGGGATCCGTCTCGTGCACCAGACCGGCGACGGGAAGCAGGGGGCGTCGGGCGTGCCGGGATGCCTGGTGATACCCTTCATCGGGGCCGAGCTGCCGCACCTGCTGGCGGGAGCTGATCTCGTGGTCTGCCGGGCCGGCGCCAACACCCTTGCCGAGCTGGCCGCTCTGGGCAGGCCATCACTGCTCGTCCCGCTTTCCGCGGCCGGGAGCCGGGGCGATCAGCTGCGGAACGCCGAGGTCTTCCGGGCGGCAGGTGCGGCCGAAGTGATGCCGGAGGAGACGGCAAGCCCTGCTGCGCTCCGCGATCGTGTGCGCGTGCTCCTGGCCGACTCCGGGCGGCTCGCCGCGATGGGAAAAGCGGCCCGCGGGCTCGCGGTTGCCGATCCTGCGGCGAGGATCGCGGACCTCCTGATCGCACGGCTCGGTGGAGCGGGGGACCGCTGATGTTTGAGAACATCATCGGACAGCGGCCTGTGGTCGCCGCCCTGTCGGCGGAGCTCGCGGCAGGTGCCTTCCCGAGGGCGTCGCTCTTCGTCGGCCCGCCGTTCGCGGGAAAGCTGTCCACGGCGCTGGAGGCGGCACGGGTCCTCACGTGCGCGGCCGACGGCGCGTGGGGTTGCGAGTGCCCGGCGTGCCGGCAGCAGCGCGAGCTCGTGCACCCGTACACCGTGATGCTCGGGTGGCGGTACGCGGACGTGGAGATACCAGCCAGCGCGGCCGCCCTGCAGGCGAACCGCGGGACCGCCGCGCGCTACCTGTATCTGCGCGCCGTGCGCAAGCTCCTGCGCAGGTTCGAGCCCGCCGTGTGGGACGCGGACGACGCCCGCCTGCGGGCCGCGCAGGAGAAGACCGCGCAGGTGGAAGAGCTGCTCGAAGCGATCGCGCCGGGCCGCGACCTCCCCCCGGCCGAAGAGCTGGCCACCGTCACGGAGCGTGCGGACGTGCTGTGCCGCGAGCTCGCACAGTCCGTGCGGTCCGACCTCGTCACCATCGGCCAGGTGCGCCTGCTCTCCGCCTGGGCGCGCGTAACGGCGCCCGGCTCGCGGAAGGTCGCGATCGTGGAGAACGCTGACCGGATGCAGGAGTCCGCGCGCAATGCCCTCCTGAAGCTCCTCGAGGAGCCGCCGGAGCAGGTGCATCTCGTGCTGATCACCACGCGGCGCTCCTCGCTGACGCCGACGATTCTCTCCCGTCTGCGGCCCTATCTCTTCCCGGGCCGCAGCCCCGAGGACGAGCGCGAGGTGATCGTCCGGATCTTCCGCGACGAGAGCGCGAGGTTCACGGACCTGCGCGGGTTTTTCCTCGCCTGGAGGGAGATCAGCCCCGAGCAGCTTGCCGCCGCGGCGAGGAGCTTCCTCGACCGGGCCCTGGATCCGGAGGCTGGCCTGGAGCTGCCGGACGTAATTTCCGCGGTCGTCGACCGCACGCGGGGCCGGGAGGCGGCGATCGCGTTCCTCGAGGAGCTCTCGACCACGCTGCGCGCCGCCCTGCGCGGCGGCGGCGCGGGGGTCGACCTGCTCGAAGGCTGGGCCGGCGCGGTCCGGGAGTGCCACTCCCGCATCGCGACGCTCAACGTGGCGCCCGCCACCGCGTTTCTTGCCCTGGCTGCGCGCATGCGCGAGCGGCCGGCCCGGGGGGGCCTCCTGGAGTGAGGAAGTTCATCCAGAAGGCCCTCGAGCGCCTCGACCGCCTGGACCACGAGCAGGTGGCGCACCTCATCGCCGGCCTGTCGGAGGAGAACGAGCTGTTCGCCGGGGTGCTCGAGTCGATGACCGACGGGATCGTGGTGACCGACACCGGCCGGCGGGTGATCCTGTCGAACCGGGCGGCCGCACGAATGCTCGGGCTCGCCGCGGAGGACGTGCAGGACCGGACGCTCTGCGAGGTGGTGGCCGACCGTGAGCTCGCCGACTTCCTGGATGCGCACCTTGCCGGCACGGAGAAGGTCGCCGACCGGGAGTTCGCCCTCGACGGGGGCCGGCGCCTTCTCTCGGTGAGCATCCTCCCCCTGGTGCGCGAGGGCAGGGTCCAGGGTGGCCTGGTGCACGTCGAGGACATCACGGAGCGGCGCTCGCGGGAGGCGCGCCTCCGCCGGGCTGAGAGCCTCGCCTCGCTCACCACCCTCGCGGCGGGCGTGGCCCACGAGATCAAGAACCCGCTCGGCTCGATGGGCATCCACCTGCAGCTGATCCGCCGCAAGATCGGGGGGAAGGAGTGCGTGGACTCCCGCGACGTCGAGCCGCACCTCGCGGTGATCGCCGAGGAGGTCGACCGGCTCAACCGCATCGTGGTCGACTTCCTCTTCGCGGTGAAGCCCATGGACACGCGGCTGGAGGACGCGGATCTGAACGCGGTCGTGAGCGACCTCATCGCCTTCGTACGGCCCGAGCTCGACCAGGCCGGGGTGGCCGTGGAGAGCGACCTGGCCGTGGACCTGCCCGCGCTCAAGCTCGACGTCCGCTTCGTCAAACAGGCGCTGCTGAACCTCATCAAGAACGCCATGGCCGCGATGAGCGGCGGGGGGCGCCTCGGCATCGAGACGCGGAGGAACGGCGACGAGGTGCAGGTGCGCGTGACGGACACGGGCACGGGCATCCCCGCCGAGATCATGGAAAAGATCTTCGAGCCGTACTTCACGACCAAGCCGTTCGGCACGGGGCTCGGCCTCACCATCGTGTTCAAGATCGTCAAGGAGCACTTCGGCGACATCGCCGTGGCCTCGCGGGAGGGCGAGGGCACCACGTTCACCATCACGCTGCCGGTCCCGCAGAAGGACACGATGCTGCTTGAGGACCGCCGGGGGGCACGATGAAGTTCACCGTCCTGGTCGTCGACGACGAGCGGAACATCCGCGAGGGCCTCGCCGAGGCGCTCGCCCTCGAGGGCCACGAGGTGGCGACGGCATCCGACGGCGAGGAGGCCCTGGCCGTCCTCGGCCGCGAGGAGGTCGACCTCGTCATCACGGACCTGCGCATGCCGAAGGTCGCGGGCGACGAGCTGCTGAAGCGTCTCAACGCCGAGTGGCCAACGGTGCCGGTCATCATCCTGACCGGCCACGGCACCATTGAGACCGCGGTGCAGGCCATGCGCGACGGCGCCTACGACTTCCTCACCAAGCCCGTCGACATCGAGCGGCTCGGCCTGCTCGTGAAGCGTGCCCTCTCGACCCGCGAGCTCTCCCTGCAGTACCGGGAGCTGCGCGAGGAGGTGGAACGCAAGAGCCAGTTCGCCTCCGTCATCGGGCGCAGCGCGCTCATGCGACGGGTCTTCGACCGGGTGCGCCAGGTTGCGCCCGCGCGCAGCTCGGTGCTCATCACCGGCGAGAGCGGGGTGGGCAAGGAGATGGTGGCCGATGCCATCCACTACAACTCGCCCCGCCGCGACAAAGCGCTCGTCAAGGTGCATTGCGCCGCGCTCTCCGAGACGCTGCTCGAGAGCGAGCTGTTCGGCCACGAGCGGGGGGCCTTCACGGGCGCGGTGGCGCGCAAGCGCGGGAGATTCGAGCTCGCGCACCTCGGCACGCTTTTCCTCGACGAAATCGGCGAGATCAGCCCGGGCGTGCAGGTCAAGCTGCTGCGCGTGCTGGAAGAGCGGAAGTTCGAGCGCGTCGGCGGTGAGGAGACCATCGAGGTGGACGTGCGGATCGTCGCGGCCACCAACCGCGACCTCCCGAAGGCCATCGCGGAGGGCGTCTTCCGGGAGGATCTCTACTACCGGCTGAACGTGGTCTCGATCGAGGTGCCGCCGCTTCGGGAGCGGCGTGAGGACATCGACCTGCTGGTGGCCGCGTTCCTGAAGGAGTTCAGCGAGGAGAACGGCAAGCGCATCGAGGGCATCTCTGCTCCGGCGCGGGCGGCCCTGCTCGCCTTCGACTGGCCCGGCAACGTCCGCCAGCTGCGCAACACCATCGAGAGCTCCGTGGTCCTGGCCCGAGGCACCGTCGTCGGAATCGACGACCTGCCGCCGAACGTGCGCGGGGAGACGGGCGGATCGTCGGTCCGCGTGCCCATTGGCGCAACCCTCGCCGACGCCGAGCGCGACCTCATCCGGGCCACGCTGGCCCGCGAGGGAGGGAACAAAAGCCGGGCTGCCGACATTCTGGGTATCGGGCGGAAGACCCTACACCGCAAGCTGCAGGAGTATGGCCTGGAGTAGCGGCGACAAGGAGGGCGGCCATGCGAAGGTCTGTTACGAGGAGGCTGGCCATTGGCGGCGGGTTGCTGTCGGCCTGCGTCCTGCTCGGCGCCCTGTGCCTCGGGACGGCGGCCGTCGCGGGCATGATCGGCCCACGCGCGGCACCCGGGGATGGCGCGACGGCCTGGCAGTCGGCCGGGGAGCCTGCCGACCCGGCGGTGCGCGAAATCGTTGCGGCGCTGCGCTGGATGGCGCTCGGCTTCGCGTTCCTGGGCCTGCCCGCCGGCATCTACCTGATCGTGCAGGTGCTCGCGGTGTGGCGTGGACTGCGCGCCGCGGCCGCCGGCTCCGGCGCGGATCCGGGCGCAGCCGGCGACGAGCTGGCCGTCGTCTCGGCGCGACTCGAGCGCCTGCGCCGCGCGGAGGCCACGCTCGCATACATCTCGTCCACGTCCTCGACGCTCGGCGAGGAATCTCGCCGGTGCGGCGAGGGAACGGAGCGGGTCGAGGCCCTGATGCGGAGGAGCGTCAGGCTCGCCGAGGAGGCGACGCGCGGCGCCACCGGCATCCGCAACGCGCTCCACGATTCCGACGAAAGCGGTTCCGCCGGCCTGGTGGCCGCGGAAGAGGCGGGCCGGGCGGTCACGAGCGCGATCGAGCGGCTCGGCCGAAGCGTCGAGGGGACCCGTACGCTCGAGGAACGCACCACGCGGGTCGAGGAGGTCGTCGCCCTGATCGCCGACGTGGCGGATCAGACCGAGCTGCTTTCCCTCAACGCGGCCATCGAGGCCGCCCGTGCCGACGAGGCGGGCCGCGGGTTCTCGGTGGTCGCCCTCGAGGTACGCAAACTCGCCGACCGCAGCGCAAAAGCCGCCTCGGAAATCTCCGAGCTCATCGCGAACGTGCTGGACGCGGTGCGGGGCATCGCCGCCGATGCCCGGGAGACGCACGCGAGCCTCGCGGACATTCGGAAGGGCATCGAGCGTGCGGAGGCCCTCGTGCGCGGCGCGGTGCAAGGGGTCGCGGCCGCAGCGGCCGCGGCCGAGCAGGCGGCCAGCTCCTTCGATTCGCTGCGGGGGCTCGCCGCGGAGGGGGTGCACCTCGTCACGGAGCTCTCGGAAAACGGCCGAATGACGATCGCGAGCATCGCGGAGCTCTCCGAGCGCCTTGGACACTGGATCGAAGCGAGAGCGGGTGTTTCGACGCCGGCGGGAGCCCCGGATTCGGGGGCCTTACGGACCGCCGGAGCGGTGAAAGAGCCGGAGCCGCTGGAAGAGGCGGAGACGGTCGAAGAGGCCGAGCTGGTGGAGGAGGCGAAGCTATTGTCGGTCGGCGGACATGAGGAGGATGCCGATCACGCTCCGGATGCCTCAGCGGAACCCGCCGAGGCGCCTGCTGCCAAACCGGTGGATTCGGCACGGTCCGCGGCCGGAACGACCGAAGAGCTCCTCGAGGAGCTGGAGAGCGTCGAAGAAGAACCGAACGGCTAGGACGGCTTGGCAGGTCCCGGCGCCAACCGTTGAACCGCGGCGCGGCGCACCACCCTGAAGAGCACGGACAGTATCACACCGGCGGCGACGAGCATCCCCCACCCGATCCACCCGCCGACGCGGACCGCGGTAAACGCAATCGCCCCGAGCACGACGCCCGTCGCGAGCGCGACGAGGAAGAGCGTCCGGTCGGCGAGGCTAAGGGCCTGCAGCTTGTGATGGAGGTGGAGCTTGTCCGGCTGGAGGATCGGCTGGCCCGCGTGGAGGCGCCGCAGGATAGACGTCGCCGTGTCGAGCACGGGAAGGCCGAGCACCGCGACCGTCGCGGCCAGGTCGAGGGCGAGGGTCGCGCCGTCGGGGTGGTTCGGCCCGCGCAGCAGGGGCAGGGTGGCGAGGGCGAAGCCGAGGAGGAGACTCCCCGAGTCGCCCATGAAGATCCGGGCCGGTGGGTGGTTGAACACGAGGAAACCCGCCACCGCGCCGAGCAGGCAGACGGCGACCAGGGCGGCTCCGGGACGGCCCTGGACGAGGGCCGAGGCGCCGAGGGCGAGCGCGGCCGCCGCGGCGATGACGCCGGCGAAACCGTCGACCCCGTCCACGAGGTTCATCGCGTTGCTCAGGCCCACGAGCCACAGCACGGTGACGGGCCAGGCGAACCAGCCGAGCTGCACGACGCCGAGCCCCGGCAGGCCCAGCGCGTAGATGGTGAATCCGCCCAGGGTCACGAGCACCGCGGCTGCCGCTTGCAGGAAGAACTTCAGCAGCGCGGCGAGGTTGCGGAAGTCGTCGATCAGGCCGGTCGCGAAGATGACGAGGAAGCCCGCCAGCACGAACATGAGCTCCCGGCTGAAGCTGAAGATCTCCTGGCCACCGGTGCGCAGAGGGAGCGCGCGGCTGACGAGGATCGAGACGAGGAGCGCTGCGAAAATGCCCACCCCGCCGAGACGCGGCAAGGGGCTCGTGTGCACTTTCCGGCCGTTCGGCAGATCGTACCAGCCCTTCCGGTGCGCGATGCGGATGATGAGAGGTATGGCGGCGAAGCTGACGGCGAGCGCAAGCACGCCTGCAGCCGCGAGGGTGGTCAGGATTCCCATCGGGATGACCCGTTCTCCAAGTGTAGCATCAGCGCTGTCCGGTTTCCGTTTCCGAGCATACGGAGGCGGCTGCGGCGTGTCAACGATCGCCCGCGCCGGTCCGCTTCAGGAAACTCCTGATGCGCTCGAATGATTCGTTGACCTTTTTGGTGATCTCGGTGGCCACGCGCACCTTCTCGGGGTCACCGGCGTGCCGGTCGGGGTGATAGCGGAGCACCAGGCGCTTGTACGACCGGCGCACGGTCTCGATGTCCGCGCCGAAGGGGACCTCGAGGTTCGCATAGTCGGGTCGCAGCGACTCGAGCGGTGACGGAGAGCTCTGCGGGCCGCGGCCGCCGTTCTGCGCGCCGCCGCGGGGACCTCCTTGGCCCGTCTCCCCCCGGTCTGCGCCCAGGTAGTCGTTCAGCTCGTCCCAGGCGGCGGCGAGATCGGGGTCGGCGCTCCGGGCCGAGGACCCGCCGGAAGTCCTGGCACCCGGACCGGACCCCGGCGGGCGACCCGTCGATCCGGCGTCCCCGAAGAGTATGCGGAGCAGCGCCGCGATGCGGTCGAGAAGATCCATGACGCGGGTCCTATTCCTCGAACGGATACGTGCCGGTGAACGTGTAGAGCGCCGGGCCGGTGAGATGGAGACGGTTCGTCTCTTCGCGCCATTCCAGGAAGAGGTCGCCGCCGGGAAGGCGCACGAAGACCTCGCGATCGCAGAACCCGTTCACCACCGCGGCGACGACCGCGGCCGCCGCACACGAGCAGCTCGGTACGCGCCGGCCCCGATCCCAGGCGCGCAGG
This sequence comes from Spirochaetota bacterium, assembly GCA_026398635.1. Taxonomy (GTDB): domain Bacteria; phylum Spirochaetota; class Spirochaetia; order SZUA-6; family Fen-1364; genus JAPLSM01. Next base: position 3,835 of record JAPLSM010000174.1, on the reverse strand, counting down.
CCGAGGGTCTCGCGGTCGATGACCTGGGCGAAGGCGACGCCGGCGCCTGCCGGAAAGCCGGGGTGGAGGGCGATGCGGCGCGCGGCGCGCTCCGTCGAGGAGCCGAAGCCCGGCACGAAGAAGATGCCGAAGGGGGTCCCGACGGACACGGGCGTGTAGGAGAGCAGGCGCCCGCCGACCTCGAGCGAGACGGCGAAGGCGGCCGCGGGCGACTCCCGGATCTCCGCCGCGGCCTCGGGGCTCACCGGGAGGCCGAGGTCGAGCCTGATGTTGCGGCTGTCGATCGCCTGCGCCCGCACCACGCCGCGCCGGGTCTCGACGGCGAACTCCGTGGAGGAGACGAGACCCGCATCGGTGGCGTAACGCGCGGCGCAGCGCAGGGCGTGTCCCGAGGGGTCGCTCTCGGCACCGTCGGGCTGGAAGGCGCGCACGGAGAGTCGCCCGCCGGCGGAACCCGGGCCGACGAGCACCAGCGCGTTGCCCCCCACGCCCGTGCCCCGGTCCAGGCATCGGCGCGAGAGACGGCTGAGCTCCGCCTGAACGGCGAGCGGCTGGCGGAAGCAGTCCACGACGACGACATCGTCACCGCAGCCGTTCATCTTGAGGAACTCGATCTCCACGCGCGCATCATGCTCCGGCACGGCCCCCAGAGACAAGGCCGTGACGAGACGCCATGGCCTTGCACGGCAAGGCCGCGGCGAGAGGCGCGGTCCTCGAGACAAGACCGCGACGAGCCGGCGCAGGACCGCGAGGCAAGGGCCGGCGGATCCGTCCGCGGCCGCTACGGGAAGAATTCGGCGTGCAGGCTTCGGACGGACTCCTCGGTGGCCGGCTCGGGCACTACGAGGGACAGGTTGATGTCCGAGGCGCCGAGCGAGATCATGCGCACCGGTATCTCGTGGAGGCTCTTGAAGACCCGCGAGAGGAACACCGTGTCCTTCCACAGGTCCTGCCCGACGAGGCAGACGATGCTCTTCTCGGCCTCGATGCCGACGGTGCCGATCTCCGACAGGTCGCGGGCGATCCGGTCAATCGCGGACGGGTTGTCGATGGTCACCGACACCGACACCTCGGAGGTGGCGATGAGGTCGACCGGGGTCTGGTGCTTCTCGAAGATCTCGAAGATGCGCCGCAGGAACCCGTAGGCGAGCAGCATCCGGGACGAGCTCACGCTGACGAGCGTGATGCGCCGCTTGGACGCGATGGCGCGGACCCCGGTGCCCGCGGCGGTGGGGACGATCTCGGTACCGGGGTGGTCGGGCTCGAAGGTGTTTTTCACCCGCACCGGGATCCCGAGGTTGACGGCCGGCTGCATGGTCGAGGGGTGGATCACCTTGGCGCCGAAGTAGGCGAGCTCGGCCGCCTCGCGGTAGCTGATGGCCGAGATCGGCCGGGCCGCCGGCACGATCCGCGGGTCGGCGGTCATGATGCCGTTCACGTCGGTCCAGATCTCTACTTCCTCGGCCTTCAGCGCCGCGCCGAAGATGGTGGCGGAGAAGTCCGAGCCGCCCCGGCCGAGGGTGGTGGTGGCGCCGCTCACGGTCGACGCGATGAAGCCCTGGGTGATCGCGAGGCTCCCGGGGCGGGGCTTCACCCGGGCGACGATGGCGGCCGCCGTCAGGTCCTCGATCGGCAGGGCGGAAGTGAAGGTGTCATCGGTCTTCACGAGCTCGCGGGCGTCGAACAGCTCGGCGTCCATCCCCCGGCAGCGCGCCCGGTGGAAGAGGAGGGTGGTGGAGAGCCGCTCTCCGAACGACAGGATGGCATCGTTCGATCGCTTCGACCACTCCTTCAGCATCGCGAGGGCGCGGGTGAGGGCGCGAAGCTGCTCGAGGATCACCGCGAGGTCGGCGAGGCAGCGGTCGCGGTGAGGTGGGGCGAGAAACTCCCGGGCGCAGGCCGCGTGCCGCTCTTCGAGGGCGGCGATCGCCGCGTCGCATTCCTCCTGTTTCCCCTCGCCGACGAGCCGGGCAATCTGCTGGAGCTGGTCGGTGACCTTCGCCATCGCCGACGCGACGAGCACCGGGGCGCGCGGGAGCCGGGCCTCGGCGATCGTGAGGGTGCGGTCCATCGCCGCGGCGTCCTGCACGGACGTACCGCCGAACTTCATCACGATCATGGGGGGGAGAGCTATCATATCGCCGACGATGTGTCAACATATTCATGCTTCAAATGAATAAATTTGCAGGTTGAAATTTTCCGCGGGGACCGGCATAGTCGGACGCCAGCGCTATGGACATCGTCGTCATCGGGTCCGGTGCGGTGGGGAGCCTGCTCGGGGGGCTCCTGCGCATCGAGGGGCATACCGTCTCGCTCGTCGGCCGCCGCGGCGCGCTCGAGGATTACACGCTGCGGATCGTGCTGCCCTCTGGTTGGAGGACCGCCTCCGGCTTCACCGCGCCCGCGCCTTCCGAGCCGGACCTCGCGATGGTGGCCCTGGGCCGGCATCACCTCGCCGGCCTCAGGCGCAGCGGGCTCCCCCTGCCGCCGGGCGCGGGACACGCCGTCTTCTGGAACGTCGACCCCGCTCAGCCGGTGCGGCTCGGGCTCACCGATGACCAGTGGTCCCCGGGCGTCACGCTCATCTCGGCCGTCCGGCTCCAGGAAGGAGACGTCACCCTCGCCGGTGACCAGCCCGTGCTGGTGGTCGAGCGCCGCTCGGGAGCGGCTGCGGCCCTGCGAGGGTTCAGGCGGTATGGTTTCACGGTGTCGGAGGTCGAGGACGCCGCGCCGTACCTGGACGCGCTGTTCGTGCGCCAGCTGCTCGAGCTGCCCGCGGCGATGTGCGCGGCGACGGTCCCCTACTTCCTTTCGTTTCCCGAAGGCCGCGAGCTGGCCGCGGAGGTGCTCACCGAGGGCCTGAAGACGATGGATCGCGCGGGTCGGACCCTGGCGCGCCTTCCCGTCATGGATCCCCGGGACCTGTTGTCGATGATCAGCCGCCGGCCGCAGGCTTTCGAACGGGCGCGGGAGCTGCCGGACCAGTCGTGGCCGTCCATGCTGCAGGCCTTCCTCACTGGCCGGCAGTGCGAGGCTCGGGAGATCACGAAGCGCATCGTGGAGATGGCCTCCGACGCCGGCCTCTCCCTCACGTGGAATTGGCGCCTGTTCCAGAAGGCTGGGCGCATCACGTCGGTGGGCTTCTTCCGGGATCCGGTCGAGCTCGCACGCGCCATCGCCTGACCCCGCGAGGAGGAACCCATGAGATCAGGATTCACGCAGCGGGTGGAGGCGGCGTTTGCCTCCCTGCCGGCCGTCGTGCGGGAGCGCCGGCCGACCGTCGGCATCATCCTCGGCTCGGGTCTCGGCGGATTCGCCTCGCGCGTGCGGGGCCCCGCGGTGGCCCTCGCCTCGATTTCCGGCATGCCGAAACCGACCGTGGAAGGACACGGCGGCGTGCTGACCGTCGGCCGCGACGTCGCCGTGATGGCCGGGCGGGTTCACTTCTACGAGGGGCACGAGGGCGACGACGTGGTCATGCCCGTGTTCCTCCTGCACCGGCTCGGCGTGCGGACCCTCGTCGTGACGAACGCGGCCGGCGGGATCAACCGATCGTACTCGCCCGGTGACCTCGTGCTGATCGCCGACCACCTTAACCTGGCCGGCTTCAACCCCCTGCGCGGACCCGACCCGGGGCCCGGCCCGCGGTTCCCCGACATGAGCGCCGCGTACACGCCGCGCCTGCGTGCGCTCGCCCGCGAGGCCGCGGGGGAGCCGGTCGCCGAGGGGGTCTACGCCGCCCTGGCCGGCCCCAGCTACGAGACGCCCGCGGAGATACGGATGCTCGCAGCCATCGGTGCCGACCTGGTCGGCATGTCGACCGTTCCCGAGGTGA
>JAPLSM010000200.1 GCA_026398635.1 Spirochaetota bacterium | reverse complement strand
CAGTTTCGACTTCCTGGGCTCGGCGCTGTGAGGCTCCTACTCCCCCGCCACCGCCTTGAACCGCTGGTACGCCGCGTCCCACGCCGCCCGATCCTTCGGCCGGTACTCGCGGATGGGAAATGCTGACCTGATGAGCTCCTGTGCATCACCCATGCTGGAGATGACGCCGAGCCCCAGCGCCTGCACCATCGCGTTGCCGATGGCCGTAGCCTCCTCGGGACCCGCGAACACCTTCAAGCCGCAGGCGTTCGCGGTGAACTGGTTCAGCATCTCGTTGCGCGACCCGCCACCCACGATGTGCACCACCCGGTTCGGCTTGCCGCTCACCGCGGTGATCTGCTCGCCGACGGCCCGGTACTTCAGCGCCAGGCTCTCGTAGACCGAGCGCAGCATGGTGCCCCGGTCGCGCGGCGGCTCCTGTCCGGTCTTCCGACAGAAGGCGACGATGGCCTCCTCCATGTTGGCGGGGTTGTAGAATGAGGCGTCGTTGGGCTCCAGGAACGCGGCGAACTGCTTGCCCCGCTCGGTGAGCGCGTTCATCTCCTCCCACGCCATCTCCCGTCCGTCCCGGTCGCGCCAGGCCCGGCGAAGCTCCTGCACCAGCCACGTGCCCATGCAGTTCTTGAGGAAGCGGATTGAGCCGATGCCGCCCTCGTTGCTGATGTTCGCAGCCATCGCCTCCGGGGTCGTGATCGGCCGGCGGATGAGCTTGCCGACGAGCGACCAGGTGCCCGAGCTGATGATGAGCGCGGCGGAAGGGCTCGCCACGGGGGCGGCCGCAAAGGCGCTGGCCGTGTCGTGGGAGGCGACCGCGATCAGCTTCGCCTCGGGAAGGCCGGTCGATTCAGCGAGGGGTCTCGAGAGCGTGCCGACCATGGCGCCCGGGTCGACGATATCGGGCATCACTCGTGCCGGCACCCCGAGCGCCTTGAGGATCTCGCGCGACCATTTCCGTTTCCGGCAGTCCATGAGCTGGGTGACGCTCGCCCAGGTGGAGTCCACCGCGATGCGGCCGCCGAGGTACCAGGTGAACAGCGTGGACACCGGTAGAAACCGCACGCCCTTCTTCATCAGCGAGGGCCGGTGCTCCGCCCACCACAACAGCTGGTTGGAGATGTTGAACGGCCAGAAGTGGATGCCCGTCAGCTCGTAGATCCTGTCCGCCTCGACGCGCGCCTTCACCTCGTCGCACATCCGGTCCAGCCGGTGGTCACGGTAGGCGTAGACCCTGCCGAGCGGCACCCCGTCCTCGTCAATAAAGACCCCGTCCGTACCCCAGGTGTCGATGCCGATCGCATCGAGCTCCGTTCCGACCTCGCGCCGGTAAGCCTTCAAGCCCTGCACGATGTTCGCGTAGAGCAGCACGTCGTCCCAGAAGGTCCGCTCCTCGAGCCGGCCTTCGCGGTCGGGCACGTGGAAGGTCGCCGCCTCGTGGCTGAAACGGTGGATTTCGCGCAGCGCGAACGATCCATCCTTGAACTCCCCCGCGAAGACCTTGCCTCCCGAGGCTCCGAGGTCGGCAGCGACGATGCGTGCGTTACGATTCACGTGGTCCTCCTGCCCTGGATGTCGACAACCGCAGTGTCTTCACGTGAGGATATTCGATGATCTTCCTGTCGCGTGTCACCAGGGTTGCTCCCAAGGAGAGCGCCGTGGCGATGATGATCCGGTCAGCCGGGTCGGCGTGCAGCGGATCGGGCAGCTCGACGGCGAGGCGGGCGATGGTGTTGTCGACAGGGATGAAGTGAAACAGCGCAAGCCGTTCGCATTTCTCCACCCATACGCGGGCCGGGATGCGCAGCTCGAGCCGCCCCCGCCGCTCGAGCATGAACACCTCCCAGACGCTGATCGACGAGATGCCGACCGGATCGCGCCTGCCCCGTATGGCCTCGAGCGACGGTTTCGGCAGCGAGCCGGGATCGTCGACGTAGGCGACCCAGATGTGGGTGTCGAGGATGATCACCGTGTCGCTTCCCAGTCTCCCGCGCCGACGGGCTCGAACGGCTCGATGTACTTCACCACCAGACCGCGAAGCGCATCCAGTTCGGGCTCGTCCGCATCGTGGATTGCGGAGATACGCACCACCGGGCGGCCGTGATCGGTAACGAGAATTTCCTTGCGCTGGGTCTCGACCATGCGGAAATACTCGAATGCCTTCGGCTTGAACCGGGATTTCGGGACGCGTACCACATTCATGCTGCCCATAGAACCATGGTAACAGGTCCATGGTCCATGCGTCAAGAAGCAGCGCCGCTGATTACCTGTATGATCCGAGGACTTCCGCCAGGAAATCCTCCCGGCCCCACTCGCTGCCCCACGTCATGCCGAGCCGGACCACCACCAGCCTGCGGGAGGGGATGACGCCGATCATCTGTCCCTGGTGGCCGTTGGCGTAGGAGAAGTCGGTCGGCAGCTTCGGGTATGCCCTGGTCCGGGATGTGTCAACCGGATCCCGGTTGAGCCAGAATCCGGCGCCGTATTCGGCGTTCGGGTCCGTCGGCGTCGGGGTTGTCGCCCACCTCATCCAGCCCTCGGGAAGGATCCCCTCGCCCTTCCAGACTCCGTCGGCCAGGCAGAACATGCCGAACCGGGCGAAGTCGCGGGCGGTCGCGAACAGGTACGAGGAGCCGACCAGGGTACCCACCGCGTCGGTTCCCCACACCGCGCTCTGCATACCGATCTGTTCGAACAGCGCGCGGTGCGGAAATGCGAGGTACTCTTCCTGGCTCTGGAAGAACCCGCGCATGATCCGGCAGAGGATGTTCGTGCTGCCCGAGGAGTAGTTCCAAACCGTGTCCGGCTCTGCGGCGAGAGGCCTGCCGGCCGCGTACGCAGCCATGTCGGGCTCGAGGAACAGCATGCGGTTGACGTCGGAGATGGGTTGTTCCGCGTACGTCTCCGTCCACGCGAGGCCGGAGCTCATGCGCAGCAGCTGGCTGATGGTGATGGCGTGGCGCGGGTCACCGGCATCGGACCACTCGGGCACGGGTGCGGGCTCGTCAATCCGGATCTTCCCCTGCCCTGCGAGGATGCC
>JAPLSM010000362.1 GCA_026398635.1 Spirochaetota bacterium | reverse complement strand
CTTCTCGAGGCCGCGGTCAGCCAGCTCCCGGGGGATGCTGCGGAGAACCGGCGGATCCTGTCCACGGCAATCGTGCTCGCCGTGCTCGAGCAGCACTTCGCCGCGGAGCGTTCGATGTGGTCGGCGGTCACACGCAAGAGCAAATCCTGGCTTGCGAAGACCGCCAAGGACCGCAGCTTGTTCCTCGGGGGTATTCCCATCGCGCAGTGGGCTGCTGACGTCGTGAAATACAACGTGCGCGTAGCCTGACCACTCGCTGAACCGAGGGCCCGGGCGAATATGCGTCCGGGCCTTTGGCTCCAGCATGTTGAGCCGAACACGCAACGCCGCGAACTACCTTGTTCGCCGCTTTTCCTGGAAGGTTGATGCCGTAAGTAGTTGATCAAAGAAACGTTTTGCGTTATCTTAACCAGGCAATTCTGGAGGATTAGGCGTGGACATCAGTAGCTACATCGACAATCTGGCGGCCAAGGGGCGCTACCACTTCACGACCAAGGAGGCCGTCGTAGCCCTGGGCTCGTCGCCCGTAGCGACTCGAGCGGCGATCCGCCGGCTGCGGGAGAAAGGCCGCGTGGCGATGCCCTTTCGTGGCTTTCACCTGATCGTCCCGCCCGAGTACCGGGCACTCGGGTGCCTGCCGGCCGATCAGTTTGTACCGCAGCTCATGGAGCACCTCGGGCTAGCGTATTATGCTGGCCTGCTGACCGCGGCGAGCCTTCATGGCGCGGCCCACCAGGCGCCCATGGTCTTCCAGGCGATTGTGGCCGACAACCGGCCCGAGATCTGCTGCGGCCGGGTGCGTGCAGAGTTCGTGGCACGCCGCAATGTGAGCGAGATCCCGACGGTACAGAGAAATACCTTGCGGGGCGTCCTGCGCGTCTCGACGCCGGAAGCGACGGCCTTCGACCTCGTGGGGTATCCGGGCCACGCAGGCGGCCTGTCCAATGTGGCGACGATCCTCTCCGAACTCGCGGAGAACCTGGATGCCAGGAAGGTCCTCGCCGAGACCGCGCGTTCGCCGCTCCCCTGGACCCAGCGCCTCGGCTATCTGCTCGAGCGAATCGAAGCTGCGGCCCTCGCGACTCCCCTGGCCGAGTATGTCGCGGTCCGAGCGAAAGAGTACGTGCCACTTCGGCCGAGGAAGTCGATCGCGCGCGCCTCGCGCGATTCGCGTTGGCGGCTCATCGTGAACGAAGGGGTGGAGGCAGACCTGTGATCCCCTTCGACTACATCACCGAGTGGCGTGCGGAAGCGCCGTGGACAGTGGAGGCGCAGGTCGAGCAGGACCTGATCCTCTCCCGCGCCGTCGTCGCCCTGTTTGCGGAGCCCGAGGTCACGCCGCTCCTCGCGTTCCGCGGCGGGACAGCGCTCTACAAGCTCCACCTTCGACCAGCCGCGCGCTACTCCGACGACATCGACCTCGTGCAGGTCATTGCGGGGCCGATTGGCGGTGTCCTTGACGCGATCCGGCACGCGCTCGACCCGTGGCTCGGCCTGCCTCAGCGCTCCATCAAGGAAGGCCGCGTCGTTCTCGTCTACCGCATGACAACCGAGGGGCAGCCTCCGGTCCCGATGCGCCTCAAGGTCGAGATCAACGCCCGCGAGCACTTCTCCGTGTTCGGCGTCGAGGAGCGCGAGTTCGCCGTGCGTTCGCGGTGGTTCTCCGGCACCGCGGCGGTGAAGACCTACCCACTCGACGAGCTGCTCGGCACCACGCTGCGCGCGCTCTACCAGCGCAAGAAGGGCCGCGACCTCTTCGACCTGTTCATCGCCGGCCGCAGGGCGAAGGTCGATCCCGCCCGCGTGGTCGAGTGCTTCGTGCGCTACCTCGAGCACGACGGCAAGCGTGTCACCCGCGCCGAGTTCGAGATGAACCTCCACGATAAGCTGTCCGACGACACGTTCCTCTCCGATGTGACGCCCCTCGTCGCCCCGGACGTCGTCTGGAGCATCGGCGATGCGGCCGGCTACGTTCAACGAGAGCTCCTGCCGCTTTTACCGGGTGAGGCCTGGAGAGGCGGCGTGGAGCCGTCGTTGCGAGGCCCCGATGGCACGGCGAGACGAGTTACTGGCCGAGATCACCCGCGCGGAGTCTCGGCTCGCCGACCTCAAGGGCGAGGTCGACACGACCAGCGCGCACCTGGCCGCACTCCGTGAACAAATCGCAGCCGAGCCTCCGTGGCTACCAGGCGATCGGCACTACCCGCGACGCGGCGCCACTCGGGCTTCGGGAGATCGAGGACGACCGATAAGGAGACTCATGGCCCGCACCAACAAGAAGACGGCGCCCAGGAGCAATAGGCGTAGCAGGCGCCCGGCGGACGCCAAGCTCGATCAGATGATCGAGGAGGCGATCGTGGATGCTTACGGGGAGTCCGAGCAAACGGTTGGCTTCTTCACCATGCTCGATGAAAACCTCGCGGTTCCATTCCAAACCGAAATGCTCGGCGTCACCGTCACGGTCGAACGGATCGACATGACCGATGATGAACAGATCACCGCGGTCTGCGCGCGGGGGAAGTCGCGCCAGCATGTCCCAATCCTTGAGCTGCCGCTGCCCCATCCGGCTCCCAAGGGCTCGGAGTGGATTAATGCCTATCGGCGATGGGCGCGCGGGAGGTAGCCTTGGCACGCAGGACGGCGGCGCCCGAGCAGCGCATAGTTCTCTCCGAGGTCGCCGATCGGCGGGCGGGCCAGCGGCCAAATAGCACGAAACCATGAGCGAATACCAGTACTACGAGCTCCAGGCCATCGACCGGCCGCTGACCGCCAAGGAGATGAGCGAGCTGCGGTCGTGCTCGACACGCGCCCGCATCACGCCGACGAGCTTCGTCAACGACTACTCGTGGGGCAGCTTCAAGGGCAACGTGGACGCGTGGATGGAGACGTACTTCGACGCGTTCCTCTACCTCGCCAACTGGGGCACGCACGTCCTGAAGTTGCGGCTGCCATCGCGACTCCTCGACCCGGCGACCGCAAAGAAGTACTGCGGCGGCGGCAGCGCCACGGTTCGCGAGAAGGCCGGCAAGGTCATTCTCTCCTTCATGTCCGAGGACGAGGAAGGCGGTGACTGGATCGAGGGTGATGGTCAACTCTCCTCGATGATCTCCGTGCGGGCTGAGCTGGCCCGCGGCGACCTGCGGGCACTGTACCTGGGCTGGCTCATTCGGGCCCAGACCGGGGAGCTCGGTGACGAAGAGCTTGAGCCTCCGGTGCCGCCTGGGCTCGGTGAACTGAGCACTTCGCTGGTGAGTCTGGCCGAGTTCCTGCGCATCGACAGAGACATGCTGCATGTCGCTGCCGAGTCCAGCAGGCAGCTTGGTAACACGGATGTCGATCGCGACGCGGTACGAGCGTGGGTCGGCAAGCTCGCTGCCAAGAACAAGGATGAGCTGCTCGCGAACCTCATCGTGGACTTCGACCGCGCCCTGGTCACAGAGCTGCTGCAGCGGTTCCTCAAGGAACGTGCGGCTGGCGGCGAAGGCCCCGCGGTTGCCGGCAGAACTGTCGGCCAGCTCCTCGAGGCGGCCGGGACGTACACCGAGGAGAGGATACGAATCGAGGCCGAGAAGCGTGCCGAGGAGAAGGCTTGTCGCGAACGCGAGGCCGCGGCCGCACGGGAGAAACACCTGGGCAGTCTGGTTGGCCGCGAGGCCACGCTGTGGACCGAGGTCGATGGCCTCATCGCCACCCGGCAGCCGCGGAGCTACGACCAGGCGGTGAAGATCCTCGTCGACCTGCGTGACATCGACGCCCTCGGCAAGGGCGGCGACTTCCGGCTACGCATCGAGGCGCTGCGACAGGCGCAGACCCGCAAGCCCTCCTTCATCGAGAGGCTCAGGAAGGCAGGGCTGTGATGGCGACGGGCAGACGAGCCAAACAACCGGCGCTGTACCAAGCGGCTGGGCGGCGAAAGCGGACCACGGTCTGCGAGGGGAGCGCCCTGGACAAGATGACCCCGAGTGAGCTTGCCAACGTCCTGTACGCCCTGCAGGAGAAGCATCCGGATCTCAGGCCCGAGGCTGAAGCGATCGCCGTCGGGATGGTGTCGGCAGCATCGATCGAAGAAATCGTTGAGGGCGTTCGTGTTGCTGTGACCTCGCTGGGCATGGACGCCCTCCACGGCCGCGCGGGCAGGCAATCGTGGGGTTACGTGGAACCGACGGAGGCAGCCTGGGAGCTGCTGCGGCATCGTGCTCGGGCTCCACAAGGCGAAGCGAGCCGGCTCTGACGGACTGTTGGGCTGGGCACCTGACTTCCCCGCCGTCGAGGCCCTCGGCGACTTCGTCCCGGGCTGGCACGAGATGATCGCACGAGCAGCCGACTGCGCCCTGCACGGCAATTAGGTGCCGAGGAACATGGGTGCACCTGCGTAGTCAGGCATTCTCGCCAGAGAGCGATATGGATCTCTGGCCCGGCGGCAGAGAACAAAGACGTACAAGCGTAACGACGCATTTTTTGACCGTGTTGAGCTTCACGTTGAGGCCCTTTCGCGCTCAGCTTTTAACAAACCTCTCCCCGTGAAGCAACGATTCCAAGTGCGCTCATTTTTCAGGCAGAGACGTGACACCCAGGCCTAATAATCATCGCCGAACGATCGATATGGGCAACGCCTTGAAGGGCGTCGGCAGGCAAGACCTTCAGATCATCCTCCCGCCTGCACCTCCAGGATGAGGGCGATCGCTTCGGCTAGATTCTGCCTGCAATCGTCGACCGTTTCTCCTTAGAATGGACACGCCAGTAGCCCTCGACTAGATAAAGGATAAAGGAATCGTGGGAGCAATAAAGACTAGCACCACTCCTGCTTGACCCCCTCCTCCCGTGGCGCATACAGTCGTGCGTTATGGATTCCCCGAAGAATACTCTGATGCACGAGCGCGTTCGCTTCGGGCGCACCGGGTTGATGGTGACGAGGCTGGCATTCGGAGGTATCCCCATCCAGAGGCTCTCGCGGCAGGAGGGTGTTCGGCTCGTGGCGGACGTCCTGGATCTCGGCATCAACTTCATCGACACCGCCCACGGCTACGGGCACAGCGAGGAGCTGGTCGGAGAGGCGATGCGGACGGTGAGCCGTGGCAGCCTCGTTATCGCCACCAAGTCCCCGGCTGCGGACAGAAAGGGTTTCCTCGACGATCTCGATGAGAGCCTTCGGCGGCTGCGCACGGATTACATCGACATCTTTCAGTTCCACGGGGTGAGCTCCCGGGAAAAAATGGCTGCCGTGATGGGCCCGGGCGGTGCCCAAGAGGGCATGGAGGAGGGGATTCGTGCGGGGAAGATCCGTTTTCCCGGTTTCAGCTCGCACAGCCTCCCCGTCGCGGCAGGGATGATCAGGACCGGCCGTTTCGACGCGGTTCAGGTGCCGTTCAACTTCGTGGACTGCCAGGCGGCGGAGGAGCTGATCCCGCTCGCCCGACGGGCGGACCTGGGCATCATCGCGATGAAGCCCCTGGGTGGGGGGCTCCTCGACGATGCTCGGCTGTGCTTCCGCTTCCTCCGCCAGTACCCCGACCTCGTGCCGGACCCCGGCATCGAGACCCTCCCTCAGCTTCGGGAGATCATCGATGTCATGGAGTCAGGCGGGCCGCTCTCCGCCGAGGAGATAAAGCGGATCGAACACTATCGTGAGCGGTTGGGCCGCGAATGGTGCCACCGATGCGATTACTGTCAACCCTGCCCTCGCAACATCCCCATCAGTACGGTCCTTGTGGCGAAGAGCTTCGCGGTCCGGCTCACTGTGGAAAGGTTCACGTCCATCGTCGAAGCCCCGCTGAAGGCAGCGGAGAGTTGCGAGGAGTGCCGGCAGTGCGTGGAGAGGTGCCCGTACCACCTGGACATCCCGGTCCTCCTGAAGAAGCAGCGGGGCATCTGGGAACGCTATCGTTCGACCGGGACCTGGGAGTAGACCCTCGAGGCCCCGCGAATAGATGCGGCTCCGGTAACGGGAGCGTCTCAATTGCATCACCCGTACCACGCCGCCTGGTGCTCCTCCAGAAGACGCTTTTCCCGCGCAAGGATCGCAGGCATCAGGTGCCCGCCCGGGCTCTCCCACGACAGCTCCTCCACGGTGACCGGGGGCGCGAACGAGAGCTTGACCGTCACGCTGAACCACCGGGGAAACACCATCTGGGTGATCACCTGCATGTACTCTGCCACGCGCCTGCGGTCGACTGGTTTCTGTCGTATGAGTCTCAGGGGGTGGTTGACGAATGCCGGCATCATGATCCCACTCGCCGCTGCCAGCACGAGTTTCGCGCCCGGCACCTGGCGCATGACGATCTCGATGCTTCGCGACCAGTGCCCGAGCGCCGTGATGGCTCCGGGCCCCAGCTCCGGGTCGGGCTCGATGATCCCCGTCCCAAACAGCAGGGCCGATCCTCCACCCTGCAGATGTCTGATGGTGGCGCGGAGGGCTGTCATTCGCTCCACCGGGTCGTCTGAGGCGTAGATGTACCATCCGCTGGCATTGGGCATGGCGCGGAAAAACGGGATCTCATAAAGAAGGATTTTCAGGTCGCGGCGGGGTATGCATGAGGCGATGGCGACAGAGTCGTACGCTCCGGGGTGGTTGGAGACCACGAGAAGCGGGGACTCGGTGTGCAGATGCTCGGTGCCTCGGGCTGCCACCTCGACGCCTATATCCGAGAGAAGCCGCCGGCACCCACCCCCCAGGCCCGTTCGTCCCACCTCGCGGTCTGTTGCCGCGAACAGCCGGCCGAAGCGTCCCGTAGGCAGGGCGAACAGGCTCCCGCAGATGCTGCGCACCAGCCCCTTCGGGGGGGCTCCGAAGGTTACCGCCATCTCGTCGAGGATGAACTGCTGCAGCGAAGCCGCCACGCTCATCGGCTCGAGCTTTCCGAGGCCACTACACCGGCCTCGTGTACACCCGGTGAATCTTCCACACTTTTCCCCCAAGGGTCTGGATGTCGCTCAGCATGAGACTGGTGGTGTCCGCGACCTGCACGAGGTCCACGCTGCGGAACGCGCGCGTGCGGGCCGTCTCCTCGAGTGCGGCATACATCAGCGCATTACCACCGAGCCGCTGGAATTTCGGGAGAATGCCGGCGCCATTGATGATGAGGTCGGGGGTGCGCCGCAGGTCGCGGAGCAGGCGCAGGATGGCGAGCGGTCCGAGCCGGCCGTCGCTCCGCTTGATCGCCCGGGACACGTCGGGAAACCCGAACACGAACCCCACGATCTCCCCGTCGTAGGCCAGCACCTTGATCAGCTGCGGGTCGGCCACGCTCATGAGGTCGTCCGTCGCCCGCTGCAGCTCGGCCTCCGACATGGGGTAGGCCTCCTGGTGGCTGGGATCTGAAGCCAGGGAGACGTTGTAGACCTCCCCGATCCGCGAGGCGATCTTCCTCAGCTCCGCCTTGCTGGAGAAGCGCAGCACCCTGAAGCGCCCCCGGGCTATCACGTGGTCAGCGACGCTCCGAACCCGCTCCGGCAGCTTGAAGGTCGAAGTGTCCAGGTGAGCGGAGTACAGCTCGAAGGACTTCGCGAAGCCGACCCCCTCGAGGAGGCGGGCATAGTACGGGGGGTTCCAGTTCATCATGTTCATGGCCGCGGTGTGCTCGAACCCCTCGACGAGAATGCCGTTCCCCGTGCTGCCGCCTAAACCGAACGGGCCGATGAGGGTGTCGAGCCCGCGATCGCGCGCCCATGACCGGACGGTCTCGAAGAGCCGGGCCGCTGCTTCGGGGTCGTCCTCGGAGTCGAAGAAGTAAAAGTGCGCGCATTTCGACTTCTGGTGCGCGTTGTACTGGGTGTTCTCCAGCGCCGCCACGCGGGCGACGAAACGCGGTCCCCGCCGGGCCAGGAAGAACTCGGCGTGCGAGTGCTCGAAGAAGGGGTGCCGGCGGGTGAGGATCCGCCGCATGTCCGTCCGGAACCAGGGCACCCACTGCGGCACCGTTCGGTACAGGCGGTGCGGGAGCTCGATGAACTCGCGGACATCCCGGGCTCCGCTGACGGCGTCCACCGAGAGAGGCCCACCCCGCTGCGTGTCGGTCACGATCTGCCTCCCGCGGCGATTATAGCACGAATGCCTTTTCTGGCGCGATTTGACTTTTGACCTGCGCCCCGGTACTCTGCCGTTACCTCATGGATGCTTCGTCAACCGTGGCACGGAAGGGTGAACACGACATCGCGGTGAAGGCTTGCACCGCGTGGTTCCTCCCCCTGGCGACCCGGATACCCCTCAAGTTCGGACCTGAAACCCTGACCACGGTGACCTGCCTCAGGGTCAGGCTCGACGTGGAGGACCGAAAGGGGCGAAGGGCGAGCGGGTGGGGAGAAACACCCCTGAGCGTCCAGTGGGTGTGGCCCTGCGCCCTCCCCTACGAGGAGCGGCATCGTTCATTGAAGGAATTTTCGCTGCGGCTCGCCTCGGCCTGGACCAGGTATGGGCGGCGCGGGCATCCGATCGAAGTCAGCCATGGGTTCATCCACCGCGTCCTCCCTGCGCTGCTGCGTGAGCACAACCGGCTCCGCAGGCCAGGCGAGCCTATGCCCTGGTTGGCAGCCCTGGTCTGCTGCTCGGCGTTCGACCTGGCGCTCCACGATGCCTTCGGCGTGCTCCTCGGTCTCCCCGTGTACGAGACCTACACGTCCCGGTACTTGAACCGCGACCTCTCGCACTACCTCGAACCCGAACGGGGCAGCGGCGTCTCGTTCTCGGGGAAGTACCCGTGCGATTACCTTGTCCACCCCGCCCCGCAGCGCATCCCCGCCTGGCACCTGGTGGCCGGCAAGGACCCGATCGTCGCCGCAGAGCTCAAGGGGAACGAGCCGGACGACGGCTACCCGGTGCTGCTCGCGGACTGGATCAGGCGTGACGGCCTCGCGTGCCTCAAGGTGAAGCTGCGGGGCGACGATCCGGAGTGGGATTACCGCCGGCTCGTCGCGGTCGGCGCCATCGCCGGCGAGCACGGCGTGCCCTGGCTGAGCGCCGACTTCAATTGCACGGTCACCGACCCCGCGTACGTGAACGGGATGCTCGACCGGCTCCTCGCCGAACATCCGGGGACGTACGGCAGGATCCTGTACGTCGAGCAGCCCTTCCCCTACGATCTGGAGCGCAACCGCATCGACGTCCACAGCGTCAGCGCTCGGAAGCCCCTGTTTATGGACGAGAGCGCGCACGACTGGCGCTTCCTCTCCGCCTGCTGGGCGAAGGCCCACGGGATGACGCTCATGGTCCAGGATCTCAGCAACCCGATGCTCGCGCAGATCCCCCACGTGCTGCTGGCGGCGCACGCGGGAACCATCATGGGCGTGGAGACGAACGGGATGCAGTTCTACCCCGATGCCTCGCTGCCCGAGGCGGAGGTGCATCCGGGCGTGTACCGGCGACGGGACGGCATGGTCGACCTCTCCAGCCTCTCGGGACCGGGGTTCGGGTACGCGATCGAGAAGATCAGGAGGGAGCTGCCGGAGCCCGCCTTCCCGGGCGGAAGCCGGCAGGCAGGGAGAGGATCGGCATGAAGAAGATCCGGGTCGCGATCGTGGGCGCGGGATTCTCGGCGGAAACGCATGCGGAGGGGCTGCGCCGATGCCCCGATGCCGAGGCGGTTGCCGTGAGCTCGCATTCCCGGGAGCGGGCCGAGGACTTCGCACGCCGGTGGGGCATTCAGACCGCGACGACGAAGTGGCACGAGCTCGTCGACCGCAGCGACGTCGACGTGGTCAGCGTGTGCGTGCCCACGAACCTGCACTGCGAGGTGGCGGTCGCCGCGGCCTCGAACCGCAAGCACGTCATCTGCGAGAAGCCGCTGGCGGTCTCCCTCGAGGAGGCCGACCGGATGATCGCGGCTGCCCGCGACAACCGCGTCCGGCTCTTCTACGCGGAGAACTGGCTGTTCGCCCCCGCCATGCAGCGCGTCGCCGAAATCGTGAAGTCGGGGGCGATCGGGAAACTCCTCTACTATCGTGGCAGGGAATGCAGCGGCGACACGCACTCCCGCTACAGCCGGCAGAAGGCGTACGCCGGTGGCGGAACGCTGATCCATATGAGCGTCCACCCCCTCGGGTTCCTGCTCTCGCTCAAGGAGGGCGTCCCCCCTGTCTCGGTGTACGCGAGCATGACCGGCGGGGGTGAGCAGAATCTCATGCACCCGGAATATGACGGCGAGGATTTCACGCTGGCGCTCGTGATCTTCGCCGACCGCTCCCGGGGCCTGATCGAGGCGGACTTCATCACGAAGGGGGGTCTCGACGATTCCGTCGAGATTTTCGGGAGCGAGGGGACCATCAAGGCGAACTTCAGCCAGGGCTCGCCCATTCGCGCCTTCACCACGAAGGGCCTGGACTACGCAATGGAGAAGGTGGAGACCACCGTCGGGTGGAGCTTCCCCATGCCCGACGAGCGCCGCAGCCAGGGGTGGGTGGAGGAGATCGAGCACTTCATGACGTGCGTGAAGGAGGATCGGGATCCGAGGTACGGCGCCGACGGCGCCGGCGGCCGCAGGGTCCTGGAGATCGTGAGCGCCGGCTACGCATCGGTCCGCGAGGGACGACCGGTGGCGTTGCCGTTCGTTTCGCCTTGACGGCGTATTTCCGGCACCCTATGATGGGCCATGCCGCAACTGTCCCCTGAGCAACTGACGCGCACCGACCGGGAAGCCCGCTCCATTCTCGCCGAGGTGGGCGTGCGGGTCGATCACCCCGAGATCTTCGAGCTGCTCTGTTCCCGCGGTGCCAGGGGCGACCGGAAGAACTCGGTCGTCCGCATGGACGAGGACATGATCTCGAAGGCCCTCGCGTCCTGCCCCCGCACCGTGGTCCTCGCCGATCTCGAAGGACGCACCACCTCCATCGCCACAGGCTCTCCCCCGCTGTTCTGGGGCGGGAACGCCCTCTACTACGAGCGGGGCGGCAAGCGCGTCGACATGACCGAGGAGCGCTTCGTCGAGATGGTCCGCCTCTACGACACCCTCGAGGCGGTCCACGCGATCGTCGGGACCAGCATCAGCGACTTCCCGCCGAAGACGAGGGATTTCACCGGCCTGCGTCGGATGGCCGAGCACGGCAGGAAGCACCTGCGGCCCTGCATCTACACGCCGGACGGGGCCAGGATCATCATCGAGATGTGCCAGGCCATCCTCGGGATGCAGCGCTTCAAGGGCGCGAGCCTGAAGCAGCTTCCCATCGTGAGCTTCGGCTTCACGGTCGTGAGCCCCCTCCATTGGACCCGGCTCGCCCTGGACGTGTTCCAGACGACCTCAGGGTTCGGCATCCCGGTCATGGTGAACTCGGAGGTGATCGCCGGGGCGACCTCCCCCGTCACCCTCGCCGGTTCGCTGTGCCTCGCGGTGGCGGAGGTGTTGAGCGGCATCGTCATCGTCCAGGCGCTCGAGCCGGGCAGGCCCACGGTCTTCAACGCCGGGTTCCCGCACATCTTCGACATGCGCACTGCCGAGACGCTCACCGGCTGCGTGGAGAACGGGCTCCTGCAGGCCGCGGGTGGTGAGATGGCCCGCTTCTACGGCCTGCCGTCCGCCGCGTGGATGAGCACCGAGGCGACCGTCGCGGACGGCCAGGCCAGCTTCGAGAAGCTCCTGACCGGACTCCACCACGCGCAGAGCGGTGTGAACCTCATCTGGGGCGTGGGGAACCTGGAGTCGACCCTGACGATCTCCCCCGTGCAGGCGGTCATCGACAACGAGATCGCGAAGTCGATCACCCGCAGCGTCGCGGGGATCCGCTTCGACGAAGAGACCATCGCCGCCTCACTCGTGAGGGAGATGGGTCACCAGTCCGACTACCTCGCATCGGATCACACCATCCGGCATTACCGCACCGAGGTACTCGACTCCGAGCTGTGGAACCGGGACCGCCGGTCTCGCTGGTCTGAGAAGGGCAGCGTCGACGTCGCGGCCAAGGCGGCGCGGATTGTGGAGGAGCGGCTCTCGCGGAAGACGGAATCGCCGCTCGACGACGAGACCCGCAGGCGGTTGAGAGCCATCGAGGAGCGCGGCATGCAGGAGCTCGGCGGATAAGCAACGCGCCGGGAACCGAGTGGGCTTAACGGATCCGTTGGATCCGTGCTGATTATAAGGGAGGAGGAGAACCATGAGACGAGCAATGGCAACGGCGGTCATCGCCGCGATGCTGCTCCTGTCCGTCACGGCGGTCGTTTCGGCCACGGGAACCCCGGATACGGGCACGGGCACCATCAAGATCGGCATGTACCAGGACCTGAGCGCGGGCACGGCCCAGTGGGGGACCGATTCCAAGAAGGGCGCCGATCTGCGCGTCAAGGAGATCAACGCGGCGGGCGGAGTGCTGGGGAGGCAGATCGAGCTGGTCACGTACGACTGCAAGGGCACCCCGACCGAGTCGGTGAAGAACTACACCCGGCTGGTCCAGGAGGACCAGGTCGTCGCGGTCTACGGATCGCTGAACTCCAACACGGGTCTCGCGGTGGGACCGGTGGCGGAGCAGATGAAGATCGCGGTGGTGACGCGGTGCATGGACGAGCGGGTGACCACCCCCGACTTCAAGCCCGAGACGCCCGACAACCCGGGCCGCGTGAACCCGTACGTCTTCCTGCTGCAGCCCTCCTGCTACCAGCAGTCCGCCATGATCGCGGGCTACGCGATCGACGAGCTGAAGTTCAACACCTTCGCGATGCTGTTCACGCCCTCCAACGCCTACTCCTACATGATGGCCAAGGGCTTCGAGTACTACCTCGCCAAGCGGGGCAAGAAGCTCGTGGGTTCGTTCGAGTTCCAGGCCGGCGACCTGGACTACCGCGCGCAGCTGACCAAGGTGAAGGAGCTGAATCCCGACGCGCTGTTCGTCCCGGCGTACGTCACGGAGAACGCCAATTCGGCCAAGCAGGCCAAGGAGCTGGGCCTGAAGGCCACCCTGCTGGGCAACAACTCCTGGTTCGAGCCGCTGGACGAGGTCGCGGGCGAATCCGCGGACGGCGCCTACTTCCCGCTGAACATCTCGCGGGACAACCCGAAGCTGCAGTGGTACATCGAGAAGTACGAGAAGGAGTACGGCGAGAAGCCGCGCCTGCACTCGTTCTCGGGATGGGACGACATAGGGTTCATCCTGGAGGCGATCAAGAAGGCCAAGTCCACCGACCCCCAGAAGATCCGCAACGCGATGGAGGAGATGAAGAAGTACGAGGGGGTGATCGGCACGATCAACATGGATCCTGCGACCCACCGCTCGTACGGGCTGACGATGTCCATCCTGAAGATCGTGGGCAAGAAGTTCACGACCGCCGAGATGGCGTATTACCCGAAGCAGGTGAAGTAACCAGACTGAGGTTTCGGCGGGCGGGGCAGCTGCCCCGCCCGCTTTGCATGTCCGCGCGCGAGAGGAGACCGGGATGTCACTGACAACGCTCGTCCAGCAGCTCGCCAACGGCCTCTCCCTCGGCGGCGTCTATGCCCTCGAGGCCGTCGGGTTCGGGCTGATCTTCAACATCCTGAAGTTCTCGAACTTCTCCCACAGCGCGGTCGTCGCCATCTGCGCGTATTTCGGCTATTTCCTGTCCACCTACCTCATCCACAACTTCATCATCACGCTCATCCTGACGACCCTCTTCGGCGGGCTCGTCGGCGTCGTCATCGAGAAGCTCGTCTTCCGGCCGATCCGCCTGAAGGGCGCCTCGACCACCCTGTTCCTGGTGAACTCCGTGACCACCGCGATGCTGGTGCAGCAATTCTTCTCCGCGAGCCTGGGGTCGAACTACTACGCCTACCCCGAGTTCATGAAGCAGACCGCGATCCACATCGGCGGCATCACGCTGTCCAAGACCTACCTCATCATGCTCGCCGCCTCGGCCGTGGTGCTCCTCCTGCTGAGCCTCTTCCTGAAGCGGACCAAGGTCGGGATCGCCATCCGCGCCTCCTCGACGGACATCCGCACCCCGAGCCTGATGGGGATCAACATCGACCTCGTCATCTCGTCCGCGTTCTTCTTCGCAGGCGTCCTCGGGGGCATCACCGGCTACCTCATCGGCATGACCTACTCGGTTGATCCGTTCATCGGGAAGGTCGTTCTAAAGGGGATCATCGCCGCGATCATCGGCGGCATGGGAAGCCTCGGCGGAGGGGTGATCGCGGGGCTGATCCTGGGGGCCGCGGAGAGCCTCCTCATCGGGGAGATCGGAGCCGCATCCACGCCGATCGTGATCTACTCCTCGATCATCCTGCTGCTGCTGATACGCCCGGAGGGCATCGCTGGGAAACGATACCTCGTGAAGGCGTGAGGCCGCGCAATGGCATTCTACGTAAAGGTCATCGAGATCACGAGCCTCTACACCATCATGGTGCTCAGCGTGTACCTGATGACGGGCCTCACCGGCCTGTTCTCCCTCGGCCAGGGGGGGTTCGTCCTCATCGGGGCCTACACCGCCGCCGTCGCGTACCTGCGCTTCCACGTGCCCTTTCCCCTCACCCTCCCAATCGCGGTGGTCGTGGGCGCTTTCGTCGGGTTCCTGATCGGTCTCCCGACCCTGCGCCTCCGGCGCGACTTCTTCCTCCTCGTCACCTTCGGGTTCGGGGAGATGACCCGGGCGGCGCTGCTGCACCTCTCCCAGCTGACGGGCGGCGCGCTGGGCATGGCGGGCATCCCGAAAGCGGGTCGGCGCCCCGCTGCTGCTCGCCTCGATCGTCGTCATCCTCTTCATCACGGCCAACCTGAAGCGCTCCCGCTTCGGCAGGGACTGCATCGCCATCCGCAACGACGAGCTGGCGGCCGGGATGATGGGGATCAACGTCTACCGACAGAAGATCAAGGTCTTCGTCATCAGCTCGGCCATCACCTCCTACGGCGGCGCCCTCTACGCCTTCGTCGTCATGTTCATCGAGCCGAACCTCTTCGACTGGCTCGAGTCAGCGAAGCTGATCGTCATCACCTTCGTGGGCGGCCTGAACAGCCTGACCGGCGTGATCCTCACGTCGTTGATCTACTACACCTTCGGCGAGTTCTTCCGCTTCATCGACGTCTGGCGCGACGTGCTCCTCGCCTTCGTGGTCCTGCTCACCACGATCTTCCGGCCGAACGGCATCTTCGGCGACTGGGAGCTCTCGCTCCGCGGCCTGGCGAGGAGGAAGCATGCTGCTGAGCGCTGAAGCCCTCTCCAAGAACTTCGGCGGCGTGAAGGCGGTGAGCCGGGTCTCGCTGGAAGCCGACGAGCGGGAGATCCGGGGCATCATCGGCCCCAACGGCGCCGGCAAGACCACGGTCTTCAACCTCCTCACCGGGGTGTACTCGATGGACGAGGGCCGGGTCGTCTTCCAGGGGAAGGACATCACACGGTACAAGCCCCACCAGATCATCTGGTGCGGAATGACCCGGACCTTCCAGAACATACGCCTCTTCACCAGCCTGACGGTGCTGGACAACCTCAAGGTCGCCTACAGTTGGAAGACCCGCTACGGCGTGCTGGGCGGCATGTTCCGCCTGCCCGGCGTGAGGCGCATCGAACGAGAGATCGAGGAGCGCGCCCGCTACTGCCTCGATTCCCTGGGGCTGGATCAGTACCGGCTGGCGATGCCGGCGAGCCTCCCCTACGGCATCCAGCGCCGCATCGAGCTGGCGCGCGCCCTCATGCCCGTTCCGAAGCTCATCCTCCTCGACGAGCCCGCCGCGGGCCTGAACCCGAGCGAGGTGCGGCAGCTGATCGACGTCATCCACAGCATCTTCGAGCGGGAGAAGCTGTCGATCATCGTCGTCGAGCACCACATGGAAGTCATCAT